>CAZGON010000085.1:0-16402 GCA_964527085.1 uncultured Candidatus Competibacteraceae bacterium
ACATCGTTAGCCTTCGGTATCGGCGTGCTCAGGTACCCAAGTGTACATTCCGCGCACCTCTCTTCGGCTGCCTTGTGTACAATTAAAGCGAAAACGTTCTAGCGCTTTTTGCAGTTCCTTGTAAGCATCATCGCTCATGAGTTTTTCAATACGCTGGGTAAAGATACTTGTTTCTATAATGACCATAGTGGTAAATATACGCCTTTGACGTATTTATTTCAGTTTTTCTTTCCGCCCTGCAATAGCGAAATGGTGAGACCTAACAACTTGTATTGCCCGCAATGTTTCGATATATTCACCAAAACATATCGTATTCCTGGGGCAAAGATAATGAGATTTTCTAATAGCTACGTAAAGCGTTTAGCTATTCTCCGCAACGCTATCCGTTGGTCATTTGCCAGCAGTTTATGCCTGGCTGTTATACTCTCGTTCTCACCAGCCCTGGCTGAAAACCTGATGGTGTTTGCCGCTGGGAGCCTCACGGATGTCATCGATACATTGGCTGCAGATTTCCAACACAGCACGGGCGAAGAAGTCACCGTCTCCTTCGCATCGAGTTCTACCCTAGCTCGCCAAATTGAACAGGGGGCGCCCGCAGATGTTTTTATTTCGGCAGCGCCAGACTGGATGGATTATCTGGAACAACGGGACTATGTGGAGCCGGGTTCCCGTTTTAATCTGCTAACAAATAGGCTAGTGCTCATTGCACCCCAGACAAGCAAAGTCCAACTCAAGATCGCAGCTAATTTCCCCCTTGCTGAGCGTTTAGGTGATGAACGTCTAGCCATGGGTGATCCTGACCATGTGCCAGCCGGTATCTACGGCCGTACTGCCCTCGAGAACTTAGCTGTGTGGACCCAGGTAGCGCCGCAGGTGGCACGCTCTGACACGGTACGGATTGCTTTAGCCCTAGTCGCTCGGGGTGAAGCGCCGCTGGGTATTGTGTATCAATCGGATACGGTGGTAGAACCCGAGGTGCGTATTGTGGACACCTTCCCGGCTTCCAGTCATCCACCCATTGTTTACCCAGCAGCGGGTATTGCCGGACGTAATCACCCCGCCGCAGAAAAGTGGCTCGTCTTTCTGCGCTCGGATGCGGCTAAGGCGGTTTTCGAGCGCTATGGTTTCGCTGTGATTCAGTAACCCTGTGACACCGTTAACCCCGGACGAGATCGAAGCCATCACCCTCAGCCTGCGGGTGGCGTTTTGGAGCGTACTGACGGGTTTACCCCTGGCGCTGTTCACCGCGTTGCTACTGGCGCGGTATCATTTCCCCGGTAAAACACTGCTCAATGGTTTGGTGCATTTACCCCTTGTGCTACCACCTGTGGTGACCGGTTATCTGTTGCTGCTTTTATTAGGGCGGCGGGGGCCTTTGGGGGCTTGGTTGGAACAAACCTTCAATATAGTGTTTGCGTTTCGCTGGACGGGGGCTGTGGTGGCTGCCGCGGTGATGAGCTTCCCTCTCATGGTGCGCCCCATCCGGCTGTCGCTGGAGACCATCGATGATGGTTTGGAAGAAGCCGCTGGTACCTTGGGCGCATCCCGGCTGTGGATTTTTTTGACCATCACGCTCCCCCTTGCGTTGCCCGGTTTGCTGGCTGGTGCTGTATTGGGTTTTGCCAAGAGTCTCGGCGAATTTGGGGCCACCATTACCTTTGTGTCTAATATTCCTGGCGAGACTCGCACCCTACCCAGCGCTATCTATACGTTAACCCAGACGCCGAGTGGCGAAGCCGCCGCGCTACGGCTGGTGCTGATCGCCGTCGCGGTGTCACTGTTAGCACTGATGGCCTCTGAACTACTGGCTAAACGGCTGCAACATCGGGTGCGGGGACTATGACCTTCAAAAGTTACATATACAGGACTTGCGTAGCTCGTTCCAGAGGACGCCGTGAATATATCCTTATAGGCTTGACGACGGCCATCCGGGCCGTCGACACCTCTTTCACAAGCTACGCAAGTCCTTTTTGGACAAGTTCTAGCCAGCTTTGCGCAATACCATTATGACACTAGAAATCAATATTCAACGCCGTCTCGGTCAGTTTCAAGTAGACGCGCAATTTGCCAGTGATGGGGGGATAACGGCACTGTTTGGCCGCTCCGGCGCCGGTAAGAGTTCTTTGATCAGAATGATCAGCGGACTGCTACGTCCGCAGCGGGGTCGTATCGTTGTCAATGGCCAGGTGCTGTTTGATGGCCAAAAGGGTATTAACGTACCTACCCGTCAGCGGCGGCTTGGTTATGTGTTTCAAGACGCCCGCTTATTTCCCCATCTGAATGTGCGTCAAAATCTCCTCTACGGACGTTGGTTCACGCCCCGCGCTGAACGCTATGCAGCATTCCAGCAGGTGGTGGATTTACTGGGTATTGAGGATTTATTAGGGCGTCGGCCTGGGATGCTCTCGGGGGGCGAAAAACAGCGGGTTGCCATAGGCCGAGCCTTGCTGGCCAGCCCCCAGTTACTGCTGTTGGACGAACCGTTGGCCTCGTTAGATGCGGCCCGCAAGGCGGAAATTCTCCCCTATATCGAACGTCTACGGGATGAATTGCGTCTGCCCACCGTTTACGTCAGCCACGCATTGGAGGAAATTACCCGCCTGGCAACCACGTTGGTATTGATTTCAGATGGACGAGTGGCCGCCATGGGTTCGGCGCAACAACTCATGAGCCGCCTTGATCTACGTCCCCTTACCGGGCGCTATGAAGCCGGTGCCGTCATCGAAGCCCATGTTGTTAGTCATAATAATGATTATGGTCTTACCACCCTGGCCTTTGCCGGTGGCCATTTGCAGGTACCCCAAGTGGACCAGACGCTCGGCAGTACTATCCGAGCCCGGGTCCGGGCACGGGATGTAGCCGTTGCTAGGCAACCTCTTCGAGAGGTTAGTATACGCAACCAAATTCCCGCACAGATTGTAGAGATCAGCACAGAATCCGGCCCTTTTGCGGAAGTTCATTTGGATGCCAATGGGACGGCCTTAGTGGCTCGGGTTATGCGGCTCACAGTTGACGAGCTGCAGCTACAATCTGGCGATACCGTTTATGCCCTGATCAAAAGCGTCGCCATGGATCGGCATAGTCTTGGCCTCCCTGCTACGCACGATTCAGCTTATCTGACAGCGTTGCTGTAGTGGCTTCGGCATAGGTTTCGCAGGCCAGCTCCTGCTCCAACGCTTCGATATGTTGGCTAAGAACAGCCTGGGTTTTAGCTTCCATGGCTCGATAGCGGGCAATCAACGCCTCGCCGAACGGTGTTAGATAAGCGCCGCCTTGGGCTTTGCCGCCTTTGCGGGTAAGCAATACAGGTGTCCGAAAACAGTGGTTCATGCTATCCACTAATAACCAAGCACGCCGATAAGCCATACCCATGGAACGGGCTGCTGCAGCGATTGAACCTAGTTCGCCGATACGCTCTAGGAGCTGAATTTTGCCAGGTCCCAGGGATCGGGTTTTAGCCGGTCCAAAATCGATACGAAGACGCAGGTGGGTCATTGGCAACAAATATTATTGAGAGTGACTAATACGGTTGATACGCATCCACTGATTATAGACCTATATCGTAAAACGCTGCGAATGGACTACCTAGGGTTTGCGATTTCTAACCTTTTTTTATGCTAAATTTAATAGTCAAACTTGTTACCCGCAGCCTGTTACTTTTTGTATTGCAACCCGAAGGAATTTCTAATGAGATTTGAAACAACCCGAGACGTACTTGATTTTGTTAAACAATTTCACAGGAAGGCGAGAAATCTTTATAGAGAACTTGCCAATCACGAAGATCAAGAACGGCTTAAATTATTGTTAGACTACTTAAGTCGGCACGAAAACCATCTTGCCAAAAGCCTTGCAGACTATGAACAAGAAGCCTCTGAAAAAATATTAGATACCTGGTTTCAGTATGTGCCTGACCTAGCATTGCTAGAACCGATTAACAATATTGATATTGTACCTAATTTATCGGTAGACGAAATAATCGAGCTGGCCATGCGGTTGGATAACTGTCTTATCGAACTCTACAAAGAAATGATCGACAATTCAGCAGCGATTAGCGAAGTCAAAGAAGTCTTTCAAAACCTCTTAGAAATGGAAAAACAAGAACAACACCAATTGGCGAGAAGTAGACTGGGGATATTGGATATGTAACATAATCCCGAAGCATCGCTATTAGCAGAGCGCATACCTCAACAGGAAAACCTTGGCGATTATGGTAACAATAAATAACCGGTCTCGGTAATTACTGGCCAAGTGGTGATCAAGGTTTGAGAAAGGTTTTCCAGCGCAATTCTGGCCTGTGAGTGATAATGATCTTGACGATTAATCAGCGCGTACCAAAAACCCGTATCACCGATGACCGTGTTTTACACTAACATAATCTTTCACGTACTCTTTGTAGTTGACTGAACCATCGCTGGGTCCTACGGCAATGCCAGCCAATTCTTCTACAAGTTGTTTGTTTTTGCGCTGCGAATCGCCAGCGACACTGTGATAGTAACGGGTAAGGGACTCTTTGACGATTTCAGTGCAACTCTTGCCGGTAACTTCTTGCAGATAGCGTAAATACTGTTCGCTTTCTTGATCCAAACGGGCGTTAATGCGCATAACGTTCCTCTAGGTGATTTAACAGTCCATGATGTTAACAAATCGTATGACGCTGTCATACCATCTATTTCGCTATGAATTTAGAGAAAATCCGGACCCGATACAAAAAAACAGCACACATACTTAATAGATGGCAAAGACCCGTGTCCACGATGTTGCGCAAAATCAGACTAAACACTCTGCATTGACAGGTGGCTTTCTCTTATAATAATTTCTCGTGAAAATTAGCATTGCCCGGGTCTAGGGTCCGCATCACTGTGCGGTAGCCACTACGACTTTCTGGTTGCGAGGACAATACTTTTTATCGAACCCCAGCGTGCATTGATCTCTCATACGCCATGGCTAAACCGACTCAGCAAGCCAAAGGTAGGTTAACCGCCGCTTGGATTAGTGCGCTTTATGCTCTACTAGCGAGCCTCTGGATCTATGCGTCCGATGCGCTAGTTTACCTAATTGCCGATAATTCCCAACAACTGGCGACGTTTCAGTTTTACAAAGGCTTTCTTTTTATCGGTGTTACTGCTTTTTTGCTATATGCCCTCGTTAACCATACGCTAACGGCGATCTCAGCCAAAAACGAACTTGCTCAGCAGGCTCTCGTGCAGCATTTTGATTATCTCGCCAAATACGGCAATGATATCGTGTTACTGATGGACAATTCCGGTCAAATTCTGGAAGTCAATGCTAGCGCCGCCTCAGCCTATGGTTATCCTCACCAAGAACTCTTGCAACTAAATTTTAGAAATTTGCAGGCATCCGAGACCTTAACCATGGTCGACGGGCAAATGCAGCAGCTTAAACGTAAGGGCAGCTTGTTGTTTGAGACCATGCATAAGCGTAAAGATGGTAGTGAGTTCCCGGTAGAAGTGAGTTTACGGGCTATCGCAATTCAGGGTATAAATTTTTTAGACAGTATCATCCGCGATATTAGCGAGCGCAAACAAGCCGAAGCGGCGCTACGGGCTTCGGAGGCTCGCTACCGGATTTTATTTGAACAAGCCCCTGATTCCATTTTGTTAATCGATTTAAAAACAGCCGCCATTATAGGATTTAACGATAAGGCCCATGAAAATCTTGGCTATACCCGGGAAGAATTTAGACGTCTCACGGTTGCTGATATCAAATCCCTTGAATCCTCAGACGAAATTGCTCGACATGTACACAGAATTGTTGAGACAGGTTCGGATAATTTTGAAACAAAACTCCGCACCAAAGCTAATGATATTCGCGACATGTTAGTGAATAGCCGCGTTGTTGAAATCGATGGCAAAACATTCATTCAAAGCCTGTGCCGCGACATCACCGAACGTAAACGCATGGAAACCCGGATGCGGCGTCAGGAAATACAGCTCATTCAAGCGGATAAAATGGCGGCAATAGGTATTTTAGTGTCGGGTGTCGCTCACGAAATCAACAACCCAAACCAAATGATGCAAATGAATGCCCAGTCTTTACTGGGTACCTGGGGCGATCTAGTGGATCTTTTAGATAGCTACCTGGATGAGGACCAGGTGACATGGGTGGGAAACCTTCCCTATGGAGAGCTGCGCGAAACCTTTCCCATGCTGCTCCAAGATATTGTGGATGGCGCCGTGAAAATCCAAAAAATTGTGGCCGAACTGAGAGATTTTGCACGGCCCAGTGATAATACCCTACCGACGACATTTAATCTTAATACGGTCATAAAAAGAGCCCTCGATCTGCTAAGCCACGCGATTAAAAAGAAAACTGAACGGTTACAAGTTAATCTGGAAAATAATTTGCCCCTATTAGTTGGCAACCCTCAACAAATTGAACAGGTCATCGTCAACCTGGTGCTCAATGCCTTGGATGCCTTACCCGACGCTAGCCGGGCTATTCGTCTCAGTACGCACGCAGACTGGGCAACCAATAGGGTAGAATTACAGGTAGAAGACGAAGGCATGGGTATTCCAGCAGAACATTTGGAGCGGATCTTTGAACCCTTTTTTACCACTAAACAAGATCAAGGCGGCACGGGATTGGGCTTATTTATTACCTATAAACTGGTTATGGCCCATGGTGGGACGTTATCGTTTACTTCGAAACCCGGTCAGGGAACGGTGGTCTGCGTCAAGTTACCCTTGATCTCAAATATCCACCATCCTCATCATGACACAGCACTTTCTACAGCGAATTCCCCCAGTGGGTGAACATGGAATTTTGATAATTAAAGTTAGGACTTACGCAGCTTGTTCCAGAGGACGCTGTAAATACATCCTTGTAAGCTTGACGACGGCCGTCCAGGCCGTCGACACCTCTTTTCACAAGCCACGCAAGTCCTTTATGGGTAAGTCTTGAAGGTAATCATTTGTGACAAATAACTACGCGACAGAACTGCCTGTCTTGTTAGTAGACGACGATTTGCAAATTCTCCGTAGCGCCAGTGTTGCGTTGCGTACCTCAGGCATCAAACAGGTTGTCACTCTCCAGGATAGTCGTGATGTTCTATCCCACATGGAGAAAGACGAACCTGCTGTATTGGTGTTGGATCTTAGTATGCCTTATCTATCGGGACAAACAGTATTGGAGCGGATGGTGGTGGACTATCCAGACATTCCAGTCATCATCCTGACGGCTACCGATGATTTGGACACCGCCGTTGCCTGTATGAAAACAGGGGCCTTTGATTACTTAGTAAAACCCCTGGAAAGAGACCGCTTTATAACGGCTGTCAATCGGGCGGTGGAAATGCGGGCTTTGCGCAGTGAACTTACCTCTCTCAAAGAACGCCTGCTGAGCAGCACCCTCAAACAGCCGGAGGCTTTTGCTGAAACTATTACCCAAAACCGAGCCATGCAAGACATCTTCCGTTATGTGGAAGCCATTGGCGCCTCAGCACAACCTGTCTTAATAACGGGAGAAACGGGGACTGGCAAAGAACTTATTGCAAAAGCCGTTCATGCCCTCTCAAGACCCAAGGCGAAATTCGTGGCGGTGGATGTGGCAGGCTTGGACGACGCTGTTTTTACCGACACCTTGTTTGGCCATAAACGGGGAGCATTTACTGGAGCAGAAAAAGCCCGCGACGGGCTGGTGGCCGCAGCAGCAGACGGGACGCTGTTTCTCGATGAAATAGGCGACCTCCGGGAAACCTCCCAGATTAAATTACTGCGTCTTCTCCAGGAACGAAAATATTATCCCCTTGGGGCAGACCAACCCAGACATAGCAATGCCCGGGTCGTTGTCGCCACCAATCAAGATATTACGCAACTCATCCGCGATGGCCATTTTCGTAAAGACCTGTTCTATCGGCTCCGTGGCCATCATATTCATATCCCGCCCATACGGGAACGCAAGGATGACCTAGCGCTGTTATTTAATCACTTTCTGGAAAAGTCCGCCCAGGCTTTAGAAAAAGCTGTTCCAGCGGTTCCAACCGAGCTTTACAGTTTGCTCAAGACGTACCCTTTTCCTGGTAACGTGAGGGAACTAGAAGCCATGGTTCACGACGCGGTTGCCCGCCATCAAAGCGCCACCTTGTCCCTAAAAAGCTTTAAAGAAGCCATGGGATATGATCAAAATGTAATCCTGCAAGATGATCTCGACTGGGATACCAACAGCACCGAGCTGGAAAAAATATTTGCGGATCGATTACCCACCTTAAAAGAAGCAGAGCATTATTTAATCGAAGAGGCGTTACGCCGGGCCGATGGTAACCAGGGTATTGCAGCGAGTTTATTGGGTTTGACGCGGCACGCCTTAAATAAGCGGTTAGTGCGGCAACGTAAAAGCGAAGAAAACGATCCGGCTGCTGTTAAGTGAAGTAACAGGCACAGTCCAGACGTCTAGTTGGTTGATTATTTGGCCAAGCTGTAAAGGTTAAGCAACAGCAGTCTTTTTCTCATTTTCTATGATAATCTTTGGATCAGAATTGACTGATGGAATTGAAAGCCCTTGTTCTTTAAGCAGAGCAACATGCTCTTTCATCCCCCATTTTGCTTTATAAATGCAGTCTTCTACTGAATGTCCAATACCTGTAAAGCCTTCCAGATCCGGAGAGTAAAAGCCAAAATAGTCTGGCTCCTGTGTTGCTTCGACGATAAGTGAATAGGGCAGATCAATCATTTTTACATTCTCTTTAAGGGCGTTTGATCCCAGCAGCCTTCAAAATGGAATAGCATGTGCCAGTGGGAACTTCTTTTGTACCATGATAGTCAATGCGAATCAGCCTGTCCCAACCAGACCTGCCATAGTACCGTATCGATCCCTTCTCTTTGACCATCCTAAATCCGTTCTCCTCAAGTAATCTGACTAGCTCTGAGAATTTCACGGTATAGTTCCCATGATGCACCTATAGGCAGGGTCCAACAAGATTGTCGAAAAACCATTTTGCAAAGGAACGCTTAGAAAAACCCTACCTCAGTTGCTTAATAAAATTTAAAATTTCTTTTTTTCTGACGCTGTCTTTCGTTATCAGTACTAAACACAAGACTCAACAAACTATAGCGGCGCCCAATCAAGGCTTTTCTAACACAACGCCCAACTTGGCTGCTCCAGGTTGATACTCATCAGTCGCTGTCAATTCTTTAAAACCGGATCGTAAATGTACATCCCGTTGTGGAAACGGTATCTGAATATTGTGGCGACGCAAAGCCGAGTCGATTTCCCACATATAGGCGGCTTGAACCGCGCCTGGTCTTTTCACAGCCCGCGGCGTCAGCCATACCACCAGTTCGAATTCAAGACAGCTTTCGCCAAAGCGCACCAACCAGACGCCCGGATTTTTGCCCGGTACTCCCCTTAAGGTATGGGGTAACTTTTCAGCCGCCTCCAGACCGGCTTGGCGGACCTTTTCCTTGTCGGTTCCATAGGCAATCCGAAACGGAAGATGAATACGACAGTACCCCTCGGAAAGGGTCCAGTTGATCACTTGGGTATTCATAAATTCTGAATTGGGGACGACAATATCCACGTTGTCATTGGTATTAATCAACGTGCTACGGACATTGATTTCTCGAACCTCACCAGCCGTTCCAGAGGCCAGTTCCACAAAGTCTCCCACTTTTAGGCTACGCTCAAACAGTAGGATAAGCCCCGAGACAAAATTATTGACGATGGATTGCAATCCAAAACCGATACCAATGGCAATAGCGCCAGCCACCAGGGCAAAATTTGTAAAATCCACGCCGATGGACGCCAGCCCGACAATAAACCCAATAATGATAAGGACGTAATGGGAAAGACGTCCCACCGTGTAAAGGGCTGAACCATCTAAGTCCTCACGACGTTGACTCAGCCGAGCAAGCCCCTTACGAAACCCATAAGACAACCACCACGCCACCGTCAATATAACGATCACGCGTAATAAACCCAGCGCTGTGACCGGGGCTTCTCCGATTTTAAAAAGACTTGTGGAGATCCAAGCCGCACTTTTATCCCATGCTTGCGTAAAGGCGTACTCTAACTGTAGCCACCAATTCCCTAAGCCACCTTCCCGACGGGTCAATTTTTCGTCCACTAATCGAACAATCAGATCCACTTGAGTCAGTTCATCGTCCAACCGCTGCAAAGTCACCAAGGTCTCTTGGGCTACCTGTAGGCGTTCTTCGTTGATCAATGTCACTGAGGTAAGCAGCGGCGCTTCCATGGGCGCCACAGCCACCGAATCACCCGCCCGTTGCCGTTCCCGGTCACTACGAACCGTCCAAGTAAACGCCTGCCGACGAATATCACTGAGTCGTGATCCCCACTCCTCGAGCAGCCGACGCAGGGTTCTGCCGTCCACTTCCGTGTCAGGAACCAGCAAAGAAACCAGTTGCTTTTCAGCCTGCAACCGTAGTACCCGTACTCGGGCGATAGCTTCTTCCACCAATGCTTGCACCACCCGCTGCTGCCGATTCCGTTCAGTGGCTCTGTCTTCGGGATTTTCACCGACGACGTTCAGAGCCCTGGACTGTTCATTGATGGAGCGGGCTTCAGCTTCCCGCAAGCGTTCTTGGGCTTGCTCAATAGCCTGTTCCAAGGCATATAAATCACTTCGTTCCGCTACTAGGCGTTGGGTAGCAATTTGCTGCTCATCGGTCAATTGCTTGACCAAAATTTCATTGGCTGCCAGCTCCGCCTTGCGAACGCGCAAGCGTTCGTAGGCAATGGCGATAACCGAACGCTCAGCAATGATCTGTAATCCCCGCATGAGTCGAGAAGAATCGCTGGAAGCAAGTCCCAAATAGGCAGCCATTAAGGTATCCACATGGCGGCTCTTTATTCTAACGGCTCGCTCCGCGGTGGCTATATCATCACGATCTTCCCGAATTTCGCTCTGGATACCGCGCAAACGCTCAGCGATGGTCAGGAATTGGGAGAGGGTATAGGTTTGTCGGTACGTGTTGGGTGGAGGCAGCTCTGGGGTGGGCTGGGATTTTGCTCTAGGCAGCGCCTGGAGATTAAGCCGAATAACGCCAATCAGCGGACGTGCGGCTGCTTGGGTCTCGGCGGAGAGTTCAGCGGGCAAAGCGTCCAAGCGGCTAACAAACCCTTGCACACGCTGCCCTAAAGTTGCGCCAGTGACCTCAAAGTAGCGCCACCAATCTGCGTTCAGAGCAACGGGCTCGGGTTGGGCTATGGGATCTTGTTCACCGATATCGTTCTGCAGGGCTTTTTCAACCTGATCCACAAAAGGAAAAGGAGCCGCCTGGACCCCTGGAATCAGTAGCAAAAAAAAGATTCCTATGCTGCTTATAGCCTGCGCTTTCATAATCACCGCCACAGGTGCGCTAATACCGTCTATTTAATAGATAAGACACTTCTTAATTATATTAAGCACTTCCCAAACTGCTATTTTAAATCCTTCAAACATACCCATGACTACTGCGCACGAATCGCAATAGACGAAATCTTGCTTGCTTCAAGACGCTGTTGTAGGGTTTCCACTGCCTGTACATCGTCGATGGGCCCAATCCGGACCCGATGCAGCATTGCGCCGTCTTCTCGCTGAAAAGTTTGTATTTGAGCGGGCACCCCCAACATAGCGATGGATGCTTTACGTCGGTCAGCATCCGCAGGATTAAGAAAAGATCCGGCTTGAATAAAATAACTAGGCTTCGGCGACGTCGGAGGGGACACCGGTGGTGAAACAGAGGGCGGGTTTGCGAGCGCCGCTGTGCTTGGATCTGGCTCATCAATAGCTTGCGGCACTAGAGGAGGTGGCGAATCCGCCACTGTGTTTTCCTCGGGAGGGATAATCAAAGGCCGTTCTGGCAACACATTGTAAAAGTCATATTTGGGTTTTAGTGGCGCCGGTGGTTTAAGAGGCGTCGAAGATTCAGTTGACTCCATAGCAGTATCCGAAGAAGCCACCTCCATCGACGTATCACGACTCAAATAAACCAGCAAGGTGCCGAAAAGTCCTATCACAACCAACGTGATAACCAATAAACCATGCAGGCGCAGTCGGCGACGGGTTTTCCAGGAACTAGCAGGTTTATAATCGCGTTTAATACTCACATGGCCTCCGGCGCCGAAACACCCAATAAATTTAATCCATTACGTATGACTTGACGCACAGCGAGACTTAAACTCAAGCGCGCATCCCGCAGCGCATCATTTTCCACCAACACTCTGTGTTCGTTGTAATAGGTATGAAATCCGTTAGCAAGTTCCCGCAAGTAATGAGCAATCTGATGGGGTTCGTGGGCCAGGGCTGCTGCCTCTAGCACCTCAGGATAGCGGGATAAGGCCACCAGCAATGCCTGTTCATGGGGTTCCTCCAGAAGTACCAAATGGGTTATCCCGTGCGCGGGATCATGCACCCAGTTTTTCTCCGTCAGTTTTGCCATAACGCTGCACACCCGAGCATGGGCATATTGAATATAATAAACGGGGTTGTCTTTCGATTGCGCTTTCGCCAAATCCAAATCAAAATCCAGATGTTGTTCACTTTTACGCTGCACATAAAAAAAGCGCGCCGCATCTTTACCCACTTCTCTGCGCAGTTCTCGCAGCGTGACAAATTCTCCAGAGCGGGTCGACATTTGTGCCCGTACACCGCTGCGGTAGAGGATAGCAAACTGCACCAATAACACCTGTAAGTGTTGTGGGTTTAACCCCATGGCCTGGAGGGCTGCCTTGACCCGCGGCACATAACCATGGTGATCCGCTCCCCAGACATCGATGACTTGTTCAAAGCCCCGCTGGAACTTTTCCAGATGGTAAGCGATATCCGAAGCAAAATAGGTGGTTTGGCCATTTTCCCGTTGCACCACCCGGTCTTTTTCATCCCCGAAGGCGCTGGAACGAAACCACAAAGCGCCATCACGCTCATAGATATGCTCGGTTTGCCGCAGTTTAGCAATGGCCCGGTTGACCGCGCCGGATTCCGCCAAGGTACGCTCCAGGTACCACTCATCGTAGACAACGCCAAACCCCTGCAAATCATCGCGGATGTCATCGAGAATACGATTTAAGGCTAATTCAAAAACATAACGATAGCGGTTATCACCCAATAGCGCTTTGGCGCGCTGGATAAGGGCATCCATATGAATTTCTTTATCGCCACCTTGATTTTCATCGGCAGGCAGGTCAGCCATCACGGTGGCAACAGGCATGGCATAAGTAGCACCGTGTTCCGCATGGAGTAGCGCAGCGATATCACCCACATACCCACCCCGGTAACCGTTAACAGGAAAAACCACTGGCTCTTCGCAAAGCTCCAAATAACGCAGCCAAACACTGCTGGCCAAGATGTCCATCTGTCGCCCAGCGTCATTTACATAGTATTCCCGATGGACACGAAAACCCACCGCTTCCAGCAGATTCGCCACCGTTGCGCCAAAGGCCGCCCCGCGACCATGACCTACATGCAGCGGGCCAGTGGGATTGGCGGAAACAAATTCTACTTGTACTCGCTTGCCAGCACCCAGGGTGCTACCACCAAAGCGTTCACCTTGGGCTAAAATTTCCTCCACGTTACGGTGATAGGCAAAGGGGGTAAGAAAAAAATTAATAAAACCGGGTCCTGCGATTTCCACGCGAGCAACCTGCTCCGAAAAGGGTAGCGCCTTGACAACTGTCTGGGCCACATCGCGGGGTTTTTGGCGCATGGTTTTGGCGAGCACCATAGCGCAATTGCTGGCGAAATCGCCATGGGCAGGATCGCGGGTCCGCTCTAGCACTGTGGCAAGATTGAGATCAGCGGGAAACGCTCCAGCGTCTTGCAGGCTTTGTAAAGCCTGCCTTATAAGCTGCTGTAAATGGGCTTTTAACATAAATCCTCTAGCGCTGGCATCACTAAAACGAATATTCTAAACACTAACACAGACCTAACCATAGCGTGCACTACTCAGTAAAAAGGTAAAACTATGTTTATTATCACAGCAAGAGTGACTGCTAAACCAGAACGTAAAGCCGATCTCATCCGCTTAGCCCAGGATTTGGTGAAACATTCCCGGCAAGAAGAAGGCTGTCTGAGTTACAGCGTATTTGCTGATCAGGTTAGCGAAAACGCTCTCCTATTCTATGAAGAATGGGCTGACCAGGAAGCCATCGAGCGACATTCCGCAACATCGCATTTTAAAGCGTTTATGGATAACATCCCTGCATTGATTGCCGGTCAACCTATTTTGCAAATCCATACCATCAGCAACACAGAAACCCTTTAACAGGGATGACTGTCAGCTCGTAAGGACTCAAATAGTTTATGGAAGAAACTCATATCCGTCTAACTCAATGGCTAAACCCGCTTGGTTTTTATCAAATACAATGGACACGATCCGCTCAGCGTAACCCTTGTTTGAGCAAGTTTCTCCGTGGCCTACTGTCCTGGAGCGAATCTTGGGCCTAGATGCATGGTTAGCCATTGCCGTTGCCCTGCTCTGCATGGCGATGTTGATCATTGCGCCCATCACACCCGAGATCGTCCTATTCAGCGGTTTGATCTTGTTGGTGACCACCGGGGTGCTAACCCCTACTGAAGCCCTCAACGGATTTGCTAACGAGGGCGTGTTCGCCATCGCCTTGCTTTATGTGGTGGCGGCGGGGGTAAGAGAAACCGGTGGCATTGAGTTATTGGTGCGTTATCTATTGGGATTACCCAAAACCTTTTTAGGTGCTCAAGCACGGCTTATGTTACCGGTTAGCTTGATGAGCGCTTTTATGAACAACACGCCCCTGGTGGCAACCTTTATTCCCGCTGTGTTAACCTGGGCTAAGCGGTTACAGATTTCACCTTCCAAGTTATTACTTCCCTTAAGCTATGCCTCCATTCTCGGCGGCACTTGTACTCTAATTGGCACCAGCACAAATCTGCTGGTCAACGGCTTGCTGATCGCCGATGGTAAACCAGGGCTTGGTATGTTTGATATCGCCTGGGTGGGGCTACCCACTGCAATGGTCGGACTAACTTATCTAATGTTGATCGGACAACGATTTCTACCTGCTCGTCTGCCCGCCACAGCAACCTTTAGCGATCCCAAAGAATACACCGTGGAAATGACGGTAGAGGCCGAGGGTCCCTTAGTGGGAAACACGGTGGAAAAGGCCGGGTTGCGCCATTTGGATAGCTTATATTTAGTGGAAATCGAACGGGATCAGCGGATTATCGCGGCAGTGGGTCCCCATGAACGACTGCGGGCGGATGACCGACTGGTATTTGTAGGATTGACGGAAGCGATTGTCGAGTTGCAAAAGATTAGAGGACTTAGACCCTCCACAGAACGGGCCTTCCACCTGAAGGATGGCTATCCCGAGCGCTGTCTAGTGGAAGTGGTCGTCGCGGCCCAATGTCCCTTGCTGGGGGAAACCATCCGCAATGGCCGTTTCCGCACGGTTTACGGCGCTTCGGTCATTGCCGTGGCCCGGGATGGTCAGCGTATTCCCGGTAAACTCGGCAATATCCGTTTGCAACCAGCTGACACCCTGTTGTTGGAGACCCGACCATCCTTTGTGGAGCGCCATCGCCATTCACGTAGCTTTTTATTGATCAGCCCTATTGCGGACTCGGCGCCACCCCGCCATGAACGAGCCTGGCGCTCCTGGGTAATCCTAGCAGGCATCGTGGCGAGTGTGTCACTGGGTTGGCTCAGCATTCTGACCGCTGCCATGTTAGGCGCGGCACTGACTTTACTGAGCGGTTGCTGCACCTTGGAAGCGGCCCGCCGCAGCATCGATGAGCGCATTTTGTTAGCCATTGCTTCAGCCTTTGCCTTGGGCAAAGGGTTAGAAGTGACCCATGCCGCTGGGACAATGGCTGATAGCTTTATCGGTTTGGCTGGAAACAATCCTTGGCTAGTGCTCGCCTGTGTGTATATGTTGACATCTCTGTTTACCGAAATTATCACTAATAACGCGGTGGCAGTCCTTATGTTTCCCATCGTCATGGCCACCTCTGAGAGCCTAGGCGTCAGTTATTTACCCTTTGTGATTGCTGTGATGATGGGGGGATCGGCAAGTTTTGCCACCCCCATGGGTTATCAGACTAACTTAATGGTTTATAGCGTCGGCGGTTATCAATTTGCTGATTATTTACGAATTGGCGGACCATTGAATATCATGGCGGGTGTTATTGTAGTTTTACTGGTACCTCTAATATGGCCATTTTATCCGTAGTTTTAGGACTTACTCGTTGCAGAGGACGCCATGCGTAGCATAGCTTTGTTTTAAATTTTTGTAATGATGTGTTCGCGCACGTTATCATAGGTCATAAAACTTATAGCCAGGTTAGATTTACCCCCTACGAAAGCAGAGTCGGTTCAACAAGTGTATTGAAGCAAAATGACCTGATAATCTAAAGATACAGGTTCTTCTTTTTCTCAAGAGAAGAATTGCGCCCTCACGTTCATGTGTA
>CAZGON010000086.1:0-16183 GCA_964527085.1 uncultured Candidatus Competibacteraceae bacterium
ACCACCGTTGGCACCCTCCGGCGATGTAGAAGGGGGCTAGAGCGGGAATTGCTGATAACAGGGTGTGGCTGTTGCCCTAAAAATTTCCGGTGGGTTTGGCTTTACGATACAAATCTTAGGGGTGTCTTTAGACCCTTCCTCTGGATGAGCGGGAGATTCCCCGCCGTTTTCGGTCATCACATAAAGTCGGTGCAAACCGGGCATCATAAATTTGCTTTGCAGCGCATTTATTAACTTAGGTGTGATGGGTTCCTGGTCAGGGAGAGTCATGAGCGCGGACAAAGCCTCTTGATCACGAAAAATAAGGGGAACATCCGCGAAAAACTGGTTAAGGGATGGATTAAAGGTGTTCCAACGGAGAACCAGATCATGGGCGCTTTCATGCCGGTTAGTGAGCATGGCCCCCCAACCACGCTTGTGCATGAGTACACCATCTCGAAGAGACGGCATACTGGCCCCCAAGTCAAGCCACTGTAGACCCTTTTGCTGAGCGTAAGCGGCGGCAAAGACGTATAGAGCGCTAAATGCACCCTGTTTCACCGGGGCTGCACTGCCTTGGAAAGTGCCGGGTCCGAGCAGATGTAAAACCGATTTATTAACCTGAAATATCTGTCCAGCGATAATGTCGTCTTGCTGGATGATCCAAATAAGACCGCCCTGACGGAAGCGCCGACGCAGGGCATGACGGTTGCGTATAAAGGCCGATTCGCCATAACGGGCTATGGCAAAAGGTACGTACATGGCGTCGTAAAAATGCTCAAAATCTTTGAGTTCATGGGAGACACACCAGGTTAGTTGGTTTTTTCGTACCTGCTCGATGTTGCGTTTGGCTGTTTTATGAGCGCCGGCAAAGGTGGCGTCGTTGGTTTGCACTTTAAGCTGGGCGCCAACCGCTTCAGGAACCCGCACAAACCCCTCGTCGAATAGCCACCGCGCCAGCGGACGTTGTACCCGAGCGACGACTAAGTCGACGCTGGCTGCATGTTCTCGTAATGTCCGGGGCAAGGCGTAGATAGGGGTTGAACCCAGTTCCTGCCAAGCCGTTTCAGCGTCAAAGAAACGTTGTACCAGGTATTGCACAGCAGTTGGCGCTCCAGCAATGAGCATACTGCGCGCTTTGTCGCTACCCTGCGCCGAACCGCACACCCGATGCAGCGGAACCCGCATCTGGGTCAGTAAGTTTAGCGACTGTTGAGCAGCGTGTAGCAGGGGATCGACGCCTGGGGGCAGCCTTTCAAAAAGCCGCCAGACCCAATTGCCGGGAAGTCGCCGTCGTGCTATCACGCCCGGCTCCTTATGTTTGAAACACACTCAATACACATAACATATTCCTCAAATCAGTAAAAAAATAGTAACTACTCACCCTCTCGTCATTCTCGCCATGGACTGGCGAGAATCCAGGGTCATGGACGGCAAATGTTGGTGACAACCAATGTCACCCTCCCTGGCAACTGGATTCCGGCAATCCCTGCCGGAATGACGGGTGAGCAGTTACAAAAATATTACCGTAGTCGTACAAAAAATTATAAGAAGGCATGAATTATGACCGCTGATAGTATATTGTTTTTAGGCTCATATAAGAGCCTGTTCTCAGAATCCCTTGTCAAGGAGTTTGTATATAACAAAAAATGAATCTCAAACATCGGGTTATCAGCGGCACTCTGTGGGCAGCCTTGGAGAGTTGGGGACAGCAGTTTGCCAATTTGCTCATCTTCCTTATAGTAGCCCGATTACTGGGTCCCGAGGCATATGGGCTGATGGGGATGGCGGTCGTTATTCTCGCTTTCAACGAATTGCTGATCGCCAAAGGTGGTTGGAGCGAAGCACTAATACAGCGATCAGAACTTGAGCCAGCCCATAGCACCACGATCTTTTGGTTTCTGTTGTTATTAGCGACGCTATTGATGGTGGCGACTATTCTAGTAGCGCCTTGGATAGCGGATTTATTTGCTGAACCCAAGGTGAGCGAACTGGCCGGATGGCTGAGTTTGACGCTACCCTTGAGTGCCTTGGCAGCCGTGCCAGATGCTTTATTGAGACGTAATCTGCAATTTGCCCCGCTGACTACCCGTTCTTTAGTGGCAACGTTCTGCGGTGGAGCGGTAGGTATTACCGGAGCATTGTATGGTTTTGGCGTCTGGAGCTTAGTGGGGCAACAGGTAACCCAGAAACTGGTTAGCGTTTTGGTGCTCTGGCGCGCCACCACCTGGCGTCCTGATTGGCAATTTTCCTGGCGACACTATCAAGATTTACATGCCTTTAGCTTGAATTCCTTAGGAGAACGGTTGCTCATCTGTGCTGATCAAGTGGCGTTGCGGTTTACTATTGGTTATGTGCTGGGCGCCGCAAGCCTAGGTTATTATGTATTGGCGCGAAAAGTGCTGGAAATTTTAAATGAGCTTTTGCTCAATCCTTTGCTTAAAATTGCCTTGCCCGCCTTTTCGCAATTGCAGTCCGATCCATTGCGTACCCAACAGGCTTTGGCTTTGGGTACCCAGTTGGCGGTTTTGGTGGGGTTTCCTAGTTTTGTAGGGATTGCCTTGGTTGCGCCGCAATTGATTCCTCTTGCTTTTGGCAGACATTGGCAGGCTAGTGTTGCAGTATTACAGATCCTGGCGCTGATGGCGTTGGTGAATCCTTTTATTTATTTTAATGCTGTTTTAATGCGCGCCCAGGGGCAGGTAAGTTCACAATTTATGCTTTCCCTGGGGGCCACTTTGTTACTGTTTACAGGGGTGTTACCGTTTGCTCATGAGGGGCTTGTAATCGTCGCGTCGGCTTTATTAGTGCGGGCTTATGTGATGTTTCCCGTTCGACTTTGGGTCACGCACCGAATCATAAAAATTTCTGTTTTTCAACAGGTGAGACATTGCCTGCCGATTTTTTTCGCCACCTTAACCATGGCTGTGATCCTGCTATTATGGCAGTCTTTGTTTAAGCTTGAGCTGGCGCCTGCATTTACCCTGACGATTTGTGTGTCCATTGGCGCTGTCAGCTACTTTGCGATTATTTACTGGGTGGCTCGTCCTTTATTACAACAAGCCACGCGCTTTATACGGCTGAGAAATCTATCGGCTTCCCAGGTAGTGTAAACAGGGTCGCCAACCGGTTATCCTTAAAAGCTTTGTCTTTACCAAATAATGAACAAATAATAAATATTTTATGGTCCATAATTCTTTACCTCAGTATTCGCCAACAACCCAGACTATAAAAAACCGGCCTCATGTGCTTATTCTGGGCGGTGATGCCGACGGTAATCTCGGCGATCAGGCTATTTTGCAGACCATGTGTGACGAAATCCGCGTCCTATGCCCAGACGTTGTCTTAACGGTTATTTCTAAACACCGCGAGAGGGCCGAGACGGCCTACGGCGCTCAGGTCATTACGCCGGGTTGGCGGGGCTTTCTGCCGTTATGCAAAGCCGCTGCGAGCAGTGATCTGGTGTTGTGTGGTGGTGGTGGTCTTTTCCAAGACGATGATAGCCTGGTCAAGATGCCCTATTGGAGTTTGCGGGTGTTGTTGATGCGACTTTTAGCCGGTCGTGTGGTGGGCTATGCCCTGGGTGTGGGACCCTTGCGGGCAGCCTCGAGCCGACTGTTTGCACGCTTAGCGTTTGCTTGTATGGAACGGGTTACGGTGCGAGACGCCAATGCCCAACAGCTTGCTCAACAGCTTACTCGAAAAACCGTCACCCTAGTGCCGGACCCGGCTTTGCTGCTGGCCCCAGCCGCTGCGGAAACAACCCGACAATGGCTGCAAGATAACGGCGTTCCCCTAGATGGTCGCCCGTTGATTGGCGTCGCCGCAAGACGCTGGTTTCCCCCCCAAGCACGGATCATACCCAACCGTGTCAAGGCAAAGCTGAGCTGGTCAAAACCTGTTCAGCAACCCCAGGCAGATCGTTTAACCACCCTATTGGCGCAGGTGTTGGATCACGCAGTCCGCCGCCATAATGCCTATGTGCTTTTTCTTCCCACTTATACCCTGAGCCATGAAGGAGACGACCAAGTCTGTCGGGAAATTCTTAGCAAGATGACACTACCGGCAGGCCAAGTGCTGGCCATTGAAGACCCGCGTCTCTATAAAGGATGCACCGGACACTTAACGGCCTTTTTAGGGGGGCGGATGCATCCCATGATTTTTGCCGCCGCCATGGGTACACCGGTGGTAGGGCTCGCTTACAATCAAAAATTTCAGGGCTTTTTTCAATTACTACAAAACGATCGGCTGATGGATGTGGCCACCTTTGTGGAGCAGCAAGGCGCCCAAGAGCTAGTTAGGCTTTTGGACGCTGCGGTCACGGAAAAGGCTGTTGAGGTGTTTGATCCCATCGAAGTGCTTACTCAACAAGTCCGCGCCTTTAATAGGCAACTCTTGCGGGATTACTGTTGACCATGTTGACGAGTTATCTAGCCTATCGAAAGCTGCAACGCTCGCAATGGTGGACCCAAGATCAGATCCGTCGCCATCAGCAACAGAAACTGCGCAAACTGGTTGAACATGCTTACCATAGCGTGCCGTACTATCGGACCCTGTTTGATCAGGCCGGTATAAAGCCTGCTGATATTAGCTCGTTACAGGATCTACCTAAAATTCCTCTCACTACCAAACGAGATCTGCAAAATGCCGGTTGTGACGCCATCGTCAGTTCCCGTTTTGCTAACCATCGTTTACAGGAAGAGCATACCAGTGGCTCAACCGGACAACCCTTCACCTTGCGTTTTGATAAACATTTTGCGCAGGTACGCAATGGTCTTTTCCTGCGGGCCTTGACGAATGCCGGCTATCGTCCAGGGCAGCGGCTTATGTTAGTCACTGATAGCCAGAAAAAAGCCTCTAAACCTTGGCTGCGGTGGCATTATGCGTCTTTAAAAGACACACCGGAACAACTGTATGCTGAAGCGTTGGCGTTTCGTCCCGCCGTGTTATACGGTTGTGTGACCCCGTTGCGTCAGCTAGCCCTGCTTTTGCAAGAAAAAAACCGCTCATTGCCAGGGCTTAAAGCGGTGGTTTCCACGGCGGAAACCCTCGACCGGCCCACTCGTCAACAGCTAATGGATGGATTCCAGGTGGGTATTTACGATATTTTTGGGCTTACCGAAATGGGCATGGTTGCCTGGGAATGTTCAGCCCATAGCGGTTATCATCTTTCTGAAGATACCACCATCACCGAACTGATAGCTACGCCATCCAGTGACAGTCAAAGGCTAGTGTTGACGAATCTAGAATTGTCGGCAATGCCGCTTATCCGCTATCAGACCGGAGACCTCGCCATGCCAGGTTCTAGGGCCCTTTGCGTCTGTGGGCGTAGCTTAACGCGGTTGGATCGTTTGGAAGGACGCCTGGTGGATTTGATTCAATTAGCGGATGGGCAGAGTCTGTCTCCCTATCAAATCACCCTGGCGGTGGAGAATATCTGTGGGCTTCGTCGCTATCAAGTGGTGCAGGAAAATATCGATGTTTTTAGCGTATTTTTTGAAAGCGAAGAGTCCCGTAGACAACCCATTGAAAACGCCTTTTGCAAAGTCATGAAGAGCTTGCTCGGACAACAGGCTATGATTCGTTTGCATTACTGTAAAGCCTTGAATCCGTCTCCTGGCCGTAAATTTCGGGTTGTCGAATCTCAGTTAAAATAACGTGACTTTGCCTAAATTTGAGTTCATATTGATGACAGGGCAAGTAATGTTATTCTTACAATAAAATAACAGCTATTTTGTAATTTTTACAAATGTATTTTCGGGTTTTGTGTTTGGGTTTTAAAAAATATTTGATGAATGTCTTTCAAGTTTTGCTAATGTAAAAGGTAAACTCATTTGTTTAAAACATACTGGCATGACACCTGCACCGTACTCCGCTATTATAAGTAGTTTGTATAAACAGTTGAATTCATAAAATAGTCCACATAGTATTTATATGACGATAAAATAAAGATCATGCGATTTTCAAGTATCAATAAACGATATGTGTTTGTAACAACATTGAAGTTTTAATACCTTTCAAAAACTCGATTGGCCCATAATAAAAATTACGCAAATTTTGCTAAAGTATTGCACTGTTGTAAGCCTACAACCTTCCAAAGGACTTGGATGAAGGTCTTTAGTGTAATTTAATTTTATAGTTATAAATAATACTAAGTTTAATCGAAAAACCAATGATTGAATATCGAGGAAAGGTAGATTATGGGCAAAAAAATCCTATCAATTTCTTATGAATATCCGCCTATTGGGGGTGGAGGAGCTAAAGTTGCCCGGGATCTTGCCAATAAATTACGGTCATCAGGATTTGACATTGACTTTATTACTATGGGTTTTAAAGGACTAAAATGGCGTGAGCATTCATCCCATATGACCATCTATCGCGTTTTTTGCTGGCGTGCAAACACGTCGGTTTGTCGGGCAGTGGAGATGATCCCTTATCTTGTCACGGCTTTTATAACGGCTTTACGGCTTACCAAAAAAAACGATTATTTGGTCAATCAATCGCATTTTATCTTTCCCGATGGTCTCATTTGTTTGTTGATAAAAAAGTTTACCGGCCTTTCCTATGTGATTACTGCTCATGGTTCTGATGTGCCGGGCTATAATCCGGATCGTTTTAAACGCATGCATGTTTTTTTGCAACCTGTTTGGAAGGCAATAGTTCGCCATGCCGACGCTATTATTTGTCCTAGTAAATCTATTCAATCCCTTGTTTTAAACAATTACCCCGATATAAAAACAATTATCATTCCCAATGGAATTGATCCCGAGCGGTTTTCAGCAAATTTGCCGAAAGCGCGCCGGGTTCTCATCGTAACACGCATGTTTGAGCGCAAAGGCGTGCAGTATCTTATTGAAGCACTGAAAACTATAGATACGGATTTTGAGTTCCATATTGTGGGTGATGGTCCGTATTTAGATACCCTCAAAAATAGAGCCAAAGATATCCCCCTAGACATTACCTTTCATGGCTATTTGGCCAACGATGGTGAGAAATTAAAACAGCTTTATGAAAGCTCGCGTATTTTTGTATTTACATCCAGTATAGAAAACTTTCCTATTGTCTTACTGGAAGCGATGACAGCCGGATTGGCGATCATCTCCACCGAAGGAAGCGGTTGCGCTGAAGTGGTTGGAGAGGCGGGGATTTTGGTTCCAGCCTGTGATGCCCAGTCAATTAAAGAAAATTTAATTAAGCTGATTGAAGATCAGGCGCTTTGTCATAGCCTGGGTCAAGCGGCTCGGCAGCGGGTCGAAAAGTGCTTCTCTTGGGATGCGGTGGCGGGCCAATATCAGATGCTTTTGCAAACATTTGATAGGAAAAGCAAAGTGTCGAGTTCCACAAACCTTAAACCTTCCAAGCCGCCTGCCAATAAACTTGAAAGTCCCCGTTATAGCCACCATGACTAACGCTAAAGTGCATTTTTTTTTATCAGAGAACTCGATTGTGCAAACTAGCAATGTCAATTAGACGGGAGAATGCTAATATAGCCTATGAGTCGCAACTGCGTATGGTCGCAGCTGTATGCGTTTGCTTAAACCCTAGGGTTTAAGCAAACCACCCGCTAGCGCACAGTTTTAAGGAGCTAAGTGAGATGGCCCGGATACTCATTGTAGATGATTCTGCAACGCAGATGTTTACATTGAAAAAAATTTGCGAAAAACATGGCCATGAAGTGATTACGGCAAATGACGGGGCTGCTGGTGTAGAAACAGCTAAAGCCGAGCTTCCGGATCTTATCCTAATGGATGTGGTCATGCCTAAATTAAATGGCTTTCAGGCGACACGGCAAATCACTAAAAATGCCTCTACCAGTCACATACCCATTATTCTGGTGACGACTAAAGATCAGGAGACAGATAAAGTCTGGGGTGAACGTATCGGTGCAAAACGGTATGTGACAAAACCAGTGAACGAAGACTTGCTTGTGAAAAATATCAATGAGTTGCTGTCTCATTCAAGTTAAGGCAACAAGGTGGTTTTAGCTACGTGGTATATTCAAACGCATCTTAGAAGCTGTTTCAAAAACCCGCGACGTTCGTTGAATCAAGGCGCAGCATCTTCAAGCAGCGCAGTTTACAGGTGGTAAATGAGCAGCGGAGAAGGTGCTGCAACGCTGAGTCAGCGGACATGAGCAGATTTTGAAACAGCTTCTTAGTGTATTTGCTCATGAGCAGTGCAGTTAGCATGGGATGATGTTGCAGAAAAATCCAGAAAGCCTTTGAGGGTCTCTACGTACTTTTGCCCGCTGGTTAAATAACCGCTATTATGGTCACCGTCTATTTCCAAAAACTGTTTCGCCCCCTGAGCTGTCCTGAACAAGCTTTGGCCGTGTGCAAAGGGAACAATCTCATCGTTGCTGCTATGAATGATCAATAGGGGACTGCAGAGAGCTTTCAGATGGCTTTGTGTATCATAGCGTAAGCGCGCTAACCAACGAACAGGTATAAAAGGGTATAGCTCGGCAGCCAAGTCCGGAATAGATGTAAAACTGGATTCAATAATCAATGCGTGGGGGGGATGCTGAACCGCTAGCCATGTGGCTACAGCGCCCCCCAGAGAGCGTCCAAAAAAAACCATCTCTTTTAACGAGAGACCGCGACTTTTCTGCAAATAATCAAGGGCGGCTTGAGCATCCCGATAGAGTCCCTGCTCAGAGGGCTTGCCGGTACTGCGACCGTATCCTCGATAATCAAATATAAAAACATTAAGCTTTAAACTATTAAAAATAGCTAGCGAAGTCAGGCGATGGGAGATATTGCCTGCATTACCGTGAAAAAACAGCAGTGTTTTGCGGGGTTGTTGGGCTGGTAAAAACCAGCCATGCAGTTTTATGTCGTCTTCGGTGGTGAAATAAATCGACTGATAATCGAGTCCTATGTCAGCCGGGGTGGCCGTCAGTTCTCGGCTGGGGAGATTAGGTACATGAACCAGCTGTCCCTGAAACAAAAACAGCAACAATATAAGTCCACCGTAGACAACGGAAATGGCGATTAAAGTCATACAAAAAGCGCGCATTTTCTCCTCTTGCCTCTGCTAGGTCGCCTGGTTAAGCTTAATGTTAACAGGGTTACTTATATACCCATAAGCGAGCGGAGCGTCTGATGTTAAGAAGCTGTTTTAAAATTGCTCATGTCCGCTGACTCGGCGTTGCAGCCCCTTCTCCGCTGCTCATTTACTGCATGTAAACTGCGCAGCGGAGAAGGGGCTGCGCCTTGCTTCAGCGAACGTCGCGGGTTTTTAAAACAGCTTCTAACACTGATGTGATCATTGTGGGTGGTGGACCCGCCAGTTTCAGTTCGTTAAACGTCGCCATTAAACCTAATCACAGACTAAACTCTAACTGATTTTGACCTATAATAGGTTTTTGTAAAAAAATCTCGCCACTAAATTTTTGTTGCAATTTTTAGTAAACTAATGTAGTTTTGAAGTCTGCTTTAACAATAAAGTTTTTATTTAGCGTTAAAGATGACGCAAGTCGATTTCGCTAAATAATAAAGAAGTATACTAGGAAATTTATTCACCACTAAGATGGTGGATGCAACATAAGGAATTGCTGCTTGAACAGCCATTATTTCCCCTCCTCACACCAGAAAAACTCATCAAATAGCTTGAATATCGGATTGTATTTTTGTCATAAATAAGCATATTTGATACATCATTTTATAGCTTAAGTATTGGATCTTTATGGCATTAAAAGGGATTTCAATCATGCTAGTCCATTTTATTTTTTCACCTTTCGCGCTACATTTTCCAAACAGTTTGGTTTCAACAAAACTGAGCAACATGGTTTCAAATAGCGCCAAATTTCAATTCTTTTTATTACTTTTTTTGTAACAAAATGCGCACAGAGTCGCTAACTCTGCTGTGACATTGAACAAACAATAACCCTGTTATTGCAGTTACACCTGTTTTTTTAAACCAGGATTTTCGTACCTCAAAAGGAGAATTAATTATTAGTAAGGCTTTTATCTAGTCTGATATCCAATCATCGTTAGGACTTGTTGTAGTAAAGCAGTACTACCTAATAACTATTTATTAATTTAATGGGCGAGTCTGCTTAATCTTTTAAGGGATTATACTTTATGCGTTCTTCTATAGTGCTTGTTACTAGTAAGTTCAGTATATATTTCTCTAACATTATTTTTATGGCCAGTATTGGCTTTGGTCTAGTGATTTCACCCCAGGCTTGGACCAAGGAAATCTTCGTTGATGGCGCTTCTCCCCCGCTTCCAAAATTCGTTAAATCTCAAGCTATCAACACACCCAAAGGCGATTATTCAAGACGTAGCATTCCCTTCGACATCGTGCTGCCTCCTATGGCGGCTGCGGAAAAATCTGCCGCTGGTATTACGGATAAAAACCAGCGGCTCAAAGTTGGTGTAGGACGAAATATTCCTGCCACGTTTGCAGGTGATCTTACCCCTTATCTGTCCTGGACTGAGTCTGCCGACGGCAGTCTGACGGCAGCGCTTGCCATCACTTCTCCAGAGGCTCGCGCTATGCGGGTGGCCTTGGCGGTTAATGGCTTGCCTAAGGGTACTGAGATGCGTTTTTTCAACCCCCAGCAACCTGAGCGGGTATTTGGGCCTTTTCTTGCCAAAGATATCTTGCCTGCCGTTAATGAAAAAAACGTTTCCAATCACAAAAAGAAGCTAATCTTAGAAAAAGCAACCCAGCAAAGCGATCTATTTTGGTCACCCGTCGTCGAAGGTGACACCATTGCCCTAGAGATTTACTTACCTTCGGCAAAACAACAGTCTCATTTTTCGGTGCGCATTCCGCAGATATCCCATCTTAGCTTGTCTGTTTTGGATCTTCAGACAAAAAGCCTTTCTGATGTTAGTCTTTCAGCAGCCTGCAACATTGACGTAAGTTGTAGTAATGCAAATCCCACCATCCGTGCTGCCACAGCAAAAATTGTCTTTACCGATAACGGCGCCACTTACATGTGCAGTGGTACATTGCTCAATGACAGAGAGAAAAGTTGGATTCCCTACTTTATAACCGCTAATCATTGTATAAATACGATGGCTGCCGCCAAAACTGTCAATAGTTATTGGCTTTTCGAACGTGCCACCTGCGGGGGTGGAGAGCCTGATTCAGTCGTTCAATTTACTCAGGGAGCTGAGTTATTAGCCACGGGTACTGATTCTGACTTTGCTTTTTTACAGCTTAAAGATGCCGCTATTGCTCGTACACCGGGTGTTCATTTTGCCGGATGGAGCGCGGGGACTCTGCAATCTTCTGCCGAAGTCTTTGGTATTCATCATCCCCGGGGAGATCTAAAAAAATGGAGCCACGGCACCGCCATGGGACTCGCGGAATATGGTGACGAAGTAAACGGTACAGGCAGTCATATTGAAGTGATTTGGTCTGAAGGCACTACTGAAGGTGGCAGTAGCGGCTCTGCGCTGTTTGATAACAAAAACCGCTTTCGTGGTAACCTTCATGGGGGTTATGCGTCTTGTTCCAAACAAAGCGCTCCCGATTGGTACGGTCGCTTTGATATTACCTACCCGAAAGTTAAAAGATGGCTTAAAAAATCCGCAAAAAATCTACGTGTCGGTGAAGTGATCTCCAGCTGGGTTGCCAGCGGCCATTGGAAAGATTACAAAATTCGTGTTGCTCCTCATCAAAAGCTTTCGGTTCAGCTGAATGGCTTAACCAAGGATGCTGATCTCTATGTACGCAGGGGGTCTCGTCCTAACGATAGCAATGGCCCCGAGGGTTTTAGTTGTCGGCCTTATATGAGCAGCACTAACTCGGAGGTTTGCCATATTAACAATACAACCAATGAAACGACCACCTACTTTATCAGTGTACAAGGCTACCAGGCTGCTAGATTTAAACTAAAGGTAATAAGCAGTTAAGCGATATTGCCGACATACTCTGTTAATGAACAGGTTCCTTAGTTTACGGTCTTACTGCTAAGGAACCTTTTTTTTATCAACTTAAAGATGTCCCACCAGCGATTTGCCATTTGCTGTTGGTAATCTCTATTTCCGTGACACAACAATGATTTTGTCGAGGTAAAGCTATCATGTCTAAACCTGTCTGTGTAATCACTGGTGTGGGTCCGGGTAATGGCACGGCATTGGCTAACAAATTTGCCAACGAAGGTTATGCAGTGGCGCTGCTGGCGCGGAATGAATCTCATATTAAACCGTTGGCGTCGCAGCTTACTGACGCTAAAGCTTATCGCTGCGACGTGACCCAGGAAGAGGCTGTCAAGACAGTTTTTCGCCAAATTCGTGATGAGTTAGGACCGGTATCCGTGCTTATTTATAACGCCGGTTCTGGATATTTCAAAAACATCGACGAAACCACACCCGCCATGTTTGAGACGGATTGGCGCGTTAATGCCTTGGGTTGTTTGTTGACAACTCAGCAGGTGCTTCCCCATTTGCGGCAATTAGGTGGCGGTAATATTGTTGTCATCGGCGCGACCGCCTCGTTAAAAGGAACCGCCGGTTTTGCTCCCTTTGCTGCCGCTAAATCTGCCCAGCGTAGCCTTGCCCAATCCATGGCGCGTCATCTAGGACCCGAACACATTCATGTGGCGTATGTGATTATCGATGGTGTCCTCGATTTGACCCGCACTCGCCAAGCGATGCCCGACAAGCCCGCTGACTTTTTTATGAACCCCGACCATATTGCCGAGTCAGTCTGGCATTTAGTGACGCAAAAACCCTCGGCTTGGACATTTGAACTGGATTTAAGGCCGTTTGCAGAGAGGTGGTAATGCTTTCAGTCAAGTCTTGTCATGTAGGGAGCGAATCATGGCTTCGCGCAAGATAGCGTTGATGCGAGTTTGGTAGCCCTTGCCTTGGCTCTTGAGCCATGCCAAGACATCGGCATCAAGCCGTACCGTTGTTGAGGTCTTGACGGGCCGGTAAAACGGGTTCTGTACCGCATTCTTCCAGAACGCCTCATCCAGTGGCGGAATTTCGCTGCAGTCGGTGGTTTCATCAGGCATATCTTGCAGGGCCTTTAGCTCGGCTTGCTGCCCTGTCGTCAACGGTGGCAGATTGGTCAAATCAACTTCGTAACGAACGGTTTTGCTCATAACGCTTTCTCTCTTTCGGTTTGGCGCGTCGCGCCGAAATGATACGAATAACCTCGATGCCTTCCTCAACGTCCCAAACGGTATGGGCTACCAAAACAAGCAAGTAACCCTCGACAAGTCCCAAAGTCTGCCAGCGGTACTCATCATTCTCTATACGATTTTGCTCAACCAGCGCGAACGGGTCTGCAAAGGCACGGATGGTCACCTCAAAGCTGAGGCGGTGTTTCCTTAAGTTGATTGCCGCCTTGACTGGGTCCCATTCAAACCTCGTTTTCATATAAATATGTTACTACTTTTTTGTTTATAAACCCATATCGTGATGGTCATCTAAATTCTGGTTCATCCCCACGGGCGTGGGGAACACTTAACCGCAAGCGTAGATACCCAAGATGATCGCGGTTCATCCCCACGGGCGTGGGGAACACAGTCTCATGCGTCCTGGGCGTGTTTGCTGAGTCGGTTCATCCCCACGGGCGTGGGGAACACAGTTTGTCGCTCAACGCTCGTATATCAATAGTCGGTTCATCCCCACGGGCGTGGGGAACACATCTACAAGCTCGCATACATAGTACCTAGGCTCGGTTCATCCCCACGGGCGTGGGGAACACGCATTGGCCGCCCGGTCCCGTTGCGCCGCTATCGGTTCATCCCCACGGGCGTGGGGAACACTTATGCAACCCCCTAGCTAACTCTAATGAGCGCGGTTCATCCCCACGGGCGTGGGGAACACTCGATATGACTTAGTGCATCAACAATATCTAGCGGTTCATCCCCACGGGCGTGGGGAACACCTGTTTTTTCTATGGTCTCTATTTTCGCTGGACGGTTCATCCCCACGGGCGTGGGGAACACCGTTTTATCACCGTTGTCATGGCGGCTGATATAGGTTCATCCCCACGGGCGTGGGGAACACTTTGGATTTCAGCTCATTACCAGGTCTAACAACGGTTCATCCCCACGGGCGTGGGGAACACAAAAACACCCCTAAAACCTAATAATTTAGCGGCGGTTCATCCCCACGGGCGTGGGGAACACTAGCGTTGTAGGCTTGCATCTGACCTTCTAGCCGGTTCATCCCCACGGGCGTGGGGAACACAGCAGCACTGGCAACAAGGATTCTAGGTGACACGGTTCATCCCCACGGGCGTGGGGAACACAGGAAAAACAAGCGATTAAAGAGAAGTATGGGCGGTTCATCCCCACGGGCGTGGGGAACACGGTAATCATATCAATAGTGAGTTCAGCAGTTACGGTTCATCCCCACGGGCGTGGGGAACACGGCTCCCATCACAACCATACCTGCTCCTCTCCCGGTTCATCCCCACGGGCGTGGGGAACACGTACGGAGAAAGGTAGGCAGGTGCTAAGCTGCCGGTTCATCCCCACGGGCGTGGGGAACACGTTTTTTAGTAATCTAATGAGCCGTTGCGTGTCGGTTCATCCCCACGGGCGTGGGGAACACAGGCTAGCTATAGGCGCCCACAGATTTGGAATCGGTTCATCCCCACGGGCGTGGGGAACACACTACAAACCATCGTCGGGTAGTGATGGCGAACGGTTCATCCCCACGGGCGTGGGGAACACAGTCTCATGCGTCCTGGGCGTGTTTGCTGAGTCGGTTCATCCCCACGGGCGTGGGGAACACAGTTTGTCGCTCAACGCTCGTATATCAATAGTCGGTTCATCCCCACGGGCGTGGGGAACACTGTATTCAAGTTGCGTCACGGCACATATAACCCGGTTCATCCCCACGGGCGTGGGGAACACCCGTTAACCGATAGTGCCAGTGGTTTTTTGTTCGGTTCATCCCCACGGGCGTGGGGAACACATGGAAAGGTCGAATTGCATTACACAATAAGCCGGTTCATCCCCACGGGCGTGGGGAACACTCACAAAAATAAATCATGCCCGGTATATTCAGCGGTTCATCCCCACGGGCGTGGGGAACACGTTTCATCATGTTTTCGTATTTTTCTTTTTTTGGGTTCATCCCCACGGGCGTGGGGAACACTCTGGTTACGGTAATATTCTCGGCAAACAGGTCGGTTCATCCCCACGGGCGTGGGGAACACTTTCCCCAAAGTTTGGAGTATTTATTTATAAGCGGTTCATCCCCACGGGCGTGGGGAACACGCCCGGCAAATGTCCGAAGGCGATAGCGTCTACGGTTCATCCCCACGGGCGTGGGGAACACATCGCATCCAGATGCCGCAACCCATAGGTGTCCGGTTCATCCCCACGGGCGTGGGGAACACCTACGTGGGGTGTTAATATAGGAGGTAGCAATCGGTTCATCCCCACGGGCGTGGGGAACACGGGTAGGGATCGAGCAGTGTTTGCCACGGCTCCGGTTCATCCCCACGGGCGTGGGGAACACGCAAACCCACCCACGTACTCAGGTGGGATTAGCGGTTCATCCCCACGGGCGTGGGGAACACGTTTAGATTTGTGTCAATGGCGTCGATGTCCACGGTTCATCCCCACGGGCGTGGGGAACACTAACATCAGAAAGCGCAAAGCACTAGCGAAAACGGTTCATCCCCACGGGCGTGGGGAACACGTAGGTTCCATCTTTCTGTGCTGGGATGGTCACGGTTCATCCCCACGGGCGTGGGGAACACCAGCTTAGGCGCGTCAGTAATCATATCGCCCACGGTTCATCCCCACGGGCGTGGGGAACACTAGTCAACTCCTAATTAGTCTGATACAGAAGAGGGTTCATCCCCACGGGCGTGGGGAACACACGAACTAGCTGCCGAGGATTTGCAGAACGCGCGGTTCATCCCCACGGGCGTGGGGAACACAACCTCAGCATTTCACATATGTCAGCAGCGGACGGTTCATCCCCACGGGCGTGGGGAACACTGGTTGCAAAACACCCCTCACAATCACACAATCGGTTCATCCCCACGGGCGTGGGGAACACATAGACAAGTATAAATTTGTTGAGGATCAAGACGGTTCATCCCCACGGGCGTGGGGAACACCTCTGACGTATATCCACGGTCATCTATAACTTCGGTTCATCCCCACGGGCGTGGGGAACACTATCTGCAATGCTCAAAGAAAAACCGCCGTGCCGGTTCATCCCCACGGGCGTGGGGAACACTCCCTGCAGACTCCAGGCACCAACAG
>CAZGON010000087.1:0-16015 GCA_964527085.1 uncultured Candidatus Competibacteraceae bacterium
ACTCGTGAGAATCCACCAAACGATCAAACCACTAATTGATGACACGCCCTAGTTGATACCGGATTTTTGGTTGCATTATTCGATATAAGAGATCCGCTCCATGCAGGCGCCAAGGAGCAGCTTGCGACGTTGCTTCGGTCGCAACGATTCCGACTGACAACCGTATGGCCAACGGTAGTTGAGACTTGCTTCTTTCTCAATGCGCGGGGTAAGAGCGCGTTCTTGGAATGGATACACCGAGGCGCTTTGCAGCTGCGCCACATCGAAATTATGGATATTCCCCAACTCATTACCGTTATTGACCGCTACGCCGATCATCGTATTGACTTAGCGGATGCCTGCTTGGTTTGGTTGGCCGGGAAAGAGGGCTGTAATCAGATACTAACCACAGATCGCCGAGACTTTGATATTTTGCGTACACCAAGCGGACAGCCATTTGAGCGCATTTGGGTCAAACCATAGCAGTATTTAGATGTGATGTGAGTTTTTGGGAAGGACGCCTGCAGCCACATCTAGAGATATGGCTTAAGAAATAACAACCATAACGTACCAAGCGTTACTTTCAAAATATTGGAAACCGATCAACCTATATAAAACTCAGGCACAGTATTTTTTCTAAACCAGAATAATCCATAATAAAGTTATCAAATGAGGGTGAATTATTCAGAGGAGGTTTACGATGGCCAAAAAAAATAACCTGAAAAATAAATCAACCGAAACAGATGAGTTCGAAAAAACACCGCAGCTTGATCGCAAAACCTATAAAAAAGAGCTTTTTAAGCTGCAAATCGAATTGTGTAAACTGCAGGAATGGGTCAAGGCAAAGCAAAAGAGAATCATCATCGTTTTTGAGGGCCGTGATGCCGCTGGCAAGGGTGGTATCATCGACCGCATCACAGGGCCAGTTAGTCCGCGTATGTTCCGCGTCGTAGCCCTACCGGCTCCCAGCGACCGCGAAAAAACTCAACTTTACATGCAACGCTATATTTCCCAATTTCCGGCTGCAGGTGAGGTCGTCATCTTTGATCGCAGCTGGTACAACCGCGCCGGCGTCGAGCGAGTGATGGGGTTTTGTACAGACCGGGATTACGAACGTTTTATCAGAGAAGTTCCAGAATTCGAAAATTTCTTTACCGACGCCGGCATTATGTTGATCAAATATTGGCTTGAGGTCAGCAATGAGGAGCAGCAAAAGCGTTTTCTCAAACGCATTGAGGATCCCACAAAACAGTGGAAACTCAGTCCCATGGATATGGAATCCCGCCGACGTTGGTATGATTATTCCCGGGCTCGGGATGCCATGCTCGATGCCAGCGACGTCCCCCATTCACCCTGGTACATTGTTCGATCCGATGACAAGCGACGGGCTCGCTTGAATTGTATCAGGCATTTTTTGAGTCTGATTCCCTATGAAGAAATCCCTTACGAGCCCGTTAAGCTGCCAAAGCGTAGTAACAAGGGTAAGTATGACGATAAAGCGACGATGGAGGGAAGAAACTATATACCGGAAAAGTTTTGAGGCACAAATTGGTTAACCGTATACCCTTACTACTTTAAGACAATCGCTGGGTGATTTTAACGTTTTTTGGAAAAAATAATGTGCTCTGGGTTTTTTTCTTGGTTAGTTGTTAAAACCAAATCGGGTGATTTATTCAGTATCGTGTTTTAATTTAAGTTATCCTCTGTAGTACCAACTACCTATGTGTTTTTATCTATGGGTGACCAAAACCAACTTATTTATCTCAAAAAACACCTACCGACTGTGAATGGCCCTGTGCTTGAGGTCGGTAGCAAAGACTATGGAAGCACCTCTTCGTTTCGAGACATCTATACCAACCAAGAATACGTTGGGGTCGACATGCAAGCCGGACCTGGTGTTGATGCTGTGGTTGATTTAACGGAGGGAATGGGTTCTCTACAGCCTGCGCAGTTTGCGCTGATTATATGCTGTTCAGTCCTAGAACATGTGCGAAGACCGTGGATTTTTGCCGAACATATCACCCAGTTGACAAGAGTCGGTGGCAATCTCTATATGTCAGTGCCTTGGGTCTGGCGTTACCACCCTTATCCGGATGATTATTTTAGATTTTCTTGGCGTGGGATTATAGAACTATTTCCTGCCTTCCAGTGGACTCGGATGGAATATTCGACCAATGTGGAAAACGAGTTTATTCCCATAACAGACCAAAATAACCGTGCCGATAACGACATGGCGGTTCATCGTCGGATTAGCGTATTGAGTAGAAAACGGCGTAAATATTTGCCCTATTTAATGGTCAACATGATCGGCCAAAAAATAACGTAAAGCCTAAGTCATCCCTGCAAACTTTACCCATAAGGGATCAGCCAAGCCAGCTTCTGAAAAACCTTTAGCCCGGAGGTAACAAGAGTCACACTGACCACAAGGGCGACCATCAAGAGCAGGATCATAACAACTGCTGGTAAGCCCATAATTAACACCCAACTCAGTACCTTTACGAATAATCTCTCCTTTAGTGAGCTGGATGAGGGGGGTATGAATGTTGAGACATTGGCGTCCTTCTACACCAGCCTTGGTGGCTAGATTAGCCATTCGTTCATAGGCTTTGATGTATTCTGGGCGGCAATCCGGATAACCCGAATAGTCTAGAGCGTTGACACCCATAAAAATATCGCTTGCTTCCAACACCTCTGCCCAAGCCAGCGCAAAAGAGAGAAAAATGGTATTACGGGCAGGTACATAGGTGACAGGAATGGTATCGCCACCCTGGCCCGAAAGGTGTTGCTTTGGCACAGGCATATCATCAGATGTCAGTGCCGATCCACCGAATTGGCGCAAATCGATATCTACAACGTTGTGCTGTATAACGCCCATTGCTGCCACGATGCGTTTTGCCGACTCCAATTCGATAACATGTCGCTGACCGTAGCGAAATGACAGCGCATACAACTCATAACCCTCGCTCCTAGCAAGAGCTAAGGTTGTGGCGGAATCAAGACCACCGCTTAATAATATGACCGCTTTTTTCATAGACAGCCCATAAATATAGGGCATCAACCCTTTTGATTATTTCTTCTGAAATTTATTAGAAAGTCTTCTGAATATAGGACCCTTACCAGATGATACACTATAGTGACAACAGCAGACGGAAAAACACCTCCTTGCTGAGGCTCCATTGGAGCAGCAACACGATATACAAGTCTTTCGTGACCAACATATATACAGGCAGGCAAATGGCTCCTAGAGAAAATACCCTGGTATGCATAAATTAACTTTAATTAATCCCTTGTACACAAAGGAAATTACGCACCCGCTTAAATTCCGGCATATAAAAGTTACCTTCAAGGGTGCGCGCCCACAGCGCCGACGAAGAACCCCCATCCAAATTTAAAGCCCGCTGCAAAAAAATCTCATGGACAATCCCTGGGGTCGCCAGCACCTGGGCAAGTTCGGCCAGCGTCACAGGCGTCTGCGCGACAGCAAGACCGTATCGTCCGGTCTGGTTCGCCAACATCAGGGTCCGCCGAGCACGTTTCTTGTTGTGCAAGCCAGCCACTGGCTTGCCCTGATCAATGAGAAAGGGTCCTGCTTGTAGGGCCTGGGCAGGATTCATGGCAGGCGAAAACTCGGCCCTGCGTAGCAGGGTGACTCGATTGCCCTGCACCATTACCACACCACTCAATAACTTGCTGCGGTGAAAATCTTGAATTTTGCGTCCTTCGCCAATTGTTAAACCTAACGGGGTATTATCGGGCTGAAAATAGCCCCCGTTTACGCCAGCAAAACAATGACGTTGTTCCATAATCTGGTTCAAACGGTGAGCACTATCAGCATTGTCAAGCACAATGAGTCGGGTCTGCTCGGGGTCAGGCCAAATGACATATAAGCGGATTTCCCGTTCCCCTGTTATGACTTTCGTCACCAAGCGAAGATCAGCTCCTTGCACTAGAGACGTGTGTTCTGCTTGCAGTTGCCATGACCCTTGCGCCTTAAGCGTGCTAATCAAGGCAAAAAAAAGCAGCACTATTAAACACGTAAACTTTTTCATGAGTTTTAAAACATTGATGTCTACTGGATACGGTTGTTAGCTGTCATGTTCCAAGCAGTCCGCCAAACACGCTGTGCAAACGCCTAAATCCCTTAGAAAAATACTTTTCCGAATAAAAACTAGACATTAGCCAAATGTTAACTATATTCAAGTATTAACTCATCTCTAGGGTTAACTGAGATCGAGTCAACTCACACTTAACCCACTGTTAATACAAGGTTATGTGTAACTAAAGCTTGTGCTAAAGTTCCGTTGCTTTGGAACAAGAGTACAAACCCTATTATACAAAACACCTATTACACCAAAGGGGGCCACCAATGGAAGCTGATAAACTTTGGCAATTTCCTATCAAAGAATTTCACCGTATGCCACGGGGCATACTTGGTCCAGGCGCTTACGAAATGGTGGGCGTAGAAGCTAAAAAGCTAGGTTTTAAACGATCCCTGTTGGGGACATCCGGGTTGCGGGGAACCGGCATCATCGATGACGTTATCGGTAAGATTAAATATCAAGGCATCGATGTGGTTCTCTACGATAAGATTGAGTCCAATCCTAAAGACTTTAACTGCATGGAAATGGCCGATCTTTATACCCAAGAAAAATGCGACAGTTTTATTTCGGTGGGCGGGGGAAGCGTCACCGATGCGGTGAAGGGTGCCCGTATCGTGGTGGCTCACGATGGCCGCAACATTAATGAGTTCGACGGATTTAACATGTCCGAGAACCCCGATAATCCACCCCACATCGCCATTAACACCACGGCGGGAACTGGTTCGGAGACCAGCTGGGCTTATGTGATCACCGACACCACCTCAGAAAAAGCACCTTACAAGTGGTTAGGCTTTGATGACAGTTGTCCCGTTACCCTAGGCATCAATGACCCGGTGTTGTTTTTTTCCATGCCCCAGGATTTGACGGCCTACTGCGGCTTTGATGTCCTTGCCCACGCTTCCGAACCTTATGTTTCCCGGCTGGATTTCTTACCTAGCTTGGGCAGCGCACTGAAGGTGATCGAAGTTACCGCTCAGAATCTACGCCGCACTGTCTACGAACCCCTTAATTACGAAGCCCGCTATAACATGATGTATGCCTCCTATATGGCGGCACAGGCGTTTAATAGCGGTGGCCTCGGTATTATCCATGCTACATCCCATGCGGTTAGCGCCTATTACGATAGTCACCATGGGTTGAACAATGCCATCGCCCTGCCCCGGGTGTGGGAATACAATATGCCCACCAACTACAAGCGGTTCCGGGATATTGCCGTGGCCATGGGTGAAAATGTCACAGGACTCACCGATGTCAGCGCGGCCGAACGGGCCTTGGAAGCAGCCATTCGTTTGAGCAAAGACGTGGGCATCCCGCCCAATTATTCCAGTGTGGGTGACTATACAAAATCCCGTCTCGGTCAGGGCAAATATGCGGAATGGGGTGGACCTAAAATTAAAGGTGATGATCGTGACGTAGATCGTATGACAAAACACCTGTTGGGTGACGGCTCAACCCCCGGTAACGCCCGTGAAGTGACTTACGAAGCCGTTGCACCCGTAGTTCGCCATGCGCTAGTGGGTTCTTATTATTGATTAACTTATTCATTCATCAATAGACTGGTTCCTTCGGTCTGAAAATTTATTATTAATACTCTTATAATCCCTAGACCTATTTGATAGGTCTAGGGTGGAGCCTGCCTATGTTTGAGTCGATCGACCAAACGATCGAAGCTTTGCGTGATCAGCACTATATATGTGATCGCAAATTGGCTACAGTAGCGTTTCTCGCCTTAAAAATGCGCAAACCAATCCTTATCGAAGGACCTGCGGGAGTTGGTAAAACCGAACTTGCTAAAGTGGTTGCAAAAACCCTTGATCGGCAGCTGATTCGTTTGCAATGTTATGGCGGCTTAGATGAAGCCCGCGCTCTGTACGAATGGGAATACGGTAAGCAGTTACTTTATACCCAGATTCTACGGGATAAAATCGGTCATTTTTTTGAAGGGGTCAATGACCTGCGAGAAGCCGTAGAGCAGCTTCGCCAACATGAGGATGTATTTTTTTCCGAACACTTTATTGTCCGTCGCCCTATCTTGCAAGCTATTAGCTCGCCTGAACCTGTAGTGCTGCTAATCGATGAAATCGACCGGGCTGAGGAGCAATTTGAAGCTTTTCTGTTGGAAGTCTTGAGTGATTTTCAGGTCAGTGTGCCGGAAATCGGCACGGTGGTGGCTAAAACGCCTCCCTACGTGGTGATCACCAGTAACAACACCCGCGATCTCAGCGATGCTCTGAAAAGGCGCTGTTTACACCTCTTTATCGGCTATCCCGAGGAAGCCAGAGAACTAGAAATCATTCGCTTAAAAGTGCCTGAAATTCAGGAAACCTTGGCCGCTCAGGTGGTGCATGTGATCCGCCGGATGCGTGCCTTAGATCTGCGCAAAGCGCCCAGCATTAGCGAAACCCTGGATTGGGCGCAGGCGTTACTGTTGTTAAATGCCGAATCCATCACCCAGGAATTGCTGGAAGAAACTCTGCAACTTTTGGTTAAATACGATCGGGATACCCAGCGTGTCAGTGAGCAGCTCACTTGGCTGTTGAGCGGACATAGTGCTCATGATCATGATCACGATCATGGCGGTCATCATCACCATGGCCACGGCCATCATCACCATCATCACGGTCCTGGTCACCACGATCACAGCCATGACGACAAACCGCTGCGTCCCCCGCTACAACCGGCGGAGCAAAATCGCGAGGACATGGAGGCCCGCAAGCGGGAGCATAATGCCCGCTACTTTGGCGCCTATCGCGGTCGTACCGATGGTCAGGTCCAGGATTCATAGATAGCCATGGACGCATCCATCAACCGGTTCATTTATCTGCTTAAACGCAATGGCATCCGGGTTTCGCCGTCGGAGTCCATCGACGCCATGGCGGCCCTTGCCCATATCAGTCTGGCGGAGCGACAAACGGTATGTACCGTATTACGCAGTACCCTTATCAAAGATGCTGCTGACATTGCGCTATTCGAAGAGTTATTTGAACTTTTTTTTCAACTACCTACTCCCGGCTCAAAACGACATTCCCATGGTGATCACCACCACCATCATGACGACGAGACCCAGGAACCGGAGCGCATGTTTTTTGAACCGGAAGACAAAGGTGTCACCGACCCCGAGGGTGAGCATCCCCATGGGGAACCAGCCGACATTCGGGACTACTTTGATCCCGAAAAAATGGTCACCCGCTATAACCCCCATCAAGACCCTAATCAACTTCGTCTCTCCGCCTTTAGTCAAAGTTTGATCCTAAACCGTAACAAAAGTGTTCTCGATGAAGTGATGAAAAAAGTCACCCATCAGATGAATGTGCGCCGGGTTAAAAACATTGCTCAACCGGGTGAGCTTAATTTTAACGACGCCCTGGAGCAAATGGATGCCGATTTAGTGGTCAACGCCGCCGAAGCCCTGTTGGATGATCTACGGGATCTGGATGTGGACGAAGAGTTAATCAATAAATTGGCTAGCCAAATCGATGGGGTCATCACCAATTTGCCGGAACTGTTGAAAGGCTATATGGAACGGGAAATGGCGTTGCAGCGTCAGCAGGAGGAACCGGAAGCGCCGGTTGCATCGGCTTATGACTTTCATTTTTCGGAACAAGAGCGCCGGGAAATGGAAGAGATAATACGCCGTCTGGGCCGCCATATGCGGGGCGCTCGTTCTTATCGCCGCTATATCAGCCCGCGGGGCCGAATCAGCATTCCCCATACTCTGCGCCGCAATATGATGTACCAAGGCATTCCCTTTCAACCGGTCTTGATGAACTACCGGGATGAAAAACCCCGTCTGGTGATCATCTGCGATATCAGTCTATCGGTGCGCAATACTGCCCGTTTTATGCTACACCTGTTATACAGTCTGCAGTCCCTGTTTGAGCAGGTGCGCAGTTTTGTTTTTGTGGGGGAGCTAGCCGATGTGAGCCAGTATTTTGAGCAACTGACCATCGACGAAGCCATCGGCGCTATCTTTAGCGGCGATGTCTTAGATACAGATGCCAATAGCAACTACGGTCAGGCTCTACAAATCTTTCATCAGCAGCACTTAGGGACTGTTACCAATCAAACCACGGTGATCATCTTAGGGGATGGTCGCGGCAACCGAAATCCACCCCACGCCTGGGTGTTGGAAGAGATTCGCCGCCGTGCTAAGCAATTGATTTGGCTATCGCCGGAGCCTCGGGGCAGCTGGGGATTAGGCAGCTCAGATATGCCCCTTTACGAGCCCATCTGTCATCGGGCTGAAGTGGTGCGTAATCTGAAACAGCTAGGACAAGTGACCGAGAACTTGATTCGCCGTTCTTTTTCGACGCCTAATTGATTATGGTTAAAACAAACGTTTCAAGTCCGCGGCAACCATGAATCCTTTTACCCTATCCCGTGACCGTCATAGTCGTCTGGTGGAATGCCTGGCGCAACACGACCTACCCCTGGCGGAGAGCCGTCATTTTTCCCTATACCGGTTAAGCTCGGCTGCCGATGCTGGGGTTATCGAACCTGGGGATATGGTGGTTATCCATAATTTTGCATCTCACCAGATCGATAACAACATTGGCTACTATGTGGCCAACGAATTGTTGCCTTTACTGATGGCGGAGACTGGTGATGTTTATAGTGAAAAAGAACTTTTTGAGCGCTATGTGGGTGGCATCGTTCGTTCCATGGACGCCCATGAAGGAAGAGCTTGGCAGCGGTTCTATAGCAACACCTTAAGCGCCCTGCAAAATGCCGCGGCTACCTCAACCATGGATACGGCTGTGGCAGCCGACTTTATCACTAATTTTGCAGCTATTTACCAGTGCGCTATGGATTTAGTCGACGAAGCGTTGGCCATCGAGTCAGCAGCAACAATTCTTGACGTCGCTAGCTGCTTTGGTTTCTTTCCCCTGCTGCTGGCTAGCACAGACCAGAAAACAAAAACTATTGTAGGCTGCGATCTTAACCCTGCGTTGGTAAAGCTGGCCAACGATTACGCCCGGAGCCAGCAGTTAAACCAGGTTCAATTTGTTGTCGAGGATATGTTAGCCGCCCATCGGCCAGCAAAGCCCTCTTTTCAGGTAGTAACGGCCTTGCATTTTCTGGAGCACCTGGAAACCAGCCAAACCCCATCTGTGCTAGCCCGTTTGTGGGAACTAGCTCAGCAGCGGTTGATCATTGCCGTCCCCCTGGAAGAAACTCCCGACCCCCGCTTTGGTCACCAACAGGTGTTTAATCGTCAGCGTCTACTGGACATGGGCCAGACGCTAGGTAGCGCTCAATGCCGTTATTTTGAATACTACGGCGGTTGGTTAGTGGTGGATCGAATAGCAACCCTAAATAATTCAGCAAATCAGTAGAGGACTTCATGAGTTACCAGATTTTTCAGCAAGGTTTAAGCGCCCCCATTTGCCTCACTTGGGAAATCACCTACGCTTGCAATCTGCGCTGTGTGCATTGTTTATCCTCGTCGGGCAAACGCCACCCCAAAGAGCTGAACACCGCTGAGGCTAAACGCCTCATCGACGAATGGGCTGACATGAAAGTCTTCTACATCAATGTGGGTGGTGGCGAACCCATGAGCCGACGGGATTTTTATGAACTGATGGAATATACCTTGGCGCGGGGTATTGGAGTTAAGTTCAGCACCAATGGAACCCTTATCGATGATACCGCCGCTGCCTGGATCGCCTCGCAAAATTATTTAGATGTGCAGATTAGTATCGATGGGGCTACCCCAGAAACCAATGACCCGATCCGCGGTGACGGCTCCTATGAAAAGGCCTGTCGCGCCATGGAGCGTCTGGCTAAACAACATTTTCCCTTCAAGATCAACGCGACCGTCACACGGGATAATTGCAGCCAACTAGATGCTTTCTACGACCTAGCGCAACAGTACCAGGCTGAACTGCGGCTTACCCGATTGCGTCCCACCGGCCGAGGCGGCGACGTCTGGGAAAACCTACGACCGAGCCACGCCCAAAACCATACCCTTTACCAGTGGCTGGTCAGTCATCCCGAAGTACTCACCGGGGATTCCTTTTTTCATTTATCGGCTTATGGGGAATCTCTGGAAGGACTCAATATGTGTGGTGCAGGGCGTATCGTCTGTTGCGTGGACCCCATTGGCGAAGTGTATGCCTGTCCGTTTCTGCTGGATGACAGCTTCTCCGGCGGTAATGTGCGCCAACCGGGAGGCTTTACCGATATCTGGCGTACTTCGCCTTTATTTAACCACCTGCGGCAATGGCAAGTGGGTGGTCATTGTCAAACCTGCAATGCCTACGATAAATGTCATGGCGGTTGTATTGCCGTAAAACACTTTACCGGTCGTTCTGTGGATGCCCCCGACCCAGACTGCATATTTCAAGCATCCTCCCCACAGACTGTTGCGACTGTCGGGTCGATTATCGAGGAGCTAACTTAAGCACTCAATTTAATTAGGATTCACGCAAATAAGGACTTGCGTAGCTCGTGAAAGAGGTGTCGGCGGCCCGGATGGCCGTCGTCAAGCCTATAAGGATGTATTCACGGCGTCCTCTGGAACGAGCTGCGTGAGTCCTATTAATAACAAAACCAGTAACCTATTATTTCTAGAACTCCGCGTACAGAGTAAGCCACGATGAGCAATTCAACAGCGCCTATCTACGAAGGTCTCTTGGCCCCACTACCCTTGGGCGGCAAGACCTCACCCAATCGTTTTGTATTTGCTGCCCACCAAACCAACTTCGCGACCCACAACCGCTTTGAAAAACGTCATGCGGCCTACTATGGGGCTCGCGCCGCCGGTGGTGTTGGGTTGATCGTCTTGGAAGGCAGCGCCGTACACACATCGGACCGTCCTTATGAGTACACTATCTTTGGTTTCGATGAACAGGTGGTGGAAGGCTATCAACTGATGGCTGAGGCCATCCATCGTCACGGCAGCTTAGTGTTGGCCCAATTAAGCCACAGCGGGATGCAGGGTAGCAGCCATGTTTCCCAGTTACCGCTATGGTCACCATCTCCTGTCCCTGAGGTGAGCAGTCGAGAGATGCCCAAACAGATGGAATCCCATGATATAAAAGCGGTGGTTGACGGGTTTGCTGTTACAGCAAAACACGCCATGCAAGGCGGCTTGGACGGTGTGGAAATCAATGCAGGACAGGATAGCTTGCTCCGCCAATTTATGTCGCCCCTCACCAATCAACGGGGTGATGAATACGGCGGCGACCTGGATAACCGACTACGTTTTGTCCGCGAAGTTATCCAAGTAGTACGCAATTGTGTGGGTGGTCAAGGCGTTGTCGGACTGCGTCTTTGTGGCGACGAATATGCCCCTTGGGCAGGCATTAAACCGGAAGATGCTGTAGAGATCGCTCAAGCCCTTGCCAGCGAGGGACAACTGGACTTTATTAGCATCACCAGTGGCAGTATTTACAGCGGCCATATGACCCGGCCAGGTTTGTATATGCCTACCGGCTTTGCACTTCAGTTGGCGGCCAATATCAAGGCGGCGGTGAATTTGCCTGTGTTTGCTCAAGGCAGTATTGCCGATCCCCCCATGGCGGCTCAAGCCATCACAGAACAACAAGCCGATGCAGTGGAAATGACCCGCGCTTTGATTGCCGATCCTGAATTACCTCACAAGTTACGCGAGGGGCGTCTAGACGATATACGGCCTGGGATTCTCTCCAATCATGACAATATCATCGGGCAGGTACAAAACCCACGCCTCAGTTGTGTTAATAACCCAGCGGCGGGTTATGAATTGGATGCTGAATTTGCCCCTCTGGCCCAAGCGCCAGTACCTCAAACCGTGATAGTAGTGGGTGGCGGCGCGGCAGGTCTAGAGGCCGCCCGAGTCGCCGCGTTGCGGGGTCATACGGTAACCCTGTATGAGAAAAGCGATCATTTGGGCGGCACTTTGCGACTCGCTGCCCAAGCCCCAGGCCGCGAGCGACTGGGCCTGGCCGTGGATTGGTTGGAAACTCAGGTGCGCAAACTGGGGGTCACTATCAAAACAAACACTGAAGTCACCGCCGAGCAGATGAAATCGGAAGCCCCTGGCGCAGTGATTTTAACCACAGGGGGCATTCCCCAACAAAAAGCGGCGGTGGACTTTAATCCCACAGCACGGGTCATCAATCCTCGCCAAGTGTATCAAGGCGATATCCCCGACTCACCCGGTAAAGCTGTGTTATTGGATAGCATTGGCGATCAGGTGGGGATGGGTGTTGCAGAATGGCTGGCTGAGCGAGGTTGGCAAGTGACAGTCGTCACCGGTGATATGTTTGTTGGGCAACGGCTTACGGCATCCATGGAATTGACCCCCTGGAATCAGCGGGCTGCCGCTAAAGGTATCGAGTTTAAACCGCAGTTAGATGTACAGGCGGTGGAAGAACGGGCAGTTGTGGGCGTTGATCATTTTGATCGTCAACCGCTGCGCATTGAAGATATAGACCTGGTGGTGGATATCAACCATGAATTACCTAATGAAAATCTTTATTTTGCTTTGAAAAAAGCGGGACAACGGGTATTTCGGGCGGGAGATTGTGTAGCGCCGCGCTATATGCAGCAGGCAATTCTTGAAGGCTATCGTGTGGGTCGAGAGGTGTAGCAACGATGAGTGGTCAAGCAAAACTTTTATTTACACCCCTACAAGTCGGCAATATCACAGTGCAAAATCGCATTGTGTTCTCAGCCCATCTGACTAATTACGCAGAAGATTTTATGCCCAGCGAGCGGCATGCTTATTATTACCGTGAGCGAGCTCGGGGTGGAGCCGGTCTTATTATTACCGAGGAACACTCTACCCACCCTACCGACCACCCCTACGAAAAATTGATTCATGCCTTTACGCCAAAAGTGATACCTGGTTATCGTCAGATGACCGACATGGTCCACCGGGAAGGTGTTCCTATGCTTGCCCAAATCAACCATAACGGCGGCCAAAGCAGCGGCATGTTCACCCGGTTAGCGGCTTGGGCCCCATCTGCCATAGCCGATCCTCTGTTTCGGGAAGTGCCTAAGGCGGTGGAGCATGAGGATATTCAAAAAGTTATCCAAGGCTACGCTAAAGTGGCGGAATACACCAAGCAAGGCGGCTTCGACGGGGTGGAACTGCAATGTTCCCATTCCTCTATTGTACGGCAGTTTTTATCCCGCAATACCAACCGGCGCACCGACCAATACGGCGGTAGCCTTGAAAACCGTATGCGCTTATTGCGGGAAATCATCGCCGCGATTCGTATCGCCGTCGGTCGCAACTATGTGATGAGCGTGCGGTTATGCGGTGATGAGTTGATTCGCGATGGCATCACCATCGACGAAGCCGTGGAGGCAGCGCGTATTCTGGAGCAGGACGGGCAGATCGACTGTATCAACACCAGTATCGGTACCGCCACCCAAAGCCTGTATATGATCGAAGCCTCCATGCGGATTCCACCCAACTATGCCCTGTTTATTCCGTCAGCGATTCGCAAAGCGGTGCGGTTGCCGGTGATTGGCGTAGGAAGGGTCAAGGACCCCATACAGGCGGAACGGATATTGTCCGAGGGCCATGCCGATCTGGTGGGGGTTGTCCGGGCTCAAATCGCTGACCCGGAGTTCGCTCGTAAATCCCGGGAAAATAGGGCTGACGACATTCGTCTGTGTTTATCCTGTAACCAAGAATGTGTCGGTCGCATGGGACTCAATCGTTGGCTAGGCTGTATTGAAACGCCCGCTACGGGTCGTGAAAAAACCCTAGGTGTAGGCACCCTACAAGCGGCTCCAGCGGCTAAAAACGTGCTGGTGATTGGTGGTGGTCCCGCCGGGCTTAAAGCGGCGGTGGTGGCTGCCCGCCGCGGCCATCGGGTGACGTTATGGGAAAAAGAACCTAACCTTGGTGGACAAGTGGTGTGGGCAGTGCGGGTCACCAATCGCGCCGAGTATGGCGACATCGTTCGCAATTTGCTCCATGAACTCCCCCAAGCAGGGGTGGAAGTAAAAACCGGTGTCATCGCCACGGCCGAGTCGGTGCTGGCGGAAAAACCCGATGCGGTGGTAATCGCCACCGGATCGACCCCGGATCGGCATGTCTTTCCCGGTGCCGATGGTCCCGAAGTGGCGGATGTCACCGATATTCTGTCTGGCGAAGTAAAACCCGGGAAACGGGTAATTGTGCTGGATAAGCTTGGTTTTCACGAGGCTACCAGCGTCGCCGAATACATGGCAGAACAGGGCTGTGAAGTAGAAGTGGTTACCCCTACCCTCTATGTAGGTCAAGATCTCAGTATAACGCTAGATTTGGAGAACTGGTATCGGCGCGCCCGACAACTAGGCATTACCTGCACCCCTAATCATTCCCCGTTGAGTATCCAGGAGGGCGTGGTCACCGCGCTACATAATTACAGCGGTCAAATGGTGAACTTTACCAAAGCGGACACTGTGGTTCTGGCGGTGCATCGTAAAACAGAGCACGGACTCTACGATGCCCTTAAAGGTCAGGTAAATGAATTGCACCGGGTGGGTGATTGTGTGGCCCCGCGCCGGGCTCACGCAGCCATTATTGAAGGCGAAAAAGCCGGAAGGGCCCTATAAATGACAAAAACGTTGATTATAATTGCGGAAACAGAAAACGGCGAACTTACCCTCCCTACCTTGGAATGCGTTGGCGAGGGCCGAGAAGTGGCCAATGGTTTAGACGCTCAAGTCCATGTATTATTGCCCGGTTATCAATTAGACGGACTGGTAGATACCTTAGCAGCCCATGGCGCCGATCAGGTGACCCTTATCGAGCATAAAGCGCTTACCCAGTTTAGCGCCGATGGGTGGCTTGCCGCACTGGCCCCGGTACTACGAGAAACTAACGCCTTACTAGCCCTAGCGCCGGACACTGGTCATGTACGGTCCTGGTTACCACGGTTATCCGTCCGCTGGCGTATACCCCTGGTAAGCCGTTGTATCCAAGTGCGGGTGATTGCCGATGGCTATCCTGAAATGATCCGCGTCACCCATGATGGCGCTCGCCATGAACGTCTGGTCTGGCCGGTGGCTACCCTCGCTGGGGTCATGCTAGTTCCCGGTATCCGGGGGGTAAGCACCCCACGCTTGGGACGGCAAGCCCAAGTCAAACATATTGAACCCCAACTGGATCCAAGCACTTTCCGTGACCAGACATTACGCACTCTCCCGGCGGATCCGCATACAGTAGATATTGCTGAAGCGGAACGCATCGTTGCGGGGGGTTTGGGCTTAGGTACTTCGGAAGGCGTCACTGAATTAGAGCGTTTGGCCGATTTACTCAATGCCGCTTTGGGAGGGACTCGAGTTATTTCTGACCGCGGCTGGCTACCTGTGGAACGCTATATCGGCACCACCGGCAAGATTGTGGCGCCAAAACTCTATTTAGGGTTTGGTATTTCCGGGGCAACTCAACATTTAGCGGGTATCACGGGAAGCGAACACATTATCGCGGTCAATACCGACCGCACTTCACCGCTACTCAACATAGCGGATCTCGGCATCGTCGCCGACCTTAACGAAGTCATACCAGTTTTATTGGAGAAACTGGCCAAACTTAAGGCGCAAAGATCGGCCGCGGCTAACGTGACCGACTCGGTAGCCACCGAAACGTCCGCTTAGGGTAAGTTTCTACCATTTTTTCTAGGCATCAAGAAAATCGTTAATCATTATGAATTCACACACCACCAAAGTACCTGAACAATTCGATGTCATTATCGTAGGCGCTGGACCTGCTGGTAGCGCAGCTGCTTTGCTAACAGCCCGCGCCGGCCTCAAGGTTCTGTTGTTAGAACGGGGCGAATACCCAGGCGCTAAAAATGTGTCAGGGGCCGCCTTCTACGGCAGCGCTATCCTTAATCAACTGATTCCTAACTGGTGGGAACAGGCCCCCGTGGAGCGCTATATCTGTCGACGGGATGTGGCCTTTATGACCCCCACCACCTCCGTATCCCTGGATTTTCGCGCCGTCGGCG
>CAZGON010000088.1:0-15950 GCA_964527085.1 uncultured Candidatus Competibacteraceae bacterium
TTCGAACCCTCGATACGCTATTAACGTATACACACTTTCCAGGCGTGCTCCTTAAACCACTCGGACACCTCTCCAATAAACTTTGAACTATAGCAGAATATAAAAACCACAATTCGTTAAAATATAACCTAGCCTTACCACTGATGCAATTGGAGAACTGGAAGGTATTCTAAATACCACGCATACTTAAACGAATACGGCCCTGTTTATCAACATCAAGCACTTTGACCTTGACGATATCCCCTATAGATAACTTGTCATTGGCATTCTGGACTCTATCATTGGATATCTGAGAAACATGCACCATTCCATCACGGCCCGGCAGAATCGCCACGAAAGCGCCAAAATCCATGACCCGGGTTACCCTACCTTCGTACAGTTTACCAACTTCCACATCCGCCGTGATCTCTTCAATGCGGCGCCGCGCTTCGTCACCAGCCACTTTATCAACAGAGGCGATTTTTATGGTGCCATCATCGTTAATATCAATGGTAGCGCCCGTTTCTTCGGTAATGCTACGAATGGTGACACCACCTTTACCGATGACGTCGCGAATTTTATCTGGACTAATACGCATCGTCAGGATACGGGGGGCAAATTCAGACATTTCCCCTCGTGGTTTGGCAATCGCCTCATTCATCTTGTTTAAGATGTGCAAACTTCCTTCCCGAGCCTGTGCTAAAGCGACTTCCATAATTTCCTGGGTAATGCCGTCGATTTTGATGTCCATTTGTAACGCTGTGATACCATCAGCGGTACCGGCCACCTTAAAATCCATGTCACCCAAGTGGTCCTCGTCACCCAGGATGTCAGTCAACACAGCAAATTGATCCGCTTCTTTGATCAAACCCATAGCAATGCCCGCCACAGGCGCCTTGATAGGGACTCCGGCATCCATGAGGGAAAGGCTAGTCCCGCATACACTTGCCATAGAGCTGGAACCGTTGGACTCGGTAATCTCAGATACCACGCGAACCACATAGGGGAAGTGATTCAGATCCGGCATGACAGCTTGAACGCCTCGTTTGGCAAGATGTCCATGACCGATCTCGCGTCGCTTTGGGCTACCTACCATACCCGTTTCACCAACACAATAGGGAGGAAAATTATAGTGCAACATAAAGGGTTCTCGGTATTCTCCCTCAATGGCGTCAATAATTTGCGCATCCTTGGTGGTGCCTAAGGTAGTCACTACCAACGCCTGGGTTTCACCTCGAGTAAACAGTACCGAGCCATGGGTGCGCGGTAATATGCCAGTATTAATCGTGATGGGTCTTACAGTCCTATTGTCGCGACCATCAATACGTTGTTCTCCTGCGAGAATACGCTTACGGACAATATTCTTTTTTAATGCAGAAAGGGCCTTAAGCCCCATTTCGGAAGACCACTCATCAGACCCTTGCTCAGCTAACTGAGCAATAACCCTATCACAAACATCTCGCAAGCGCTGTTGGCGGGTTTGTTTTTCAGCGATTTTGTAGGCTTCCAACAAATCAGCCTCAGCCAAATCCTTGACGATGGCATGTAGACGCTCATCTTTACCAGGCGGTTGCCAATTCCAGGTCGACACCTCTGCTTCGCGGGCCAATTCACGGATAGATTGCACAGCAACCTGCATTTGTTCATGGCCATACATAACTGCGCCAAGCATAACTTCCTCGGCAAGCTCTTGCGCCTCTGATTCCACCATCAAGACAGCATTTTCGGTACCTGCCACGACTAAATTTAAGCGAGAGTCTTTTAGTTCACTACGGGTAGGATTGAGCAAATACTGCCCTTCCGGAGAGACACCGACTCGTGCTGCGCCAAGAGGACCTTTGAAAGGAATTCCAGATAACGCCAGCGCCGCTGACGCCCCCAACATAGCTGGGATATCAGGATCGACTTCACCGTTTAGTGATAACACAGTGGCGATGATTTGCACCTCATGGGTAAAACCATCAGGAAAAAGCGGTCTTATAGGGCGATCAATCAATCGCGCAATTAAGGTTTCTGTCGTAGAAGGACGCCCTTCCCGGCGAAAAAAACCGCCTGGTATACGTCCTGCCGCATAGCTCCGCTCTTGATAATTCACTGTCAACGGAAAAAAATCTCGGCCGACCCCATCCTCCTTAACGGCTACCGCCGTGACTAAAACGACGGTATCGGACATGGTTACCAATACCGCGCCGTCAGCCTGACGAGCAATAATGCCCGTTTCCAAAACGACGGAGTGGTTACCGTACTGAAAAGTCTTTTTCAATGAGGTCACAAAAACATCCTAGTTGACTTAACAACAGAGCAGTTACTGTAGTGAAAAAATTTGTTTATGAATATCATAATCTTACTCAACAAGTATTCGGATCAGATCAACGACGCAAACCGAGACGAGCAATCAATGTCTGATAACGCTGTACGTCTTTGCTTTTCAAATAATCAAGCATCTTGCGGCGCTGATTGACCATTTTTAAAAGTCCTCGCCGCGAATGGTGATCATGTTTGTGCATTGCAAAATGACTCTGTAAGTCATTGATGCGATTCGTAAGAAGAGCAACCTGCACTTCTGGTGAACCCGTGTCAGCGGGACCTTGCCGATATTCCTGCATAATTTGTGATTTCTGTTCGGTGTTTAGCGCCATTTAGCAAACTCCAACCATATGGAAAATAACAAAAGTTTAACCTTGCCTAAGCTTATGAACAAGTTACAACAGTGGTGGCCGTATCAATAAGACGCCGTGGCGCAACCCAATTGTCCTGCAAAACTTCACCGATTCCCAAAAACCGGTTTTTGCAACCACCATACAAACGCACCCATCCTTTAGCAGGCATCTCACGAATTTGAATAGTCTGTCCGTTGAGTAGACGGTTTATCATTGGCATTGGAACTTGAACTAGCGGCCACGAAGCAATCGCTGTATCGATAGGCAGTAAAAAAGCGGTTAAAGCCACAAACCCTTGCTCCGCTCGCTGCTGGATATGCTCCAGTGTTACCATTTGTGAGGCATCGTAGGGTTCCACACCAATACGCCGCAGCGACTGAATATGGGCCCCGCACCCAAGCGCTTTGCCTATATCTTCTGCTAGTGTACGTATATAAGTACCCTTCGAACAGGTCACCTTACACTCAACAAGCGTGTCATTAAGGTTTATTAGGCGTAAATCGCGGATAACCACCTTTCGTGGTTGCCGTTCGACCGTTACTCCAGTACGAGCCAGTTTATAAAGGCGTTGCCCCTGGTGCTTGAGGGCTGAGTGCATAGGTGGGGTCTGAAAAATTTCACCAGTGAAACTTTTTAGCACTTTTTCTAAAGCGGGCCATTCTATTCGACCCACGGGTTGCGTTTGGATAATTTCTCCCTCCGCATCGCCTGTGCTCGTGGTGATCCCTAGACGACAGACAAAACGATAGGATTTATTAGCATTTAAAAGAATCCCTGAAACTTTAGTTGCTGCCCCAAAACAAATAGGCAATAAGCCACTGGCCAATGGATCAAGGCTACCCGTGTGACCCGCTTTGCGGGCTCGGAATAGCCGCTTCACTTTCTGCAAAGCAGCATTTGAAGAAAGGCCAACGGGTTTATCTAGCAATAAAACCCCATCCACTTGACTTATTCGCTGCTGTTCCATCCTAACTCTTTATAAAATCATATCTAAAGAAAAGCAAAAAATCAGGGTCAAAACTGTGGGTTATTTAAATGTAATGGCTATCCAGCAGGTAAAATACACTCGACAAACCCACGAGGTAATTTTCCACTGTACGAGTAAAGGGACTATTCTTCATCTTTCTCTTTGTCATCTTGATGACGAGCCAAATCAGCAGCGACGGCCGCCGAAATCAATGACGATAGTTGAGCGCCTTGTTCGACAATTTCGTCGTAAATGAACTGTAACCGCGGTACTGTGCGAATATGCATACGGCGACCCAATTCGTGGCGCAACAAAGGCGCTATGTTGTTTAAACGCATGAGAAGCTCAGGACGCTCTGCGGGGTTTCCTAAGATAGTAATATAAACTTTAGCGTAGGCTAAATCTCTACTCACTTCTATGCTTGTCATCGATACCATCGCCAATCGGGGATCTGAAATCTGCTCACGTAACAGTTCAGCCAATTCACGTCGTATCTGTTCAGCAACTCGACGAGTTCGAGGAAATGCTTTTGACATAGCGCCATAACCTCTTTAAAACGCCATTTCCTAAAGTGTCCGCTTTACTTCAACACGTTCGTAAACTTCGATCTGATCCCCTTCTCGAACGTCATTATAACTACGCACACCGATACCACACTCGAGCCCGGCCCGTACCTCGCTAGAGTCTTCTTTAAAGCGTCGTAAAGATTCAAGTTCCCCTTCGAAAATCACTACATTGTCCCTTAAAACACGGATTGGGTTATTGCGACGCACTACACCATCAACCACCATACAGCCAGCAATAGCGCCAAATTTTGGGGAGCGAAATACACTTCGCACTTCGGCTAAGCCGATAATCTGTTCTTGAAACTCAGGCGCCAACATACCTTGTAGAGCTTGCTTCACATTATCTATCATTTCATAGATGACACTGTAATAGTGAAGATCCACCCCTTCATCATCAATAAGCTTTTTAGCTGTGTTATCGGCTCGTACATTAAAACCAATCAAAATAGCATCAGAGGCAACCGCCAAGTTGACATCAGACTCATTAATGCCACCCACACCACTAGCAATAATTTTTACTTTTACTTCTTCAGTAGATAAGCGAGTTAGAGCGTCAATTAATGCCTCTACCGAACCCTGCACATCTGCTTTAAGCACGATATTAAGAGTATTGACCTTACCCTCTTCCATCTGCTCAAAAACATTTTCAAGTTTCGCTTTTTGCTGCTTGGCCAGCTTGACCTCACGGAACTTGCCCTGTCGAAACAAAGCAATTTCTCGGGCTTTACGTTCGTCACTGACGGCAATGACTTCGTCACCTGCATTGGGCGCGCCTGAAAGACCCAGCACTTCCACGGGAGTAGAGGGACCAGCTTCAGAGGCTTGTTCACCCGCTTCGTTAAGCATTGCGCGTACCCGCCCATACTCAAGCCCACTCAAAATCGTATCGCCTTTATGGAGAGTGCCATCCTGCACTAACACAGTAGCGACCGGACCACGTCCTTTGTCTAAACGGGATTCAACCACTACCCCTCTTGCGGAACCCTCTGCAACAGCTTCCAGTTCAAGCATTTCTGCTTGCACCAGTATTTGATCCAAAAGATCATCAATACCCTCACCAGACTTAGCAGAAACATGGGCAATTAAAGTATCTCCACCCCATTCCTCAGGAATCACATCGCGACTCGCCAATTCACTTTTTATTCGGTCAATATCAGCTTCAGGTTTGTCGATCTTATTAATCGCCACCACAATGGGCACAGCGGCAGCTTTTGCATGTTGAATAGCTTCGACTGTTTGAGGCATAACACCATCATCGGCCGCCACCACTAAGATCACGATATCGGTTACTTTTGCACCACGGGCGCGCATGGCCGTAAAAGCTGCATGTCCCGGCGTATCAAGAAAGGTAATAGTTCCTTTTTCGGTCTTGACGTTATAAGCGCCAATATGTTGCGTAATGCCGCCCGCTTCGCCAGCGGCCACTCGAGTCCGACGAATATAATCCAGCAAAGACGTTTTGCCGTGGTCAACATGTCCCATGATGGTCACAACAGGGGCTCTTGATGTAGATTTCCCCTTAGCATCTGATTGCGCTACCAATGCTTCCTCAAGGGCATTTTCTTTCAAAAGCTTGTAGGTATGTCCAAGCTCTTCAACTACAATGGCAGCTGTCTCTTGATCTAGCACCTGGTTAATGGTCACCATAGAACCTAACTTCATCAGCACCTTAATAACTTCCGTTGCCTTGACAGACATCTTCTGAGCTAAATCAGCCACGCTGATGGTTTCTGGAATAGCCACATCCCGAATAATGGGTGCTGTAGGTTTAGCAAATCCATGACGCTTGGGTGTTGAAGATACTTCTCTTTCGAATTTAGTTTTTTTCACTTTTCGGCGATTAGGTTTATCAGTCTCGCGACCTTTTACGCCACGATCTCCTTCGCCAACCCGTTTCCTCGCCTGGACTGCCGCACCTGAACCCCTTTCTTTGAGGTTTGCATTTGCATTTGCTGCGTTTTTAGATTCTAACATTTCATGAGACTTGCGTTTGTCGACTGGCGTGGCAATTTGAGGACGACGCTGCTTTTGCTCCTCTTTCTGCACTTCTCGCTGAGTCTTTTCAGCCTGGCGACGCGCTTCCTCCTCGACCTCGGCCTGGCGACGCACCTCCTCTTCAGCCTGGCGACGTGCTTCTTCCTCGGCTTGACGACGCACCTCCTCCTCGGCCTGGCGACGTGCTTCCTCTTCAGCCTGGCGACGGGCCGCTTCTTCAGCCTGACGGCGTGCTTCTTCCTCGGCCTGTGCTTCTTCCTCGGCCTGATGATGCGCATCTTCTTCGATCTTTACTTCTTCTGCTTCTATGATTGGCTGCAGTTGAGCTTTTTCAAGGTCGCTCGTCGATTCTCCTAGACGCTCGAGACGTTTACTCTCTTCCTCAATGGCCACACGACGTTTAACATAAGTACGTTTTTTACGCACCTCAACACTCACTGTTTTTACCTGACCTGCTCCACTCGGCATTCTTATTTCACTGTGAGTTTTACGCTTGAGCGTGATTTTTTTAGGCTCGGAAATGCCAAGCCGTTCCTTCTTACCATGACTCTTTCGCAAATGGGCCAACAGATCTTTCTTCTGCGCATCAGTAATGGTAGCGTCAGCATCAGAAACTTTGATGCCAGCCTCCTCAAACTGCACTAACAGTCGATTCACTGGAATACCAACCACCGTTGCAAACTGTCTCACCGTTACATCTGACATCTAGTTACCCCCAGAACGGCTTAACCTTATTGGCCATTCGAAAACCAGGGTGCTCGCGCAGTCATAATCAACTGGGCGGCACGCTCTTCATCTAAATTCGCTAATTCTGTTAGATCGTCCACTGACAATTCGGCAAGTCTTTCTTGTGTTGAAATACCTTGCCCCGCCAATGAATAGGCCAAATCTTCATCCATACCTTCAAGGCTTAAGAGATCCTCTGCAGGCTCTGCATCACCCACTTTTTCCTCTGCGGCGATTGCTCGCGTTAACAACGCATCTCGAGCTCGATTGCGTAATTCTTCGACAATTTCTGCGTCGAATTCTTGCACTTCCAACATCTCGTGAGCAGGCACGTAAGCAACTTCTTCCAGGCTAGCAAAACCCTCTCGTACTAAAACTCCCGCAATTTCAGTGTCAACGTCAAGGACCTCCATGAACATATCCTGTAAAGCAGTCTCCTCAAGGCCCAACTTTGCTTCTGCCTGAATTTCAGTCATGACATTGAGTTCCCACCCAGTGAGTTCACTAGCAAGGCGTACATTTTGACCGCCTCGGCCAATAGCCTGGGAAAGTTTGTCTTCCGCGACGATGATATCCATGCTGTGGGAATCTTCATCCACAACAATAGCGATGACTTCGGCGGGTGACATGGCGTTGATTACATATTGGGCAGGATTTTCGTTCCACAATACGATATCTACTCGCTCGCCAGCCAACTCATTAGAAACGCTCTGCACCCGAGAACCGCGCATACCCACGCAGGCGCCGACTGGATCGATGCGAGAATCATTACTTTTCACAGCTAACTTTGCACGGGAACCTGGATCCCGCGCAGCACCTTTAAGCTCAATAACCCCTTGGCTAATTTCTGGCACCTCAAGGGTAAACAAAGCAATCAACAACTCGGGTACGACCCGGCTTATAAACAGCTGTGGACCACGCGGTTCAGAGCGCACGTCTTTTAGATAACCGCGAATCCGGTCTCCGACACGCACTGGTTCGCGAGGAATTAAATCTTCGCGAGCAATAAGAGCTTCTACGTTGCCACCCAAATCTATAAACACATTACCACGTTCAATACGTTTGACAACGCCGCTAATAAGTTCACCCTTTCGATGTAGGAAAGCTTCGATAATTTGTGCACGCTCCGCTTCCCGTACTTTTTGCACGATAACTTGTTTAGCTGTCTGAGCTGCAATTCGACCAAAAGCAGGGTTCTCAAGAGGTTCTTCAAGATAATGCCCAATTTCTATATCAGGCTGCTTTTTAAAGGCTTCACTCAAAATGATTTGCTGCGCTGGAAACTCTAGTGTGTCTTCGTCTTCAACAACTAACCAGCGTCGAAACGTGCTGTACTCTCCAGAACGACGATCAATGGTAACGCGCGCATCCACGTCTTCTTCGTAACGCTTCTTTGCTGCTGTCGCTAACGCCGCCTCTAAAGCTTCAAATATAACGTCTTTACTGACACCCTTCTCGTTAGAAACGGCATCTACAACCAACAGAATCTCTTTACTCATTGTGTTTATCTCCCGACCACCATTACCCTAAAGTTCAGGGATCAATCGGGCTTTTTTGATGTTTTCTAAGGGTACTGAAAATACTTCTCCATCCTTATCGATAACGACTTGGTCGTTTTCCGTACCTACAAGGCAACCAACCAGGTTGCGTCGACCTTGGCAGGGTGCAATAAGCTGCACTCGAACCCTATGACCCCTAAAACGTACGAAATGCTCTGCCTCAAAAAGGGGCCGATCTAACCCTGGTGAAGACACCTCTAATACATAGGGACTAGGAATCACATCCTCAACATTTAGCAAACCACTAATTTGGCGACTCACCTGCTCACAGTCGGCTATATTAATGCCCGAAGGCTGATCAATATAAATACGTAGCAAGACATCTGCGCTGCGTGGCAAAAATTCAACACCGAACAGTTCGTATCCCATAGATTCCACAACAGGAGCGAGAATGCGTCTAAATTTAACGGCGGCTTCGCGCATTTTTGATTACCCAGAAACGAAAAGTGGGCCATAGGCCCACTTTTCAGAAAAATACAATTGTCATACTTAAAATCTGCTTAAACAAATCGGGTTTGTGAGTAAAAAAGCCTATTTAAAGGCTTTTATCACAATTGGTATGGTAGCGGGGGCAGGATTTGAACCTACGACCTTCGGGTTATGAGCCCGACGAGCTACCGGACTGCTCCACCCCGCATCAGAAACACGCATATTAACAAGTATTATTCGCTTATTCAAGGGAGATCTAAAATCGCCAAAACGGGATCATGATCGCTGACACGTTGTGGATCATTAGAACTGGTATTTACATGAGGGATTTGAACTATGGCATTTTTTCCTAAGGCACGGCTAAGCAGAATATGGTCTAGCACTTGTGGTTTTGTTCCTCGACGATGTGTATAACATAACGCCTTAGGTAATTTCTCAAGCACATTATCCAAATAATTTCCCTTAAGCAGTTTAAGCGTTTTTGACCCGCAACTATCGTTCATATCCCCTAACACTACAATGCGTGCCTGAGCGTCACAGGCATACCAGCTACTCACAAATTGGTTGATAACTTTTGTCTGAGCATGACGTTGTTTCTTAGCATAAGTTTGCTCGCGCCGGGTCTTAGCCCGACTCGACTTCAAGTGACATACCACCACGAGAAGTTGGGTATTTGCTATGTAAAATTCTCCCACTAAAACCTTGCGACTTGGTAACCAATGATGCTGCCTGTCGCCGCTAAACGCAGGGTGTTGAGGTGCGATATTACCAGGGCTTAGAGTAAGGGAAGGACGACCGTCAAGCAGACGAATATGGGTATCCGTACCTAAATCTGTCAAGCCCACATCGATAAATCGGACGCGATTTGGATTAAACATAAAACCTGTACGTATATTAAAATTTGGGTGTCCGCCTTCTCCATTAGGCCAAGGAGGCACCTCGCGAAAAGCGTAACCGGGTCCACCGACAATCTTTATGGCTTCGCTCAAACGCTGATAGACGGCATCAGCAGGGACAACCTCATTATCTGTCAGCGCATAAGCTTTTACTTCCTGCAACGCCAAGATGTCGGGTCCCGCCAAATCCTGTTTGATAATAGTCGCTAGCCGCTTAAGGCGTTCTGTAGAAACATCTACCCCTAAATTACATAAATTAAAGGTTGCAATAGTTAATAACACGGAGATTATTCAAACTCAACTGGTGCACGAGCAACGCTTGTCATCAACAGAATCGGCCTGAATGCCAACCAAGGTTGGGTAACAGATATTTTTCTTGACCAATTTTAAGTAAATTTTATATTTATAGAACTTAAGCCCTAATTTTGCGTAAGTCCTAATTTACATAAATTGCAATTGCGAGAAAAAAATTTAACCGGAAAAATGGAATTTTGTATCCAAATTTTTTATCGACTTCGTGCTGCTCAGTGGCCGCTGTTTATGACGCTGACTTTTTTAGCAGCCTTGTTCCTCGCTTGGCATGCACTCGTCAAAGTGAATTTTCTGTACCCCATCTGGTATGAAGTGCTGCACATTGACCAGGTTATTGCTAACTATAGCCCTCAAAATCACTATCGCACTGGCTTTGAAACAACCACTAAAATGGAACGGATACGCCTTTTCACTGCCCTTGTGGAGGCAATTCACCATCAAGGAAATGGTTTGGATACGCTTGTCTACCATGAACCCAATGGGCGCCCCATTGCCCCTTTATTGACAGCACCTGAAATAACCCATTTGCAAGATGTGGCTAACCTAATAGATAAGCTGTTACCTATTGGGCAGATTGCAACTTTGGGGTTGCTTTTATTAACCGGTTTATTACTGTCACAACGACATGCCAAACTTCCTGTCAAAAAACTCTTGCTGGGAACCGTTGTGGGTTTGATGGTCGGGACAGGAATCATACTTCTTATCGGACCGGTTAACGTTTTCTATGCACTACACGAGCAGTTATTTCCAAAAAATCATAGCTGGTTTTTTTACTACCAAGATTCACTAATGACGACCCTTATGAAGGCGCCAGTCATTTTTGGGTACATTGCCGTTAGTTTAGGAATATTGACGCTATTAATCCTGATTTGCATCATCATTTCAATCCAGTATGTACGTCGACTATTATATGCAGACGCCCAAAATCCGCTCAAGTTGCATTAAAAAATAGCCATAACAATAATATAGATTATGATTGCGTATAGTGTTGCAAAGACCGTATGCGGCGCCAAAAACGCCATAGATCACTATGAGCAACACTATATTCAAGCCCATTACAAGGATACAAAATCAGTTTGCCAAATTCTTTTTTTCTCAGCATAGTTAGACAAGGTGCAAACCAATCTTTTTCCAAACTATCCACATGACTTCGCCAGGTGTCGATGGCGTTATCTATCGAATCATAACGAGTCGCTTCTAATACGACTAAGTTTTGTATTTCATCTCGTGATTCATTGCGCCAAACAGAGGCTGTATCGGGGACCGATTTAAGCTTTGCAGCCGATAGTAAAGCAAGACCCTGCGCCACAGGATCAGAGGCGTAGATAATATCGCTTATGGTATGGACAGGATCAGGTAGTACGCCACCTCCCCAAAACCAGAGTCCATTGATAGGCATTTGACCTTTCGTTTGCCGCTCCCGGTTGACCATACTGCTATGGAATAGCATCTGAACTTCTGTCAAAAGCCTGCACCAGTCACGGGCGTTAACACCGTGAGGTAAAAATGGTGTGATGTCACGCCCAACGACTTTTGACAAAGGCTCTGTACGAATGCCCGGATCTTCCCCTAAATACAGATACCAGCGACTTGGATGGAGCGCTTTTAGCTGCAAACCTTCGTTATTAAACGCTTGATTAAATTCGGTCACCAGTGAATCAGCTTCCGCAGCACTAATGGTTAGGGTATGCGCATCGAATAACAAGACTTGACGCATATCAGCATGTAAGTGAACAGGATCGGCTCGCAACCACCACCCATCAGCTGGCATACCGTTATCAGCTAAATGGGTTAAGGCTGCTATGGGCAAATCCCTGTTGGAGAAAACGGGAAATCCAAAAAGTTTACATAACAAAGCATCGGCATCTGCTATAGGGAGGGATTTTACTGTGGCGCGACCCAATAAATAAGCTAAAGCTTTAGCGCGGGGATAGCAAAAACCAGGCTCAATTTGCCATGGTCCCAATAAACCTGGCACGATAAGACGCAACGTTTTTGTTAACGACACAAGTTTCGCCGTCGCTTAGAAAAAACTTGTCTCAAAATGTTGCTTATTACTGTTTAGACCACCTTTCATTTGGCCATTTTAAGCATTGGGATCAAGATGTTCCAAACGAAGCCGAATAACTTTGTCTTTGATGCTATCAAGCGCTTCTATTTCTGCAATCGCCGCATTCATCTGTCGCTCTCGCACCGAATGGGTGAGTAGTATTATAGGCACATGGACAGCGTCGGCAACGGGTTCCTTTTGTAGAATTGCTTCGATGCTAATATCTAGATCGCCCAAGATCCGGGTTACGTCAGCTAGAACGCCTGGGCGGTCGACAGCCAACAAACGTAGATAGTAGGCCGTCTTTACCTGCTCCATATCAACGACTGGCAGATCCGATAGAGCATCGGGCTGAAAAGCAAGATGAGGTACCCGATTTTCCGGATCTGCCGTTAGGGTGCGCACCACATCGATAACATCTGCTACTACCGCTGAAGCCGTAGGCTCAGCGCCAGCGCCTGGGCCATAATAAAGGGTAGGACCCACAGCATCTCCTTTCACCAGTATCGCGTTCATGACGCCATTTACATTAGCGAGTAAGCTACGCTCTGGAATTAAGGTTGGATGCACCCGCAGCTCGATACCTAATTCATTGCGGCGAGCGATACCCAAATGTTTGATACGGTATCCTAACTGTTCCGCGTAGGCCACATCATCTCGGGTAATTTGCGAGATCCCCTCTGTGTAGGCTTTGCTGAACTGAAGCGGGATGCCAAAAGCGATAGACGCCAAAATGGTGAGTTTGTGAGCCGCATCGATGCCTTCCACATCAAAGGTAGGATCCGCCTCGGCATACCCCAACGTTTGGGCTTCTTTGAGCACATCGGAAAATTCCCGGCCTTTATCTCGCATCTCGGTCAAGATAAAGTTGCCAGTCCCGTTGATGATACCCGCCAACCAATCGATGTGGTTAGCCGCTAAACCCTCGCGAATGGCTTTAATAATAGGAATTCCACCGGAAACGGCCGCTTCAAAAGCGATCATTACACCAGCTTTGTGAGCGGCCGCGAAGATTTCATTACCATAAAGCGCAATCAACGCTTTGTTGGCGGTAATCACATGTTTGCCCTTGGCAATGGCCTGCAACACGAGAGTACGGGCCGGTTCATAACCGCCAATCAGTTCCACCACCACCGCCACTTGTGGATCTTCGATCACTTCTAAGGGGTTGCTGGTGAGTTTTATATCGGTCGCATCAGGGCGGTTGAGGTTACGCACTGCGGCATGGGTCACCACGATACCTCGCCCAGCTCGTCGGGTAATTTCCCCTGCATTGCGCAGCAGCACCCGGTGAGTGCCGTTACCCACCGTCCCCAAACCCAGCAAACCGATCTTGACGGGGTTCACAAACCAAGTCCTTCGCTTGTTACTGCGAGCTTGGCGTCTTGTCGCAGCATATCGCGAATTCCGCGAATAGCCTGGCGGGTGCGATGAATGTTCTCGATCAAAGCAAAGCGGACATGATCGTCACCGTAGTCACCAAAACCAATACCGGGTGATACAGCCACCTTGGCATCGATAAGTAGTTTTTTCGAAAATTCTAAGGAACCCATAGCCCGATACGGCTCAGGAATCGGCGCCCAAACAAACATGGTCGCTTTCGGTTTTTCTACCTGCCAACCAAGGGCGTTAAGACCTTCACAGAGCACATCACGACGGAGTCTGTAAGTATCGCAAATCTCTGCAACGCAATCTTGGGGACCTTCCAAGGCACTGATTGCAGCCACCTGAATAGGCGTAAAAAGCCCATAGTCTAAATAGGATTTGATACGCGCCAGAGCCGCGATTAGAGTTGTATTGCCACACATAAAACCCACGCGCCAACCTGGCATATTATAGCTTTTAGAAAGAGAAAAAGATTCCACTGCCACGTCCTTCGCGCCTGGCACTTGCAAGATAGATGGCGCTATATAACCATCAAAAACGATATCCGCATAAGCCAAATCCTGAATCACCCATACTTGGTGCTCTCGGGCGATAGCCACAACCTTGCTAAAAAAATCCAATTCGACGCATTGAGTGGTGGGGTTTGCAGGAAAGTTGAGCACCAACATTTTAGGTTTTGGCCACGAATTCCTAATGGCTTCCTCTAACTTGGCAAAAAAATCAATGTCTGGCACCAACGGCACATGGAGAATGTCGGCCCCTGATATGACAAAACCATAGGGATGAATAGGATAAGCCGGATTCGGCACCAGAACGGTATCGCCAGGCCCCATTGTTGCTAATGCCAGATGGGCGAGCCCCTCCTTAGAACCAATGGTGACAATCGCCTCTGTGTCAAAATCCAGCTCTACATCGTAACGCTGACTATACCAATTACAAATCGCTTTACGCAGACGTGGAATACCTCGGGACATAGAATAGCGATGGGTGTCACCCCGCTGAGCGACTTCCACCAATTTATTGACAACATGCTCGGGTGTAGGGCGTTCCGGATTACCCATACCAAAGTCGATAATATCCTCGCCCCGGGCTCGGGCTGCGGCCTTTAACTCATTGACAATGTTAAAAACATAAGGTGGTAGACGATTGATTCTTTGAAACTCGGCGTTCAAGGTAATCCCTTTAATCTTCAACAAACTATAAAAAAATAATTTTTAAGCGCATCGTTCATAGGGAAAAGTACTGGGGAACAGAAACCCTGTCAACCTAATCAACTCGGGCCAGTTTTTTGGATTTAGCCAACTCACTGAAAAAGGTTTTTTAGCTTAGGGTAATCACTTTCAAACAGCGTTGCCAAAAGTTTATAATTTTTTGGGAACTTAATTAGTTAAATGCTCACTTTTTAATTCTAAAGAGTAAATTTTTTATTTTTTGTATAATCCAACCGTTGGATTTGACGTTATGCGAATTAGTCTCGATGGGCAAGGATCCGCCAATGCGATTCAAGCCTATGGCCAGGGTTTCATTACAATCAACACTCAGCTTTTCTACCGTAGTGTAGTCATTGCCCGAGACAGAATTATTGCTGATTGGCCACCTCAACGTTTCGCGGATCTACAACCGTCTCATTTAGCATTACTAACCACTCTTGATCCAGAAATCTTACTACTAGGCACAGGCGACAGTCAGCAGTTTCCTCATCCAGAAGTACTTGAACCCCTGGTTAACCAACGTATCGGCTTTGAGATTATGGATACATCTGCCGCCTGTCGTACTTACAACATCATTTTGGCAGAAGGCCGCCAGGTAGCAGCGGCTCTCATGTTGTTAGAAGGTGCCCAGTGAATACATGCTTATTCGTACAAAACCTCTTCGTAGAACCCTTCGTTTTCCAAAATTTTACGCAATCGCTTTAGGGCATCGATCTGAATTTGACGGACTCGTTCCCGGGTAACGCCAATTTCATTACCCACCTGTTCTAGCGTGGTACGCTCCTGACCATTTAAACCAAACCGTCGCTCTACAACGATACGCTGCTTTTCACTTAACTGATTCAACCAAAGATCAAGTTTTTCATTAAGATCTTCGTCTTGCAGTAACTGAGAAGGATCCGCGTTGTTATCATCCGGAATAGCATCTAGCAGGGAACGGTCTTCATCTTTACCAATTGGCGTATCTACAGAGGCAACACGCTCATTTAAACTGAGCATACGCTTAACTTCGCTAACCGGCTTATTCATCGCTTGCGCAATTTCTTCGGCAGAGGGCTCATGATCAAGGGTTTGGGCGAGGCGACGAGCTGTGCGTAGATAAAGATTTATTTCTTTAATAATATGTATGGGTAAGCGGATAGTTCGAGTCTGATTCATAATAGCGCGTTCGATGGTCTGGCGAATCCACCACGTCGCATAGGTGGAAAAGCGAA
>CAZGON010000089.1:0-15704 GCA_964527085.1 uncultured Candidatus Competibacteraceae bacterium
GCAATCCCTGCCGGAATGACGGGTGAGCAGTTACTTTTCATTTAGGCCTACGATGAATCGCCCTATTTATTTGGATTATGCGGCAACCACACCGGTGGATCCATGGGTGGCCGAGAAGATGTGGCAGCACCTGACGACGGATGGTGAATTTGGTAATCCAGCGTCACACACCCACTCTTATGGGTGGTTTGCGCAAACAGCCGTTGAGGAGGCGCGGACCCAACTGGCTGCCTTAGTTAATGCAAACGCGGACGACATCATTTGGACCTCGGGGGCCACGGAGTCGAATAATCTAGCCATTAAAGGCGCCGCCCATTATTATCAAAAAAAAGGCCGCCATATTGTTACTGTCAAAACAGAACACCGGGCCGTATTAGATGTGTGTCGACAGCTCGTCCAGGAGGGGTTCGAGATTACCTATTTGGACACCCAACCCAATGGTTTACTCGATCACGACAAGGTAGCAGCAGCCCTGCGAGACGACACGCTATTGTTATCGGTAATGCACGTTAACAATGAGATTGGAGTGATTCAAGATATCAAAGCCCTCGGCGATCTTACCCGCAGCCGTGGCATTTTGCTGCATGTGGATGCGGCCCAAAGTCTAGGCAAGGTGGCCATCGATCTAGCGGCTTTGAAGGTGGATCTGATGAGCTTTAGCGCCCATAAATGCTATGGTCCTAAGGGAGTGGGCGCACTTTACATAGGCCGTAGACCACGGGTGCGTTTACAAACACAGCTTCATGGGGGTGGTCAGGAGCGGGGTTTACGGGCGGGTACTCTGGCGACCCATCAAATCGTCGCCATGGGTGAAGCCTGTCGCCTGGTAAAGCAAACCATGGAGTCAGAAAACCGCCGCATCCGAGGGCTGCGTGATCGTTTGTGGCAAAGCTTGCAGGATTTGCAAGAAATTTATCTAAACGGGGATCTAAACCAGAGTGTCTCGGGTATTCTTAATGTGAGTGTTAACTTTGTGGATGGCGAGGCGTTATTGATGGATTTAGCGGAACAGCTTGCGGTATCCTCAGGGTCTGCTTGTACGTCGGCCACCCAGCAAGGGTCCCATGTACTACGGGCACTGGGTCGTAGCGAGACCCTAGCCCGTAGCGCTATTCGTTTTAGCCTTGGTCGTTTTACGACCTTAGCAGAAATCGAGGCGGCTAGCGCCTGTGTGCATCAGGCTATCCATAGACTGCGAGCACTGTCTCCCTTATGGGAGGAGTATCAAAAAGGAACAGATCTTGCTGGACTTGAGAATTTATCGGTGCAACCCCATCTATAATTATAGCAAGCATGGAGTGGCGCGATAGTTTATATAGCCCCATTATTTGGGATCATTACAAGCATCCCCGCAATGTAGGGGTTTTGCCTGAAAATGATTCCAGTGTGGGCACGGGTAAAGTGGGAACCCTGTTGCAGGGGGATATCCTACAATTACAGATTAAAGTTACTATGATGCAATCTATTGAAACGGCTAGATTTAAAATGCAAGGAAGTGTTGCAGGTATTGCTGCGGCTTCGTTCATCACGGCATGGATTCAAGGAAAGCCTCTGCAAGAAGCGTTTGCCATCCACAATCGTCAAATCGCTGAGGCGCTTGCATTACCGCCTGTTAAGATTCATTGTGCCGTGTTAGCTGAGCAGGCTTTAAAAGCCGCGCTCGCCGATTGGCGGGCTAAACAAAGGCTGATAAGCTAGTTGTTATTGATTTTTTTACTGATGAGGTGAGGTTACACTTGCTATGGCAATTACGTTAACAGAAAGTGCTGCTAATCGGGTTAAGAGCTACCTATTGGACCGGGGTAAAGGTGAAGGTCTGCGCGTCGGCATCCGTAAAACCGGCTGCTCGGGGTTTGCCTATGTGATCGATTTTGCAGATACCATTGACTCCGACGATCATGTTTTCGAAGATCAAGGGGTTAAAGTAATTGTTAAGTCAGATAATTTGACTTACTTAGATGGCAGCGAATTGGATTTTGAAAAGCAGGGTCTCAATGCCATGTTTAAATTTAATAATCCTAACGTCAAGGATGAGTGCGGCTGTGGAGAAAGTTTCAGCGTATAATAAACGGTTTTCAAAAAGGTGCTTTTGACGGGAAGGTGTGGCATGGTGAAACACGCAAGGTATTCGAGGTTGTCTCTATGAAGCTTAAATGGGAAGACTCGTTAGCCATTGCCATTACGTTAAACGATACCTACCCCGATGTTGATCCCCAGGGGGCCGCTCTGGCCGATATACAGCGGTGGGTCTGTGCACTCAGAGAGTTTGATGATGATCCCGACGCCGTGGACGATACCCTGCTGGAAGCGGTCAAAACCGCGTGGATAGAGGAAAAAGAGTAACCATACCTGTTTTGTTTTATCCACGCTGTGCGGCGCGGGTTAAAAAAGTGACAGCTTGTGAAGCCTGGTTGAGGATTTCGTCGTCGTAACGCACCACGCGATTGCGACCGTTCTTTTTGGCCGCATAAAGCGCCTTGTCCGCTTCGCTCACCAATTCCTGAATATCATGAATATCAAATGCTAGCTTAGAAACACCAAAACTCGCAGTAACTTTTACGCCCATGCTGTCTTTCATAGCAATTAAACGGCGGCATGACTCAGCCACTACCACAGCCTGCTCTATACTGGTGTTTGGCAAGATAATACAAAATTCTTCGCCGCCGTAGCGGCCAACGATATAATCGTCGGATGTGGACTGTAACATACCCGCCATCATTTTGATCACTTCATCCCCGTCGCGTGGCCATGGTTATCATTAACCGCTTTGAAATGATCAATGTCACACATAATGCAAGCAAGGTTTCCGCCCCCTTGCTGGGCTTTTCTAAAAGTTGTTTCTAACTGTTCAAATAAAGAACGGCGGTTAAAACAGCCGGTAAGCGGATCACGAGTAGCCAAAAATGCCAGCTGTTTGTTCTGTCGGCTGATTTCAGCCTGAGAGTGTTCTAGCTTCTCCACCATCGCTTGAAGCTGTTCGTTTTTCTCTTCAAGGGCAGTAACATCATCAAAGGTTGCCAAGGCGCCACGAGGGTTGCCGCTGCCATCGTAGATGGGCGCCCCGTTGACCATAAACAGGCGTTGTCCATGGGTGCGGGTTCGGATGCTCACTTCAACCCCGCTGTGATTATGACCGTCTTGGAGCGATTGTGACTTTGCATAGTGACTATCCATGGTCAACTTTGGAGTGTTTTTTAGATGCTGGCCAGAACTTGCTCGCCTGCAAATACCACCGCACAAAGCCTGCCAATACGATCACCGTCACACCTTTGACGCTACTGATGATCAGGGTGCACGATTGCGCCGCCCTAGACGATTGTCAACACTTTTTCAGCCGCTGCAAGGGTGGCTTCCAGATCGGTTTCGTTGTGGGCGGAAGAAATAAAACCTGCCTCAAACGCCGAAGGCGCCAAGTAGATTCCTTCCGTCAGCATACCGTGAAAAAAGCTTCTGAAATGATCCATGTGACAGGCTGTGGCTTGGGCATAGCGGGTGATACGCTCCTCTTCCGAAAAAAAGAACCCAAACATACCCCCGGCATGGTTAGTGGTGAGGGGAATGCCCGCAGCCCGTGCTTTGCGGGTAAGACCTTCTACAAGTGTTACCGTCTTGGCCTCTAATTCAGCAAAGAAACCGGGTTTGGAGATCAGTTCCAAGGTAGTTAGTCCAGCCGTCATGGCCACCGGGTTACCCGAGAGGGTCCCTGCTTGGTAAACAGGTCCCAGGGGGGCCAGATGCTCCATGATTTTCCGTTGCCCGCCAAAGGCGCCCACTGGCATACCGCCGCCAATGACTTTACCTAACGTGGTAAGGTCAGGGGTTACTCCATAACGGGCTTGAGCGCCGCCCAAAGCGACCCGAAACCCTGTCATCACCTCATCAAAAATCAAAACACTGCCAAAACGATCGCAGACTTTACGTAGCCCCTCCAAAAAACCCGGCAGCGGCGGAATACAATTCATATTGCCAGCAACGGGTTCGACGATAATACAAGCAATCTGCTCGCCTAAGACCCGGAATGTTTCTTCAACCCCGTCCAGATCATTAAAGGTTAACGTTAAGGTATATTGCGCCAGATCGGCCGGGACCCCGGGCGACGTGGGCACACCCAGGGTCAGGGCGCCGGAGCCCGCTTTGACTAACAGCGAATCGCTGTGGCCATGGTAACAGCCTTCAAATTTGACGATCCGATCCCGGCCGGTAACGCCCCGGGCGAGACGAATGGCGCTCATAGTGGCCTCGGTGCCAGAGCTGCACATACGGACCAGCTCCATGGAGGGCACCAGCTCGCAGATTTTTTTAGCAAGCACGGTTTCGATGGCGGTGGGCGCACCAAAACTTAAACCGTGGTTGGCGGCTTCCTGCACGGCGCGAACGATCTCCGGCTGGGCATGACCGGCGATCATGGGACCCCAGGAACCCACATAGTCGATATAACGGCGATCATCCTCGTCGTATAAATAAGCACCCTCACCGCGCTTAAAAAAGATCGGTGTCCCCCCCACACTACGGAAAGCACGCACCGGCGAATTGACCCCGCCGGGGATATAGTGTTGGGCTTCTGCAAATAGGTTTTCGGATCGGCTCATAAAGGTATCTTTCCTTAGCGTAGCATTAGCTTGTTAAGTTAACAGACAATAACAAAGTATATCTTGCTTAATGCAAGCAGACTTATTGAAGGGCCTTTTGTTTTTACTAACCTAATAAAGTGGCGAGGATAACAAAGCGTTGGGGTAAAAATGGGAACTTACGGGTTTCTTTTAGGGTCTGCGAAGACATTTACTTGCAGGACTTACGCAACTCGTTCCAGAAGACGCCGTAAATACGTCCTTGTAGGCTTGACGACGGCCATCCAGGCCACCGACACTTCTTGCACGAGTTACCCAAGTCCTGTTTTTGCGTAAGTCATGACTTGGTTAGTTAATCAAGGCTCCCTTTCCATTTCACAAACGTTCCCGAGAGACTCTATCCATGAAAGCAATTTGGCATGACACCGTGTTAGCAGACAGCAATGAAACCGTGGTTGTCGAAGGTAATCACTATTTCCCACAGCAATCTGTCAATAAATCGCTTTTTCAGGAAAGCAACTGCCACACCTCCTGTCCTTGGAAAGGGCAGGCCAGTTATTATGATGTAGTGGTTGGTGATGCGGTTAATAAAGATGCCGCTTGGTATTACCCAAACCCTAAAGATGCTGCTAAAGAGATTGCTAATCACTTTGCTTTTTGGCGTGGCGTCGAAATTGTAAAATAATATCTGTCACGGCTGGCTAACCTGCTGTTCTAGGTAACCAAATCCTCTTCGGTTACAGCATAATCTCTCTGATTTGGTAACGGTGAGAGGTCGTTAATGTTAGTTTGAGCAAGGTCTGTTGTATCACCCATTAAACTGATAAACACACCCTGGTTGCACGGGAATCGATCAGGCCAGCTTTCGATGATTTGCTGATACAGCGTGTGGGTAAGTTGCGTCCATTGATAGACGCCTGGGGGTAATGAGTAGGTAACGATGTGCAAATCCGCGCTGTGCGCTAAACTTTGCAGCGCTTTTTGCCACGGTCGAAACCGGGTGCCGCCGCCACTACTATGATCGGTGATAACCAGCATTTCCCGAGTATAAGGATACAAGTTGATGCCGGTCCTAAACCACCAACGTTCCAGACACTCAACGGCAAAGGTTACTCTGTCTTGTGGAGCAGATTGTTGTTGCCAAACACCACGGCAAGCCGGTTTATTGCTTTCAGCAAAGCTTGTTGTAACCTGCTCAAGGTCAAATTTCTCTATCAGCTTGTTGTCTCCATGAGGCATCTTTCGAGGGGTTTCTATGGCAACCACAGGACGGTTCAGACCTATGAAGGCTTTCACTTGTTGTTTAACAAAAAGAAACTGAGCATTGTAGTTAAGCCGATTTTTTTCGGTCGCTGATCCGCGAGTGCTTTGCAGCCTGTAGCCCAGTTCACGGATAAGAGTAGCAAGGCTCGCATGACTGACCTGATGGCCCTGTTGCGCCAGCTCTTGCGCTAGTCGCCGAGTGCTTTGGCAAGTCCATCGCAGGGGTGTAGTGGGATCTTTTTGGGTGGAAGCCAACAGGAGTGACTTTAGAGCCTCCCGTAAAGTCCCATCAACCTCATCCAGACCAGGACGACCTGCGCCTGATCGACGAACCCCCTGTGAGTCGTGGGGTGATTTTAAGTCTGGAGAATTTAGTTCCTGTAGACCGACGCGAATCGTGGTGCGCGATAAACCAGTCGCCTCCGCTACCGTTGCGATACCCCCCCAACCGAGAGCACGGGCTTCATTGGCAGCCCAGAGACGCCGCATCCGTTCGTCCAAAACGGGCAGTAAGGTCAGAAACTTATTGCGCACCAAAGTGATAGTATCAACTGATGACATGGCTACACCGATATAATGACCGACACGATGCTCTAGCACCTTATCGAGACAAGCTAATCCCTAGACAATAAAGCGCTACCTGGCGCTTTTTAAGTCCGTTTACGGTTATATCGGCTGAAGCTTTTTAAACTTTAGAAACATTAGACAGTTGACATGATTGTGTTTTCAAAACCACATCAACATCCAGAAAAGTATAGAATGTCGTCTAACAAATCCTAGCGGGTCGTCTTTCCATGAATAGTAGATATTATTGAGTGTTTTTGCTCATTATCATAGTTCTGACAATCGGTTAACACTGTACAGACACCTCTTGTCGATTTTAAGCGTTTATTTTGAGCGTTTGATGCCTTTGGAGATGCTTTTTTTTATTTGATCTTTTTTTCACTGCAATTTGGCAAAAAAATCACATTCTTGCGGTCATATTAGTACTTAAACCCAAAAGGTTTGTTGGAATGCAGTCTTAGAAGCTGTTTCAAAACCTGCTCAGGTCCGCTGACTCGGCGTTACAGCACCTTCTCCGCTGCTCATTTACCGCCTGTAAACTGCGCTGCTCGAAGGCGCTGCGCCTTGATTCAACGAACGTCGCGCGTTTTTGAAACAGCTTCTTATTCAATGGATTAATAGGAGACGACTTATGAGAACTCTTGTTTTGGTTTATGCGGTTGCTGCCAGTCTAGTTTCGGGCGTTGTTTTCGCTGAACCTTTTAGCGGTAAAAGCACACCTGCGGTGGGTGGTACTCAGCTGGGTCAGGATTCAGAGGATGAATCGGAACCCCTAGGATTAACCGGATTTAAAGAAATTGATGAAAATTATTTTGAGGCCGAACCCATGGAAGCTGACTCATCTAGTCCTCCGGTGCGGATTCGAATAAGAGGTTTTAACGATTCTTCTGATTAGATTACCCGAATGCGCCGTAAAGCCCGGCCCTTCAGGGCGGGAATATAAGGCGCATTGGGTAATAGCCCCGCTGGCGGTCATGTTATCTATGACCATAAAAGCGATTGTGTCGATGGGGCTTAAAATAATAACGACCATGACCCCGATGGGGCTTAAAATGACCATAATAACCGTGGCGCGGTTTGCGGTAATGGTGCGCCGGAGGCTTAATAATATAAACATCGCGGCCACCGTAATACACAGGCGGTTTTACGATATATCGTGGCGGGTTGTAATGCCGGTATTGTCGATACCCCCTCGAATGGTGGGGCCGAAAACGCGATCTACCTGATTCTTGGTGGTAGAACCCGTAGCTGACTCCACGGTCGCTACCGATAGATAGGGTTATCCCGCTATGACCGCCGCCACCAAACTTGACGCCTGGATGACCACGGTAGTCGGTAGCCCCGGCGGTTGAAAATGGAATGGAAAGTGAAACAACGACAAGCACTGCTGACAAGGGAAAAATTGATTTTTTCACGGCGCTACCCTCTTTATTTATCGATGAGGTTTGTTTTATTTGACACGACGATGGCTTTTTAGTGCGTGGCCACTTTACCTGTAGAATCAGGTCTCCAAAATTTATGCTTCATTTTTGAGGCTTCAATCAGCGCAAGAATCTGCAAGAAACACCTATTTATCTCATTTATCCTTAACAAGTCCTGAATCAGTTTTTATTTATTGATAGGCTTTGCAATCCTTGTTCTTAGCTAACAAATTTTTCACATCGTAAATGGCAAACTGATGAATACCCTACATCATCATCTACAACCCGGTGAACAGTTCAGCAGCGTAGGCAGTCACCTTAAAATCGGGCCTAGTCTATGGATGTAAAAAACACTAATGGCAAGGTAAAAGCTGCCCGACCTATCATCTTGGCGGTTGACGACGAACCCGAGGTATTACATGCGGTAGTCCGGGATTTACGCTCGAAGTATGGCAAAGCCTATCGCATCGTGCGGGCTGAATCCGGTGTCGAAGCTGTGGATCTTTTAAAGGATTTTAAGCGTCAGGGAACAAATGTCGCTTTATTGCTCTCTGATCAGCGCATGCCAAACATGACAGGTACGCAATTTATCGAGCACGCCAAGGCGATTTTTCCAGACGCGAGACGCCTGTTGCTCACAGCCTATGCAGATAACAACGTAGCCATTCAAGCCATCAATGATCTGGGTTTGGATTACTACTTGATGAAACCTTGGAATCCTCCCGCGGAAAAACTGTATCCCGTCATCGATGAGCAGCTCTATCACTGGCGTGAGACATACCAACCGGAATTTACTGGAATCAAAATTATCGATTATCGCTGGTCCTTCGATGGTCATGCGGTGCGGGATTTTATCGCTCGCAATCATGTGCCCTACAAATGGATTGACGTGGAAAGTTCGCCCGAGGCGGAACCACTGCTGATGTCTCTTGATACCAGTCTAGGTTTACCGACTGTGGTGTTGCCCGATGGCACTGTATTGAATCGACCGCAGCTAACCCAGGTGGCCCACCACATTGGCTTAACCACTACCCCCAGTGTGCCGTTTTATCCGGTGGTGGTGGTGGGCGCCGGACCTGCCGGTCTGGCGGTTGCTGTGACGGCCTCCACAGAACGTATTAAGACTGCGGTGATTGAACGTTCCGCACCGGGTGGCCAGGCAGGCGCCAGTTCCCTCATTGAGAACTACTTAGGGTTTCCTGCGGGTATTAGTGGCGCGGAGTTGTCTCGGCGGGCGCTGGATCAAGCCCGACGCTTTGGCGCGGAGTTGGTTCTCGCCCAAGAAGTCACCGAGATGCGTAGCGAGGGACAATACCGTTTTGTGCGTTTGAGTAGTGGCACGGAGTTATCTTGCCACTGCCTGGTGGTGGCCAATGGCGTTTCTTATAATCGTCTCGCTATTCCAGGCTGCCAAGATTTGGAGGGTTTGGGGGTTTTCTATGGCGCTGCCACCACAGAAGCCTTGTCTTGCCAGAATAAAGATGTCTTTATTATCGGTGCAGGGAATTCCGCCGGTCAAGCGGCGATGATGCTATCAAATTATGCCCGTTCGGTCACTGTCGTTTGCCGCCGTGCTAGCCTACGCGAGACCATGTCGGAATATCTGGCTGAGCGTATCGATGCCGCCGAAAATATCCATGTTTTATTCCGTGTTCAGCCAGTTAGCGTAACAGGTAATGGCCGTTTGCAAGCTCTTGGTCTCAAGGACTTGGATAGCCATGAAGAAAACACCCATCCAGCCGACGCCATGTTCGTCTTCATCGGCGCTAACCCCCATACGGCGTGGTTGGATGAGGCGATAGCCAGGGATAAACGAGGCTTTGTCATCACTGGCGCTGATCTTAAACACGCAAATTATAAACGTTACTGGACCTTACCCCGTGACCCTTATCTTACGGAAACCAGTGTGGCGGGCGTATTTGCCGTGGGTGACGTGCGCTGTGGTTCTATTAAGCGGGTCGCCTCGGCGGTGGGTGAAGGGTCCATCACACAACGGTTTATCAGTGAATACTTAAGCAACCTATGATTTGTATCGACGACCTGCGCCGCCTGGATTTATTTGCCGCCGTCAGCGATGAAAAGCTGCAATGGATTTGCGACCATGTCACCTTACAAACTTACCAGGAGGGCGACATTATTGTGGCCCAAGGACAGCCCCCTCGGGGCTTTTTTCTGCATATGGAAGGTGATATCGATATCTTGCGGGAATCCGAAGGGCATCAAATGCCCATTGGCAAACATACCGCCCCTTCCTTTTTTGGCGAAGTACAGATCTACACCGACGAACCCGTACCCATTACCCTCAAGGCGCTGACACCCTGCGCACTGTATCTCATGGGTCGGGACGACTTTCGACAGCTGATGGTGTCTACCCGTGCTGTGGAAAAGAAGATTTTTCAAACCATTCTGGATCGTACCCGACGCCTTGAGTCCTTTATCCGTAACCGGGAAAAAATGGCGTCGTTGGGTACATTAGCCGCCGGGCTTGCCCATGAACTCAATAATCCAGCGGCATCTTTAGCCCGTATCCTAGAAAATCTTCATCCAAAGATACTTGCGCTGCAAGATATGAATTTGTCTTATGGCAAACTCAATTTGGATGAAGATCACACCGACCAATGGCAGACGCTGCGTAACAAAGGATTTGCCTTTATTACTCAGGAACGGCTGAGTAGCAAAGAGCTTGCCGCGCGGGAAGACGATTTTCTCGATTGGCTAGAACAGAACGATATTCCGGAAGCCTGGGAACTGGCGCCGCCACTGGCTGGCTCCGGTTTAGACATCAGTGAAATCCAGGCGGTAGCAGGACGCTGGCAAGATGATCCAACCCCCATGCGCTATCAAGGTATGCAATGGCTAGCGTTATCCTTTGAGGTATTAGCCATGATTTTGGATGGACAAAGAGCCTCTGTGCGCATTACTGAATTAGTGGATGCTGTCAAATCTTACTCCTATGTAGATCGGGATGTACAACAAGACGTGGATGTGCATCAAGGCATCGAAGACACCCTGACAATGCTGCATCATAAGTTGAAATATGGCATCACGGTCAACACCCACTTTGATCGCAGCTTACCTAGCATCAAAGCCTACGGCAGTGAACTTAACCAGGTTTGGACCAATATTCTCGATAATGCCATCGACGCCATGAACAGCCAAGGCATCATCGACATTTATACCTATCGGAAAGGCGATAACCTATGTGTGGATATTATCGATAACGGACCTGGTATTCCCGAAGACATCCAATCCTGTGTGTTTGGGTCTTTCTTCACCACCAAAGAGGTGGGCAAAGGAACCGGGTTGGGTCTGGATATTACTCGCCGTATTGTGGAAAACCGCCACCGGGGGGCTATTACGTTACATTCAGAACCGGGTAAAACCTTATTTTCGGTGCGTCTTCCCATCGCTTAGCCAGCCTAGTTAGCACTGTGTTAAGCCTGATAATACATGACTCAAATTTATTCAATATGCCGTAAATTAGCAATTTTAGGTTAAATGCATAACATGGTCACCGCAGTTCAGTCTAAAGCGCAGCTCTTCGAGCTGCTACGCCAAAACCAAGCACAGATCAAGGTTCTGGGGGTCAAAAGAATGGGTCTCTTTGGATCGTTTGTTCGCGACGAGCCTACTAAGGAAAGCGACGTTGACTTGTTAGTAGAATTTAACCAAGGTCAAAAAACTTTTGACAATTTTATGCAGTTGTCGTTTTTATTAGAGGATCTCTTTCAGCGTCCTGTAGAGCTTGTCACCCCTGAAGCACTTAGCCCGCACATGGGACTCCAAATCCTAAAGAATATTGAGTATGTCCCCCTCGCTGCTTAATTATCTCCATCATATCCTCAACGAAGCAGATTTTCTCTCTTCCAAGGTAGGCGAATTAACTCAGGCACAATTTATAAGGGATGAAACAGCAAAACGGGCATTTGTCAGAAGTATTGAGATCATTGGTGAAGCGACTAAGAAAGTGCCCGAAGAGATACGGCAACAGTATCCAGATGTAGAATGGCGAGCGATGGCAGGCATGCGGGATAAAGTTATTCACCATTATTTTGGGGTAGATTATGAGATTGTTTGGGATGTGGCCTTAAACAAAGTTCCACACCTCCGTCAGCAAATCGAATACATACTGGAACAGGAAAAGTCAGGTTGACGTTACCTTGTCTTTAACTGTAATGACAGAGCAGCATAAAAATGGTCGACAGCTGCTGTATTTTTTCCGGTCCGAGTTATGTTTGCTTTTTATCGCCAATCACCTGGAGAAAAACCATGCTCTCACTCACTGTCAACGGTGAACGCCATGAGCTTGATGATGATGTCGACCCCGAAACCCCTTTATTGTGGGTGTTACGGGACGAACTGCGCTTGACCGGTACCAAATACGGTTGTGGCATCGCCCAATGTGGCGCTTGTACAGTCCATGTCAATGGGCAACCACGACGCTCCTGTGTTACTCCGGTCAGCACACTTGACGGTCAGCAGGTTACCACCATCGAAGGTGTGACAGGGGAAACCGCGCAAGCCGTACAGACTGCCTGGAAAACCATCGATGTCCCTCAATGTGGTTATTGTCAATCCGGCCAAATTATGTCAGCGATGGCTCTGCTGACTGAAAAACCTGCGCCCACGGATACCGACATCGATGGCGCTATGGCGGGTAATATCTGCCGCTGCGCCACCTATATGCGGGTTCGCCAAGCGATCCACAATGCGGCCAAACAGTTGGAGGCGTAACGCCATGAGCAGTATTCATACAGTGACCTTGAGCCGGCGTCGTTTCTTACAGGGTTCCGTGGGGCTGATCATCGGCCTACAGTTACCACTAGCGGCGAGAGCACAATCGGGCGAGGCAAGCGTGATGCAAGGGGATGGCGCTGCTGGTCAATTTGCACCCAATGCGTTTTTGCGTATTGCGCCGGATAATACCGTGACTGTACTGGTTAAACACATTGAATTTGGTCAGGGGCCTTATACGGGTCTAGCGACCTTGGTGGCGGAAGAGCTGGATGCAGACTGGAGTCAGATGCGGGCTGAAAGCGCCCCTAGCGATGCTGAACTGTATAAAAATTTAGCTTTCGGCTTGCAGGGTACCGGCGGTTCCACGGCCATTGCTAACTCTTATCTACAAATGCGCCAAGCCGGCGCCGCCGCCCGCGCTATGCTGGTGGCCGCTGCCGCCGAACAGTGGCAAGTGGATGCCAGTGAGATCAGCGTCGCAAAAGGTGTCGTTAAACACGCGGCGAGTGATCAACAAGCCACCTTTGGTGAACTGGCCGACAAAGCCGCCACTATGGATGTGCCGACACAGCCAGCATTGAAATCTCCAGAACAATTTACCTTGATCGGCACGGATCTACCAAAGCTCGACACAGCCGCAAAGTCTAACGGTCAAGCACGCTTTACCCTGGATGTCTATAAAGACGATATGGTCACTACCACAATTCTGCATCCGCCCCAGTTTGGCGCTACAGTGGCCAACGTGGATGACACAGCAGCGCGTCAGGTTAGCAACGTGCTGGATGTTAAGACCCTACCCCAGGGAGTGGTGGTTTACGGTAAAAACACCTTTGCGGCCCTCAAGGGTCAAGCTGCGCTTAAGGTGGAGTGGGACACAAGCCAGGCCGAGACCCGTTCCTCTACCCAGCTGATGGAAACTTATTCGAAAACGGTAAAAGAACCCGGCAACGAGGCCGAAGCCCGCGGCAACGCCGCCGAACAGCTAGCAAAAGGTGGCAAGACGTTGGAAGCAGAATATCAGTTTCCATTTCTCGCCCATGCACCCATGGAACCCCTAGACGCGGTTGTTCAGATTAAGGAAGACGGCGCTGAAGTTTGGATGGGTAGCCAGTTGCAGACCCTTGATCATAAAACCATTGCAGAGGTGTTAGGACTGAATCCCAATAAGGTCATCTTAAACACCTTATTTGCCGGTGGCAGTTTTGGTCGCCGGGCCCAGCCGGATGCCGGTTTTGCCGCCGAGGCGGCGGCCGTGGCTAAAGCCTATGGCAAACCCGTTATGGTCAAACATCTATGGACCCGGGAAAACGACATCCGTGGTGGTCGTTACCGGCCATTAACGGTACATCGGTTGCGGGGCGCGGTGGATGATGAGGGTAAAATAACAACCTGGGATCAAGTTATTGCCACCCAATCTTTAATGGCGGGTTCACCCTTTGAGGGTGCGATTCAAAACAATATCGATCCCACCTCCGTGGAAGGGGCGCGGGGTCTGCCCTATGCGATCCCCAATTTGCGGGTTGGACTACATAACATGACAAACGGCGTGCCGGTACTGTGGTGGCGTGCGGTGGGTCATACCCATACCGGCTATACTACGGAAACCTTTATTGATGAATTACTGGAACTGGCGGGGAAAGACCCAGTGGCTGGACGGCTAGCCCTGCTTAAAGATCGTCCCCGTGATAAGACTGTATTGCAACGGGTCGCTGAGATGGCAAACTGGTCAGGACCACGTACAGGTAATGATCGTGCCCTCGGGGTCGCTGTGCATAAATCCTTCGATAGCTATGTGGCGCAGATCGCCGAAGTCTCCCGCGATGATAAAGGCTACCCCAAAGTGCACAAGGTTTGGTGTGCCGTTGACTGCGGTGTGGCGGTTAATCCCAATATCATCCGCGCCCAGATGGAAGGGGGCATCGGTTACGGTCTGAGTGCTGCCTTGTTCGATGAAATTACCCTGGGCGAAAACGACCGTGTTGTGCAAGCTAATTTTGACACCTATCGATCCCTGCGGATCAATGAAATGCCCGCGGTCGAGGTCAGTATCATCAACTCCCAGGAAGATCCCACCGGAGTCGGTGAGCCGGGTGTGCCGCCCATCGCACCCGCAGTGGCCAATGCCTGGCGGGTGTTGACCGGTGAAACTACGCGACGGCTACCGTTTGTGCCAGTCAATGTGTGAGGAGACGCCTTTTGAAAAAGTCACTATTGGTTATTCTGTTTGGGCTGTTGGGTCTGATTGACCAAGGTATAGCGGAGTCGTCTGCGCTGGCTGGACCGGAACAATTTGCCGATATTAAGGACCCCCGTGAGCGTGCTGAAAAGCTGTTCATCGAGATGGGTAAAGTCTTGCAACACCCCCGTTGCGTCAACTGTCATCCCAAAGGCGAGCGACCATTACAGGGCGATGCAATGGCGTTGCATCAGCCACCTGTCTATCGCGGCGCCGGTGGTATGGGGTTAGCGGGCATGCGTTGTAATACCTGTCACGGCCAAGAGAACGTTGCTTATCTTTCGGCGGAGGGCAGTATCCCTGGCCATCAAGTCTGGCATCTGGCGCCCGCCAGTATGGCTTGGGAAGACAAATCCCTGGCGGAAATCTGTGTCCAAATAAAAGATAAAGAACGCAACGGTGGCAAGACACTTGCGGAGTTGCAGGAGCACAACGCTAAAGATGGTTTGGTGGGTTGGGGCTGGCATGCGGGTGCAGGGCGCGAGCCTGCCCCTGGCGATCAAGCCACTTTTGGCGCGTTGACAAAAGCCTGGATTGAGGCAGGCGCCCACTGCCCGCAGAGTTGACTTTATAGGGGCATCACTAACACGAGTCATTTTCAAATTCATTAGCTAGACCCAAAAGCTGAGTTTCAAACGAGAAAATTTTGACAAAAGTAAGATTTTTTAACGATCAATCCCTTGATAATTTAGTTGTCTTTGAAATAACACCAAGAAAAAATTAGTAATATCCAAACTTGCTAACCTGTTACTTAGCACCTATAAATAATTTGTCTGGAGCATTGCTTTTGCAAAAAACATGGGGATAACACGTAGAGGACTGCCGTAAAACAAAGGTATTCTTAAATAATATCTTGATCAATTAGGAGTTACGCAGTTGGGTTAATAAGGGTTTGATTTCACTGAGAATGTATTT
>CAZGON010000090.1:0-15274 GCA_964527085.1 uncultured Candidatus Competibacteraceae bacterium
TCAAACCTCGGTGAGTCCCCCGGCAGAGCCGGGGGCTTACCTCACTGAGTTACGCGCCAATGACCGCCAAAAAAACCACTTTTTAGGGTTGCTCGGCCACGAGCTGCGCAATCCGTTGGCCGCCATCCGCAACAATCTCGAGGTGCTTAACCAGCACAGGGTTGCAGCTGACGACGCAATCACGACCCCGTTACCAGGCCGTCAGACGCTAGCGGCGTTGGCGCGGCAAACCCGCCATATGACCCGCTTAGTCAACGACCTGCTGGACATCACCCGCATCAACAATAATAAAATTAGCCTGCAGCCCCAGAAGTTAGCGTTGGCCAAGTCCCTAGCAGAAGTCGTCGCTAACTTGCGCCCGCAGTTGGATGCCGCCCAACTGCAGGTGGCTATTGAATTACCCGAAACACCCCTGTATGTGGACGCCGACCCGATCCGACTGGCCCAGATACTAGACAACTTGCTCGGCAACGCTATCAAATTCACTCACCCCGGCGGTGTTATTACTCTTGCGGGACAGGCCATGAACGGTGAAGTGTTGATCCGCGTCTGCGACACCGGCATCGGGCTTACCTCCCAAGCGTTAAGTGGGCTGTTTAAACCCTTTGTGCAAGTCAATAAGACAGGCGCTCAACAGGGGCTGGGGTTGGGGCTAGCGCTGGTTAAAAGCCTGGTTGAACTCCATGGCGGTAGCATCGAAGCTCACAGCGACGGACCTGGCCATGGCAGCGAGTTTTGCCTACGGCTGCCCCAAGAAGCCGAGGCCGCTCCCCCTGCCCCCACACCGCAACTCAAACGGGAACCCGGACAACCGCAACGCCTATTAGTGGTAGATGATAATCAAGATATCGCCGACCCCTTTGCCACCCTGCTCAGCAGCCTTGGCCACACAGTTGAAGTCGCCTACGACGGTGAGACCGCCTTAACGGTCGCCGAGCGGCTGCGCCCAACGGTGGCGTTTCTCGATATCGGGATGCCGGGTATGGATGGCTATGAATTAGCGCAGCGGTTACGCCAGCAGTTTCCGCCCGCGGCGTTGACCTTGATAGCTATCACCGGCTTCGGCCAAGGCGAGGACATGTCCCACACCCGTGAGGCTGGCTTTGCCCACCATCTGTTAAAACCGGTAGATATGGCCACGGTGATCAAATTACTTGAAGGAAGTTAACAAGCCAAGAAATCTTCATTTTTTAGGCTAGAGAGGATTTCAACGATTCACCCTCCCGTCATTCTCGCCATGGACTGGCGAGAATCCAGTGCCGTGGACGGCAAGCGCTGGTAACGTCCGCCTGTCACCCTCCCTGGCAACTGGATTCCGGCAATCCTGCCGGCAGGGACGGGTGAGCAGTTACCTTGTTTGCTTTACTCGATGTTTTGTTTCCCTAATATACTCATAATTTCAACTGTGTCGCCTTCAATCCGATAATAGATACTATCAACGCCGCATACACTACGTCTGTAACCTACACGAATATGATCTACCGCCTGATATAAATTCGTTTGAGTTCTTCTTTTGCGTCTTCACTAATTTTATAATTTCCCATTACGGTTCAGTTCTTCTCTTGCCTCTGCGCGGATTTGTTCGGCATTTTTATGAGTAAAACCGCTACTCTCGGCCTTAATAAGTTTAGCGCGAATGATGGCAATTTCTGTTTCATGTTGTTCTTTGCGAGCCTTGCGTATCAAATCGTTTACCACATCGCTTTTACTGGTATATTCCTCGCTTTCAACCTGATTCTTTAACCAATTATCGTTCGGTGTTGTCAGCGAAATACTTTGTCTTACCATGGTTTAAGCTCCATACTGGTACTATATTGAAGCGATACTACACCACAAAAGCACCTAATTAAAAGCAAAGATTCCCCTGCTTATAACCTACTTATAAAATGACCCATCAACCCAATTCCCCAACATCATCCAAACAAGAAATAGTCGATGGCGCTGCTACGTCCTCTACTCGCGCAGACTTTGCCATCGTCGGCCTAGGGGCTTCCGCGGGCGGATTGGAAGCCTTAAAGAAATTTTTTACCGCCATGCCTGCTGACAGCGGTATGGCTTTCGTAGTGGTGCAGCACTTGGACCCCACCCACGACAGTATGATGGTGGAGCTATTAAGCCGCTATACCCCTATGCCGGTGCGAAAAAGCGAACAGGGGATGCAGGTTAAGCCAAACTGCGTTTATGTGATCCCGCCTAAATGGACCCTCCGTCTTAAAGACACGCAATTGCACCTTACCGAACCCACCGAGCGGCGTGGGATGCGACTGCCCATCGATGTGTTTTTGCGTTCCCTGGCCGAGGATCAGCGCCACCAAGCCATTGCTATTATCCTCAGTGGCACTGGTGCGGATGGCAGCAGAGGCATCAAGCACATCAAGGACCAGGGCGGTAGGGTGATGGCGCAAGACCCAAAGACCGCCGCCCACGATGGGATGCCATGCGCTGCCATCAATACGGGACTTGTAGACCTAATCTTAGCCGTCGAGGCAATGCCGCAAGCCTTGCAACATTATGTCCAAAATCCTCATCTCAATGGTCATTCTGAGTCCAAACCCTCATTACAACCCGCAGGGAATGATTTGCACACGGTGCTAGCCTTGCTGCGCACTCGCCAGGGGCTTGATTTTCGTGCCTATAAACCCGCTACCGTGGTACGTCGTTTAGAGCGCCGCATGGGGTTTAAGCAGTTGCAAAAACTGGCCGATTATGTGGCTTTACTGCGCAATGACCCAGCTGAACTCGCCCAGCTAAGTCAAGATTTATTGATCAATGTCACCGGGTTTTTTCGTGACCCCGACATTTTTAAGGAACTGGAAAACCGGGTTATCCATAAACTGGTGGCGGCAGCGGACCCCAATGGCACCCTGCGATGCTGGGTTGCTGGCTGTTCCAGCGGTGAAGAAGCTTACAGCTTAGCCATGTTGTTGTTCGACGCCATGGCCGACCAGGAAAAGCACCTAGGACTGCAGATTTTCGCCTCGGATATCGATAAAAAAGCCCTCCAGACAGCCCGTACAGGACTTTATCCGGTCAGTATTGCCGCCGCGATAACCCCTGAGCGCTTAAAACGCTATTTTGTCCGAGTCAACGAGGAATTTTACGAAGTCGATAAGGCGTTGCGGGAGACGGTGGTGTTTGCCCATCAACATTTGCTCAACGACCCACCGTTTTCCAAATTAGACCTCATCAGTTGTCGCAACCTTTTAATTTATATACAACCCCAGGCCCAAGAAAAACTCATCGCCTTATTTCATTTTGCGTTAAAGCCAAACGGTTATTTACTCCTCGGCAATAGCGAAAGCATCGGTCGACATGAGAATCTATTTATCCCGGTTTCTAAACCCGCGCGTATTTACCAGCACCGGGATGCCGCTCCCAAAACACCGATAGATTTCCAGCTGCTTACTCCAAAACGCAGCACAGAGCAAGATAACACCGCTAAAGCCACGGCGTCCCCATCGAATCCTGCGCTCTCCTTGGCGGAATTGGCTAAAAGCTGGTTGTTAAAAGAATTTACACCGGCGCTGGTTATCATCAATCGACAGCATCGGATTTTGTATTTTCATGGCCCAGTGGTGGATTATCTGCATATTCCCAGCGGCGAACCCAATCACAACCTGTTAGAGATGCTCCGGGAAGGTCTTGCAGTGCCGGTTCGGAGCGCCATTCACCGGGCCTACCGGGACAACCAGCCGATTATCCTAGAGCGTATACCCATACACCGCCATGGCCACCCGCAACCGGTTTCAGTCCATATAAAACCCCTCAAAGATCCAGCCACCGAAACGGATTTACTCCTGATTGCTTTTCGCGATTTTGCGGCTAGTCCGGCAAGCGCTAACCCTAACCCTGTTTCCCAGGCGTCCGAGGCGACCCTCATCCAGCAGCTAGAACAGCAGCTAAGCGCCTCTAAGGAAGATCTGCAAGCCATTGTCACGGAGCTGGAAACCTCTAATGAGCAACTCAATGCGTCCAATGAAGAGGTGGTGGCCATCAACCAAGAATTGCAGTCCACCAATGAGGAGCTGGAAACCTCTAAAGAAGAACTGCAGTCTTTAAACGAAGAACTCATCACCATTAACAGTCAATTACAGGAAAAGGTGAGCGAGCTGGAAGACGCCAATAACGATATGGAAAATTTACTCGCCAGCACCGAGATGGCCACCGTTTTTCTCGATACCAGGCTGCGCATTAAACGCTATACACCGGCAACCACTGAGCTGTTTAATCTCATTCCCCACGACCGGGGCCGACCCCTGACCGACATCGTGCAAAAATTTACCGACCCTGATCTCATTGCAGACGCCCATCAGGTATTGGCTCACCCTACCCCGCTGGAGCGCCAGGTCCATAATGGCATAGGACGCTGGTTTCGACGCCGCGTGTTACCCTACCGCACCCACGATAATCGTATCCAGGGGGTGGTGGTGACCTTTGTGGATGTGACCCAGTTGCGTAATAGTGAAGCCGCCGCCCGCCAACGACTGACGGAAATCGAAGGGGTTTATGAAAACGCCCCCATCGGTCTCTGTGTACTGGATCGCGACCTGCGTTACCTGCGTATCAACGAGCGGCTGGCGGAAATCAATGGTGTTTCAGTGCAAGATCATCTAGGTAAAACCGTGCGCGAGGTGGTGCCCCACCTGGCTGACCAAGCCGAACCGGTATTGCGCCACATTATTGAGACCGGTGAAGCGGCTTTAAATGTGGAAATCAGTGGTGAAACCCCGGCAAAACCGGGAGTGGTCCGGCATTGGTTGGAGCAGTGGCATCCGCTCTATGATGATGACGGCGTGGTCAATGGCATCAATCTTGTGGCGGAAGAAATTACCCAGCGCAAACAGCAAGAACACTATCAGGCTGTGGAAAGGGCGGTGGCTCGGCAATTGGTGGGCGGCGTGCCCCTCGCTGAGGCTATTCCTAAAATTGTGGAAGCCTTTGCAGAGAATTTTGAAATCGCCATCGGCGAGATCTGGACCCCTGAACCCAGCAATGCCGCTTTTATGTGCCGGGCGCCGATGAGAAAACAAAAAAAGCCATCAAAGCCCTATTCGATGAAACACAATTTGCCCCGGGGGATAGTTTGATCGGCACCGTGTGGGCGGAACGCAAACCCTTGTGGATAACCAATTTGACCACAGACCCCCTTTTTCAGCGGGTCGATGAAGCCGCCCAACTGAGCTTACACACCGGTTTTGCCTTTCCGTTGCTAGCCGATGAAAAAATCTTAGGTGTGATGAGTTTTTTTAGTCGCAAGTCGTTGGTCACCGATAAACCACTGCTAGCGATGATGGTTAAGCTAGGCCGAGACCTGGGCGAATATGTGTTGCGTCTGCGGGCCGAAGCTGCATTGCGAGACAGCGAACAACGCTTTCGCACCGTTGTGCAAGGAGCGCCCATTCCGATCATGCTGCATACTCTGGACGGGGAAATGCTGCTGGTCAACGACGCTTTTACCAAACTCACCGGCTACACCCGGGAAGATGTCCCTAATGGTAGGCTATGGGCAGAAAAAGCCTTTGGCATGTCCGCCGATCAAGCTACCCAAAAGCACTATGAATTTGAGCAACATGCTAAAACAGGGCTACCTCTGCCAGAAAAAGAAGCTTTTATCCGTACTAAGTTTGGCACGCATCAGCATTGGCTGTTTCAAGGTTCACCGCCGTTTCAGCTGGCTGACGGCCGCCCATTTATGGTGTCCATGGCGGTGGATATTTCCGCCCGTAAGGACGCTGAACAAAAGCTGCGGGATCTTGCTCAGCAACTGGAAACTGCCGATCAACATAAAAACAAATTTTTATCAGTACTAGGGCATGAGCTGCGCAACCCCCTGGCCGCCATCAACAATGGTTTGAATTTACTGCAACAGGACCCCGCCAAAACCAGCTGGGCGCTGGCCATGATGACGGATAATCTATCCACCATGCGCCGCTTACTAGATGATTTACTGGATCTTAATCGCGTCTCCCAAGGAAAAATCGAACTACAGCGACAACCGGTCGAACTCAGCGCTGTGATAAGGCGAGTACTAGCGGCGGCAAATGAATTTGCCACAGCAAAAAACCAAACTGTTGAGGTGGATCTACCCGAACAACCGCTGCTGCTCGATGGCGACCCGGTGCGTATTGAGCAGATTTTCAGTAATCTACTCACCAACGCCATTAAATATACGGGCGAGGGCGGATTTATCCATATTCACGCCAAACACCAAGAAACGATTGATCAGACCACCATTGTGATTAGCGATAACGGCCGTGGCATTCCTCCTGAGTGGTTAGAACGCATCTTTGAACCCTTTACCCAAATGGTCGATACTCAATTCGCCAGTAGCGGACTTGGCATCGGCCTAGCGTTAGTCAAACAATTAGTGTCCCTCCACGGTGGCGCCATTAGCGCTTACAGTGCAGGAAAAGGTCAGGGTTCGCGGTTTATGGTGAGTTTACCCCTCGTAACAGCGCAACCCCAAGCCCAAGCTAATCCCGCCCTGGATGAGGAATCTCTATCCATAACCCCTGGGCTGCGAGTTTTAGTGGTGGATGATAACACCGCTAATCTGACCACCTTAGGGATGATTTTAGAGGCGTGGGAGTGTCAGGTAATGACAGTTGGCGATGGTGCAACGGCTTTACAAGCTGCCAAAAGTTTTCAGCCTCAGGCCATGATATTGGACATCGGCTTACCGGATATGAGTGGCTATGAATTAATAAAGCATCTGCGTCAAAAAGATCACAGGGACACCCTCGCTATTGCGGTATCCGGGTATGGCCACGAAGACGCCAAACAGACGGCTAAATCCGCAGGTTTTAACCATCATTTAACAAAACCGGCGGATCTTGATGAACTCCGCCGGTTACTGGCGCAAGTCAATAGGACATAGTAGATTTATTGTAACTACTCACCCTTGCGTCATTCTCGCCATGGACTGGCGAGAATCCAGCGCCATGGACGGTAAGCACCGGTAGACAACCGCCTGTCATCCTCCCTGGCAACTGGATTCCGGCAATCCCTGCCGGAATGACGGCTGAGTAGTTACGATTTATTGAATAAGCAATTTTAATTTGATTGCGCCATCTCCTGCCAATAAGGGGTAATTTGAAAACGCTCATAAAGGGTTTTTAAATCACTGACTTTCACCTGAGTTGGCAAGTTTTCTTTAGGTAAAAACTGCATTTTTTGGAGTTCTGATTCAGGAACATTGAGGGTAAAGTTTGTCTTGTCCTGGGACCAAGTTAAAGCGCCAAAGGGCACTGGCAACCATTCCTCGCCAAACCCCAGAAATCCGCCTTTGGCCAGCAACACATAGGCAATTTGACCATGGTCAGCGTCGATGACCATCTGATCGATTTCGCCAATGGTTTCACCGCTCATATTTTCTATGTCCGTGCCCACTACTTGATTCGCTGTTTTAAATTCAGGCGGCATAACCATGGTAATAACTTCTCGGTCTATCAACATATAGGATTGGTTTTCGGTTCCTTCAGCAGTTTGTTCCGACGGCGTGGCTTGTTGCTCATCCACTTGAGTCCCTTGGTCACTTGCGTCTTCGCTTGCTGCCGTGGGTTTCATGTAGTAGTCGTAAATTTGCGATAAAACCAGCGGTTTGGTGAGTTCAGAAATGCCTTCTTTGGTCACTTTAGGCGCTTGTTGAAACGCTTCGCGAGTCATATTGAGGATATAACCTTCTTCCCCCGACCGATTAAATTCAAGGGCTGACCATGGTATACCACTCAAGGTTTCTTCTTCCATCAACAATTCGTCATCATCCTCTAACTCGATGATGGCGTAGCGAACGGCGCCATTTTGTAGATCGATCATGAGATATTCGATCTCACCCACTTCTTCACCTTCAGAATCCATGACGTCTTCGTCCAAAATTTCATCCGCCGTGGTGATTTGGATTCGGGTAGGCACTTGGGATGTCGCTACATTTTGGACTTCACTGCTTTGCGAATCCTGTGCATAAAGAGGATTGGCTAAGACAATGGCTATGGCTGTGGCTAGCGCGGAAAGCGGCAAGCGGTGAGTCATGGCAATACTCCTTTCTGAGTTTTTGTGCTATAGCTTTTAGAAAATTAGCAATGTGTCGTTGTGGTTTTTAAATCACGACTTGTTGCTGATTTTGCAGGTAATGTGCCAAAGACCTAACACCTGATAAGCAAAAGAAATTTGTAACTACTCACCCTCCCGTCATTCTCGCCATAGACAGCAAGCGCTGGTGACACACCCTCTCTGGCAACTGGATTCCGGCAATCCCTGCCGGAATGACGGCTGAGCAGTTACAGAAATTTGATGATATGTGATTCGTTCGATGGAACTTTTGGAAAGAATTTCAAAAGTGTTGGTAAAAATTACAATGGGCATTAGCAGCTACCTGTTTAATTTTTTTACAGAACGGTAAAAACCGGTAAATAAATACCTGTAAAATAAAATCACTGTTCAATACCTTCGGGATTACAAACGTGTTAAACAAAGTCAGCGTTACACCTGAGATTCACTTTGGCAAACCTTGCGTTACCGGCACCCGCATCCCGGTTCAAAGTGTTCTTGAATTGCTTAGTAATGGAATATCCTTTGACGAGATTATTAGAGACTATTATCCCGATTTGGAATCCGAGGATATTCGCGCCTGCGTGAACTATGCTATCGCCCTAGTAACAGCGGAAGACATCCATTTAACGGCGCCTTCTAATGAAGTTTCTGCTTGACCAGGATGTCTACGTTATAACGGCTCGTTTCCTGGTTAAGCAAGGTCATGATGTATTACTAGCCGCTCAGCTGGGTCTTTCTCAGGCCAGCGATACAGAATTGCTTAAAACAGCGAAGAATCAAGACCGAATAATGATAACGAGGGACCGAGATTATGGCGGCTTGGTATTCGTAAACAAACTCGGCTCGGGCCTTATCTACTTGCGCATGACGCCGTCTACACAGAATGCCGTTCATCACGAACTCGAAACCATATTAACCACTTATTCCGAAGATCAAATCAAGGCAGCTTTTATTGTCGTTGAACCGGGTGGTCACCGCTTTCGCAAACTTTCGAATAAACCATAAGTGATGACCTCACCCATTGAGATGGTTTAAGTTTCTCGCTATCTTTGCATACAGCATGAGCGCCCCGAGCGGGTGCTCTTGGCGGAGCGCTGTGTGGCGTCTGCAAAGGCCAGGAGCCGAAGCAGGCGCCAGTCATGCGTGCAACGCAGGAAAGCGTTGCACGCTTGCGCGAAGCCGAGCAGTACCCGCTAAAGGGGCGTAATATCTCACATTTTTAGGCTAATCTGAATAAATTGCTGTTTTTTCAGATATTCTAGCGGTTTTCTAACACTGGATTCCTGCCTGCGCGGGAATGACGGAAGAGGAAAAGCACAGGAATGTAAGACGATATCGACTCTTCTATTCAGCCGTAATTTCCGCGCACAATGGCACATGATCGGAGGCGATACGTGCTTGCCAAGAGACATATTTTTTGAGATTAACCTGGTAAGGACGACTTGAATAAACCCATATTCGATCGAGGGCCAAAAAGGGCAATAAGGAGGGGAAAGTTAACTGTGTAGCTTGATTTCCAAAAATAGCACGCAAAGTTTTTAGACTTTGACTAAAGGGAAACCACTCATTAATATCACCGGCAAGCACCAAGACATCCTGCTGATGACTATTGATTGCTGCTAAAAGTCGGCGGATCTGTTCGCGTCGCTCGTGGCGACGTAATCCTAAATGGGCGCAAATAATCCGCACTGTTTTATTATCTATTATCAAATCCACATCGAGAGCGCCGCGTGGCTCGTAGTGCGCAACACTAAGATCGATATGGCGTACCGCTTGGGGCGGCCAACGGGTTAGCAAAGCAGTTCCACAGGGCGTATCTGGACGTAACAGGGTAGGACCAGGCACCGGAATCAAGCCTGTGTTTTCAGCCAGTGTGTGTAATTGTATGAGATCATCGTCACAATGGCGCTGCTTTATGACTTCCTGTAAAGCAACGATGCCCATCCCCAGTTTGCGGATAATAGCGGCGATGCGTTCAGGATGAAGACGACGGTCTAAGCCTCGACAACCACGGATGTTGTAGGTTGCAACGTTAACCTGCATCGGTTAAGCCGTTTCGCTTTCCAACAAAGAACCTTTACCTTTAGCTTTGGGTCTCCTGTTTTCCTGTCAAAGCTCGGGTTTCTTGCCGATGGTTGATCCACCAATGCAATCCCATGGTGGCCGCGATAAGCGCTACGGTAATAGCGGCCACCCAGGCGATGGTGGTGGGTTGCGGATTGCGGAAGGCACGATAAACCCCGTCTGCAAATACCGTGAGTCCTAGCATCCCCGGCCCCATACCCAGCACCGTACCCAGCATAAAATCTCGAAACTGAATAAACGAGGCGCCAGCCACCATATTGACTAAGGTGAATGGCGCAATCGGCACCATCCGCACGATGGCTACTGTAATAATACCCCGCTCCGCCATTTGCCGACTTAATCGATTGAGCCGCGAACCCCCTAAACGGCGAACCGTGTCGCGGCCTAACCAGTGACCAATGCCGTAGGTGAGTGCAGCGCCCGCTGCGGAGCCCACTAACGCATAAATAAATCCAAACAGCGGGCCAAAGACAAGCGAAGACACGACGATCAACACTGTAATCGGAAATGCCACTATGCTGCCGATCAAAAAACTGCCCAGGGCTACTACGGGTCCCCATGGGCTGCTTTGCAAGCCAGTGGCCCAGTTGGCCAAATTATCAGCGTTCAGCCACTCACCTAGGGGCGTCCAACGCCAAGCCGCCGCCATACCTAGCAACACAATCAATAGGGTAAGCCCTTTTATCCAAACAATTTTCGATTTGATCGATGAATTATCTTCTTTATCCATTGGCAAAATATGCTCGGTCAATGATTGCAAATCCAAGGGCTTTTCGGGATCCAGCAAGGCTGCCTCGGGAACCATTTTGTCCAGCGCCTCCGGCACCGAACCATCCAGTTCGTGTAGAGTCCGCTGACCACCCCGTAAGTGTTCTATGGCTTGTATTAACGAACCCTGCTCGGCTAGGGCGTTAGCCACAACAGCGGATTTGACACCCAGGTGTTCCCCCAGCAGTCGATTACGAAAAGCGCAGATGGCGTCCCGAATATCAGCTCGATCATTAGCTGCTACCGCCAAATCGCATTCGGTGTCCAAACCCATAGAGCGATTACTAAGATTAGCAGAACCCACTCGCGCCAGCCAATCATCCACAATAAGCACTTTGCCATGGACAATCAAATTACTATCGGCCGGTAAATCTGGTAAAGCAGGGTAATAGATGCGTAGACGTTGGTGCGGGTCTGTTTGGCGCAGGGCTTTTAATTGGCGCGCCCGCAAGACATCCATGGTGGTTTTTTCCAGCCAACCGTCGGTTTCCCGGGGCAATACGATTATTATTTCAGGGCCGTCCGGCTCTTGCAGGCGTGCAATCAACGCTTTTGTAATGGATTGGGAGGTCAGATATTGATTCTCCATATAGATACTGTGCTGGGCTGCGCCGATGGCATCCTGATAAAGACGCTCAACTTCTTGGATCGTTTGCATGTCTGTGGCAACGTCACCTGGCAAGGTACGCGCCACTGCAAGTTCCACATCCTGCATGGCCACTGCAACAGACTTAGGCCAAAGATCATGACGACCTGTGCCGGTTGGCGCTAATTGTTGACCGGTGGCGGTTTGCCAACGGGCACGGGCTAGTTCACCCAAAACCACCACCATGTCGCCATCCACCATCATTTGCACATCGTGGAAAGGCGCGTAAGGTTTGCCGTTGACATCAACCCGATGGGGATTATCAGCGTGGTGATGAGAGGTATCCCAGCGACAACGGGTCAAATCAATGCCACCACTAAACGCTAACGCATCGTCGATGACAATAATTTTTTGGTGATGGGAGGCGCCAAAGGGATGGGTATCATCCATTTTGAAATCAATATGGCGGTAGGGACGCCACTGCCTTTTGTAAAGCGGCACGGGTTCCCGTTCCAATGCATAGATCATAGCGAAATCCCACACCAGAATACGTATATCTAACCGGGGTCGGCGCTTTACAAGACTGTTGAGAAAAGGGCCCAATTGCCCCGGCAGAGCAGACTCATCCTGCCCTTTTACTAAGCAGATACGACTATCGATGTCCCATCCGATAATCAAAATGGAGTGCCGGGCTTGTTCGGCTGCAGCACGAAAGGCGGCAAAGTAGTCAGCGGCATCGATAAGAAATGCGGCGCGGTTAGCTTTAGCTGTACGCCAGCAATTGACGCCTGGCTGAAAAAATTCAGAGACAAGGTCAGAGCCGGTTTGGTTATCCTGGTTTTTTACCAACGGCTGATGAGCTTGTTTTGGCATAGTCATGGGTTTGTAGAGAGCATTTCTGTTTTTGCCGCCCGTTGTTTAGCCACCTCATCCAGCGCCTGCCGGGACAATAAGCTAACCACGCTCCAACCGGGCTTAGGCAGCAACTTTTCATCAGCCGTAAACACCTGCAAAGACTCCTTTTCATCCACGGCAAACAACGGCACCGCATCAGCGCCATAAAAGTTTTGATAATCCGCAAAGGTAAATTCTTTTGTTAACGGTGTGGTACGGATTTCACCGCCCTCATCTAATAATTCGGCTAATTTATCAAAAGTAGCGTCCTCGGCAAATAAGCGCCGGCCACTATAGCGGACGGTGATTCTGCGTTTTTCCGGTTCAGCCGCTTGCTCTTCTCGGGGCGTCGGTAAAAAAAATACGCTACCGACACCAAATTCCGCCCGATAGCGTACACATGACAGCGCGTTGAGATTAGGGCGTCGGGATAACGCGAACATAGAACCGATACCCGACAGATTCAAAGTGCGATCGGCATGTTGCGAGACTACATTGCCAAAATAGGTATCTAGCCCTCCCAAACGGGCCGCACGCACATGCTCCCAATCATCATCCGCTAATAAGGTGTGAAATCCCAATTCTTTTAAAGCGCCGGCGATGACCCGGGCTAGCCGATTACCACCGACGATAAGAATACCCCGCGGATCGGGTTCCGCCAGACCCAGCCAACGGGCTAAAGGGCGGGCTGTGAGACTTTGTAAGACGACGGTGCCCACGATGACCATAAAGGTTAGCGGCACTAAATGGCGGGCATCCGCATAACCTGCGCCTTCCAGTCGCAAAGCAAATAAAGCCGACACGGAAGCCGCCACAATACCCCGGGGTCCGATCCAGGCAATCAGTACTTTTTCTTGCCAGCGCAATCCCGACCCGATGCTAGAACACCACACCGCAAGGGGCCGAGCAAAGACGATGATAATGGCTAACACCGCCAAGGCATTAAGATTGACCGTCTCCCGCACCTGCTCTAATTGCAAACGCGCAGCCAAAACAATAAATAAAAGCGAAATTAATAAGATGCTTAGGCTTTCTTTAAAATCTAAAATACGCTCGGTGGGTAATTCTCGGCGCATATTGGCGAGCATCATGCCCATCACCGTGACGGCTATCAAACCCGATTCGTGTTCAAGGGCATTAGCGCCGGTAAATATCACTAACACCAGCGCCAAGGTCATAACATTGTGCAAATAATCCGGTAACCAGTGCCGACCTAACATTTCCGCCAGCAGCCATGCGCCTGCGCCACCTATCACGCCACCTGTGAGCAGTTCTTTAGCAAAGATGAGCGCAGTATGACCTTCCTGGCGGCCGGAAGCAATAAATTCAAACACTAAAACGGCTAACAAAGCGCCCAAGGGGTCTACAAGAATGCCTTCCCAACGCAGGATATTAGCGACGCTAGCCGTGGGCCTTACGGTGCGCAGCATAGGCACAATCACGGTAGGTCCAGTGACGGTCATCAACGCACCAAACAAAAAGGCCACCTGGGGACTGATATCCAACAACAACCAAGCGGCAACACTGACAATCACCCAAGTAATGGCGACACCCAACGTCACTAAATTACTCACCATGCTGCCATGGCCACGGATTTCATCCAGCTTTAGAGTAAGACTGCCCTCGAACAAAATAACCGCAACCCCAAAGGACACAAAAGGAAACAGCAAGTCTCCCAAAAAATCATCGGGTCGGATAATTCCCGTAACAGGTCCTGCAACCAAACCAATTAATAAAAGCAATAAAATGGCGGGCAATTTTAAGCGCCAAGCCAGCCACTGGCTCATAATTCCCAGCAAAACCAATAAAGCTAAGAAAAGTTCAAGGTGTATTGTCATGAGTATGAATGCCGTCGGCGTTTATTTAAATTATCTTAAGGCTTATTAATGCTAATTTCAGAATACGCCGTCCAGCTTAGCTTATAGGGGGGACATATTTGCAGCATTCTTCTAGAATGCGCGTAGGTTCTAGTCAAAAAATCTTTACATTGGTTTTTGCCGGATCTTCTTGTTTTTCTTCTTCAACCACCTGACGTTGTTTCTGCACAGCGGCTTTATGGTCTTGTCGGCCAACCCAATCATCGCGGCGTTGATCAATGGCGTCCAGGGCTGCAATCCGTCCGTAGGCGATTAACGTATCATGGGGAAGAATCTTTGTAGAACCTATTGGCACACCCAAATAAGTTCCTTCTTCACGGGTAATACCCAACACCATAACCCCCTCTTCCCGCAGCCGTGTTTCAAGCAGAGTTTTACCGGCCAGCCAATCACCTTCTCTTACCAGCAATTCGACAATACGATAGTCACCGGCCAAGTGCATCAAATTGGCGTAATCCAGCACATCGATACGGGTATACTTTTGCAGCGCCCAACTAATCACTCTGGACAAGCGCCGATCCACCCATTGGCTCATGGCCACCGCCCACAACACGACTAGCCCAGCCACCAACAGCACAATACGCAATGTCACGGCAGTCGGGTCCGAGGCGTTGACAAAAGTTAGAATCAACGATGAGACGGCCCCCACGATACCGGCGTTACCCAGTAGCATCAACGATAGAATAATACGCCGTCTGACCGGATGATTAACCACCCTTTCCGATTCGCTGGTGGTAAAGCCTGCGCCGCTCAATGCTGAGCGGGCTTGAAAACGGGCGGATTCACGGGACAGTCCGGTATAGGCGATGGCGATGGTGGCCACCCGAGTGATTAAAATCGACAGCGTGACTACAAACAGTAAAGAGACGATAGAAAGCACTTTGCAACCTTTATCCGTGACTCCATTGTTAACGTATTTAATGGTGCGCTTGATCAATAATTTATTGCTAATTCGTAACCGCTCACCCGTCATTCCGGCAGGGATTGCCGGAATCCAGTTGCCAGGGAGGGTGGC
>CAZGON010000091.1:0-2973 GCA_964527085.1 uncultured Candidatus Competibacteraceae bacterium
TTTAATGTACGAAGGTGGCATTGCCAATATGCGCTATTCCATCTCAAATACGGCCGAATATGGGGATCTTACCCGAGGTCCTCGGATTATCACGGAAGAGACCCGGTGGGAAATGCAACGGATCTTAGAAGAAATTCAAAGTGGCGAATTTGCGCGGGAATTTATTCTAGAAAATCAGGCGGGCGCCCCTACATTAAAGGCTAAACGACGGCTTGGACGAGAGCATTCCATCGAGGTGGTGGGAGAAAAGCTGCGTGGTATGATGCCTTGGATCAAGGCTAATCGTTTGGTGGATACCAGTAAAAATTGAGGGTTAATGTTTTTATGATGGCTGATTGTTTTGAGAAATAATGACAAGACGTTGTTACGACAGCAAAAACTAATGGGCGTGGCGGTATTCCGTTGATGAGTGATTACATACCTATCGATTGTACTTTGTACAATCGTTATGAATTAGCTATTATGCATCGCCAAAAGCTTCGTTTGACCTGGTGTGATCCAAAGGGTAATTGGCATTTGGAGACCGTATTACCCTTGAATCTACAAACCCGACATCACGCTGAGTATCTCCAACTCCGCACCATGACGGGTGCGGAGTTGGAGATACGGCTGGATCAAATTAGACGAGTAGATTTCTGCTAATTGTGCTGCTGCGCATCTCATGTGCAACAGCTTTTTTCATTTATTCGCCAAAAGTGGATTATCAATCAGCAGCGCCAATAATGTTTAAATGGGATACAGGATACGGTTAATCCATGAAAGTATGGGCGCTTATCATTGATGACAATTCCGCCCGGGCCAAAGAGTTGGCTTCGTTACTGCAGTTTGTTAAAGACTGGGATGTTGTGTTGGCGCCCGTCGACGGGTGGCAACCACATTTGGAAAATGCCCGTGGCTTGCGTACCGTCTTTGTTAGCCACCATGGATCTGATGCAACCACTAAAAATCTGCTCCAGGCTGTTCGCGACATGGATGATCGCTTACCCATCATTTATATCGAGGAGTCCCATCAAACCCCTGATCGACTTCCGGAAATCGATACCCTTTGCCAAGCGCGTATCGCGCAACCCTTCCGATATCCTCAATTAAACCAGGTCCTCAACCAGCTGAGTGTTTCTCAATCTCGGGAAAAAACCACCTCCTCCAAGCGTAATCCAGAGTTATTTCGTAGCCTAGTGGGCTGTAGTCCTGCCACGGCTGAAGTTCGTGAGCTGATAAAACGGGTTGCCCCTTCTGAGGCCACGGTGCTTATTTTAGGGGCCTCGGGAACCGGCAAAGAGGTGGTGGCGCGAAATATTCACTATTACTCTTCTCGCAGCAAAGGTGCTTTTGTTCCCATCAACTGTGGTTCAATCCCGGAAAATCTGTTGGAAAGCGAGTTATTCGGTCATGAGAAAGGCGCCTTTACAGGAGCCATCTCTGCTCGTAAGGGTCGCTTTGAGTTAGCTCAAGGCGGTACGCTTTTTCTGGATGAAATCGGTGATATGCCCCTCCACATGCAGGTTAAATTGCTACGGGTATTGCAGGAGCGAGTCTTTGAGCGGGTTGGTAGCGATAAAAGCATTAAAGCGGATGTGCGCATTGTGGCGGCAACCCACCGCAATTTAGAACAACATATCGAATCTGGTGAGTTCCGCGAAGATCTTTATTATCGGCTTAATGTCTTTCCCATTGAGATGCCTGATCTGCAAGACCGCATCGAAGATTTACCGTTGTTGATTGAAGATTTACTGCGGCGGGTTGAAGGTGAGCAAGGTGTTACGTTGAGTTTAAGTCCGGAGGCCATGGATTGCTTGCAGCACTACACCTGGCCGGGTAATGTGCGCGAGTTGGCTAATCTTATGGAGCGTTTAGCCATTCTCTATCCCAATCGTGTGGTGGACATGGAAGATTTACCGGCAAAAATCCGCGCAGGCTATAGGCCCGAAAAACCTTTGAAACCTGTCTCTAGTGAATCAAACAAGTTAGTTTCCGACGTCCCCTCAAACATTCCTTCGGGTACCTTACCCGAAGGTGGTATCGATCTAAAACGTTATTTAAATGATCTGGAGTATTCTCTTATCCAAAGTGCTTTGGATGAAGCAAACGGCGTGGTTGCCCATGCTGCGTCTCTGCTTAAAATGCGACGCACCACATTAGTGGAAAAGATGCGTAAGTACCAGATCAAACGAGACGAAGAATGACAATAACTTGGCGCACTCTTTTTTTAGGGTAGCGTCATTCTCCCGACGTCAAATTAGTGACCCTCTCCTATAATTATAAGTTCCAGATTTTAAAAAACTTTTCCTGATTTTTGGAAAAGGTACACTTCTTGCAAAATGAAAGCTATCGTTGATCCCTATTGTAGGGATGCCTCTTGTAATAGACAAAAAACATCGCATTAACTTTTTTAGGATAACGTCATGAGTGATCTAACAGCGACTCACCTGCTGGGCGAAATGCAGAGAATGAAAACCCTTGCTCGCAGTGAAGTCAATGCCGAGTCAAACGTGGAAACATCAGACTTCGCAAACGTTTTCAAAGGACTTTTAAAAGATGCCAACAGTGCCCAAAAACAATCTGGTGAGCTGGCGAACGCCTTTCAAATGGGTGACGACCGGGTCGAGTTGACGGATGTAATGATTAGTTCCCAAAAATCCCGTCTGGCTTTTCAGGCCGTGTTGCAGGTGCGTAATAAACTGGTAAACGCTTACCAGGACATCATGAATATGCCCGTTTAAAACTGGAGTTATTTTAGATAATGTGCCTGTGTGGCGAGGATAACCTATTGTGACCGAGGAAGTGAGTCAACCAACTCCACCCGAGCAAACCCAATTTGATTGGCGGGCTCAGTTGGACAAGTTCCGTAGACCAGGCTCACAACAAATTGGGCTGATGGTAGGCGCGGCTGCAATTCTTGCTTTGATCGCCATGGTTTTTCTATGGACGGTTTCAGAATCCTATCAACCCCTCTATCGGGGTTTGTCGGAAGCA
>CAZGON010000091.1:2983-14940 GCA_964527085.1 uncultured Candidatus Competibacteraceae bacterium
CGTGCTGGATGTGGGTTGCGGGGAGGGGGACCTGATGGAAGCCCTGCAACAGCACCAGATCCCGTTCCAAATCGACCAGCAGACGGGAACTCTGCTGGTGCCTGCTAGTCAAGTCCATGAAGCCCGTCTAAAGCTGGCTAGCCAGGGGTTGCCCCAAGGAACCGTCGATGGTTTTGAAATGCTCGATCAACAGAGCGGTTTCGGCGTCAGTCAATTCATGGAAAATGCCCGCTACCAGCGAGCCCTGGAAGGGGAGTTAGCCCACTCCATTATGAGTATAGGCGCAGTTAAGAACGCTCGGGTTCATCTAGCGCTGCCAAAGGAAACGGTCTTTGTACGCAACCGCCAAGCGCCCACCGCCTCTGTCTTAGTACAGCTTCATACCGGGCGGGTGTTAGGTAAGGGTCAGGTAGCCGCTATCGTACATTTGGTCTCCTCTAGTGTCCCTAAGCTAAGCGCTGATCAGGTCTCGGTGATCGATCAGGCGGGTAATCTGTTGACCCATTCAAAGCGTGATAGCGGTCTCGGTTTGAGCCTAGATCAACTAGATTACACCCGCCGCCTGGAAGATCGCTATATGCAGCGCATCGAGGATATTCTGACGCCTATTTTGGGTATGGGGCGGGTACGGGCTCAGGTGTCATTAGACGTGGATTTCACCGTTTCAGAAGAAACCGCCGAACGTTACGACCCCAAACAACCGCCGGGCATGATGCGTAGCGAACGGGTTCTGGAGGAAATCAATGCCCGCGGACAACCCATGGGTATTCCGGGCGCCTTGTCCAATCAACCGCCGGGCGAGGCTACTGTGCCTGAGCAAGTACCCGAACAAGCTGACAATGGTGATAATGCTCAAGGTAACGCCAATCAGACTCAGCGTCAGCGCAAAGAGCTGACTCGTAATTATGAACTGGATAAACGGATTAGTCATACCCGCAATGCGCCCGGACAGGTGCAACGCATCTCGGTCGCCGTGGTGTTGGATGATCGCATGGTTGCCGATGCCGCAGGCGCCTTTACAAGAACACCGCTAACCCCTGAAGAACTGGAGCGTATGACGGCTTTAGTCAAAGAGGCGGTCGGTTTTAATGCAGACCGGGGTGACACAGTAAACGTCGTCAACGCTACCTTTGCGGCCTCCCCCTTTGCGGAAAATCCAGTCCCTTTCTGGCAAGAAGTCTGGTTTCTCGAATTAGTTAAGTGGGCCGTAATAGGTTTATTGGCTTTGCTTGTCCTGCTGATGGTGGTGCGGCCCCTGGTGCGACGTCTGTTGACGGCTATGGATCGAGTGGGGGACAAACAGGGTGCAGGCAAGTCCGATCCGTCGGCAGCTGGGTTACCCCAGCTAGAGGATCATGCCTTGGAGGGTCTGCTGGAAGAAGATCAGGTGGAACTCACCGGTGGCGGTAATGTGCCCCGTTTAGGGAGTTCTCTTCAGGAACTCGATAAACACATTAAACTTGCGCGAGCGCTAGTGGCTGAAGATCCCAAGCGGACTGTGCAAGTCATCAAGCATTGGATTGCAAACGAGGATTAAAGCAATGGCTGAAGCAGGTGCGTTGCAGCAGGAAGAAACTCCCCAAGGTATTGATCGGGTCGCTGTATTACTGATGGCGTTGGGAGAAACCTTTGCCGCGGAGGTTCTTAAGCATCTGGACCCCCGCGAACTGCACAAGATTGGCGCCGCCATGACCGGTCTTTCTAATGTTAACCGTGGCCAGGTCTGTCAAATCCTGAAAGATTTTAATGGCCAAGTACAGGATCAGACATCCATCGGCGTCGATAGTCAAGACTATGTACGCAATGTACTGATCCGAGCCGTAGGCCGAGATAAAGCCAAAGGGGTTATGGATCATATCCTGCAAGCCCATAACGATTCCGGTGTGGATGCTCTGAAATGGATGGATGGCCGAGCGATTGCGGGTGGTTTGCGGGAAGAGCATCCCCAGGTAGTGGCCCTGGTGCTAGCTTCCTTAGAGACAACCCAGGCTGCCGAGGTACTGAATTTATTGCCCGACGCATTGCGTGATGAAGCCATTTTTCGCGTGGCGAATCTGGATCAAATTCCCTCGGGCGCTCTCACTGAATTGAATGAACTGATAGAAAAGCAGGTCATGACTAAGATCAGCGCCGCCTCTACGGCTGCTGTTGGCGGACCGGAGCGGGCCGCTGAAATTCTCAATCTGGTGGATGGCAGCGTCGAAGGCCAGATCATGGATAAGATCAAAGCAGTGGATTCTGAGTTGGCTGATCAGATTGAAGACCTGATGATGATATTTGAAAGCTTGATCTATATGAGTGATCGGGATATCCAAACGCTACTCCGGGAAGTGGCTTCAGAAAATCTAGTGGTAGCCCTACGTGGCGCTGATGATGCTGTCAAGCAAAAAATACTGGGCAATTTGTCCAGACGCGCCGCGGAAATCCTCCAAGACGATTTAGAAAATACGCCGCCGGTACGCTTAAGCGATGTGGAAGCAGCCCAGAAAAAGATTCTTTCCACGGCCAAGCGTTTGTCGGAAGCTGGTGAAATATCCCTAGGTGGCAAGGGAGGTAATGAATTTGTCTAAAATTATTTCCAAAGATAACCTCCCCAATTATGCGCAATGGGAACCGCCCAATATTGAGGGTGATGCTTTTTCACCATCCCCTAAGTTGGAGGCGGCTCAGCCTCCGGAAGCGACATTTGAGCCGGCCAAAGCTGACCTAAAACCTCCCGTTGCTAAAGAGATCAATGGCATTGGCTCGCTACCCACCTTAGAAGAGATTGAAACCATCCAACGGGAGGCTCAGGAAGAAGGTTTTGCCGCGGGTTACCAGGAAGGTCGCAAGGAAGGACGCGAGCAAGGTTTTAAAAAGGGGCATCAAGAGGGGCAAGAAGCGGGTTATCGCAAGGGTTTTGAAGAAGGGGGCAGTGCGGGACAACAACAAATATTACAACGAGTAGAAAAACTTGAGCAGGTGATTCATCTACTCAGTAATCCCCTTACAGATCTAGATAGTGTGGTGGAAGAAGAGTTGGCCTACCTTGCCACGGCCATCGCTCAGCAATTGGTGCGCCGGGAACTAAAAACAGCACCTGGCGAGATCATCGCGGTGGTCCGAGAGGCAGTGAGCTTACTACCCGTCGCCACCCAAGGAGTACGTTTACATTTGCATCCGGAAGATGCCGCGTTTGTGCGGGAAACCCTATCCCTGCATGAAGAAGCATCCCGTTGGCGAATTATTGAGGACCCTACCTTGACCCGGGGAGGTTGTTTGATTAATACCGACCAATCCCATATCGATGCCACCTTGGAAAAGCGTTTAGGGGCAGTTATTGCCGCTGTGCTAGGTGATGAACGGAAAGCAGACGATGATCAGCGTTAAATTAATAGTCAGGACTTACCCAGCTCGTTCCAGAGGACGCCGTAAATACTTCCCTGTAGGCTTGACGACGGCCGTCCAGGCCGTCGACACCTCTTTCACGAGCAACGCAAGTCCTGGTTGTGCGTGCGTAAGTTTTGCCAATGTGAGCGGCTTCAGATAAATGGTAAATAATGTAGCACTGAATCATCAGGGAATTTGGCAAACCCGTCTCGCCCAACGGCGGGCCCGGCTGACGCAAATGCCGCGCTTAGTGGTAGAGGGACGGCTGACCCGCATGGTGGGTCTTACCCTAGAAGCGGCAGGCTGTGTTGCGCCGGTAGGGGCTCGTTGTTTAGTGGTGGGTCCCGATGACACCCAAATCGAGGCCGAAGTGGTGGGTTTTGCCAACGATAAACTGTTTCTGATGCCGAGCGGCGATATGCACGGCTTAATGCCTCATTCTCGGGTATTGCCCACCGGTGGGGTAAGCCAGGTGCCGGTGGGAGAAGGATTACTCGGGCGAGTGCTGGATGGCGCCGGGCGAGTGCTGGATGGTCACCCCCCACCCCGTCACACCCGGCTGGTATCTCTTACAGGAAAACCCATTAACCCGTTGCTACGTAAACCAATCCGGGAACCCCTCGACGTGGGTGTGCGGGCCATTAATGCTCTGTTATCCGTTGGGAGCGGTCAACGGATGGGTTTATTTGCCGGTTCTGGCGTTGGAAAAAGTGTGTTGTTAGGTATGATGACCCGCTTTACCAATGCCGATGTCATCGTGGTCGGGTTGATTGGTGAACGGGGCCGGGAGGTACAAGAATTTATTCAGGAGACCTTAGGCCCCGAAGGTATGGCCCGGTCTGTGGTGGTGGCGGCCCCCGCCGACACGCCGCCCCTCATGCGGTTGCACGGCGCAGGGTTAGCTACCCGTATCGCTGAGTATTTTCGGGATCAGGGTAAACAGGTTTTATTGTTGATGGATTCCTTAACCCGCTACGCCCAAGCCCAGCGAGAAATCGCGTTGGCCATCGGCGAACCGCCGGCCACTAAAGGTTACCCACCTTCTGCCTTTGCCAGACTACCGCAACTGGTGGAGCGCACCGGTAACGATGCCCAAGGGGGTTCTATTACTGCGTTTTATACGGTATTAGCCGAGGGCGACGATCAGAATGACCCTATCGTCGATGCGGCCCGCGCCATTCTCGACGGCCATGTGGTGCTTTCTAGGCGTCTTGCCGAAGCCGGTCATTATCCCGCCATCGATATCGAGGCTTCCGTCAGTCGCGCCATGCCGCAGATTGTCGATGCCCAGCAGCAACAATTAGCACGCCGTTTTAAGCAGCTTTATTCCACCTATGAACAACATCGGGACTTGATCAATGTGGGCGCTTATACCCCCGGCAGTGACCCAGCCGTGGATGAAGCGCGGGATTACTATCCTCGTCTTAAGCAGTTTCTCATGCAGGGTATGAATGAGCGGGTGACTCTGCAAGAAAGTATCAAGCAATTGTCACTGGTTTTAGAATCGGGAACGACTAACTAATGGACGACAAAATCCGCCGCTTGCAACCTGCCGTGCAGGCTGCGGGTACTCGGGAAGAGGACGCCGCAAAAGCCCTGGCTGACTTTCAGCAGCACTTGGCTCAGCACCAGGCGCAACTACAACAACTGATGACCTTTCGCAGTGAATACCAAGATAAACTGTACAGCGCAGGGCAAACCGGTATCAGTGGACGTAGTCTACACAATTACCACAGTTTTTTAGCCAACATTGATGCCAGTATTGCCCAGTCTCGGCAACAGCTGCAGGGGCTTGAGAAGGTGCTCCAGCAAAAACGCGCCAGCTGGGTCACTCAGCGAGCCAAATCCCATGCCTTAAAAGAGGTAATAAGCGGTTACCGGGTAGCCCAGGATAAAGTTAGCGAACGTCGCGAGCAAACCGAAAGCGATGAGCAAGCCCTGCGCAGTTATTTTAAAAAAGACGCAGGATATAGTGGCACGTAACTTGGATAGGGATTGCTAATTAATAATGATCATCAAGGATGAACATGGCCAACATTGAACTTACCTCACCAGCGAGTATTGGGTCAGTGCCTGTCAGTCAAGGCAAACCACCCATTGATGCTTCCTCTGGCACAGGCGCGGTCGCTTTTAAGGATCTGCTGGAGGCAGGAATGCCAACCAAAGAATCTAGCGAATCGCTTCCTGAGACGGTGAGCACATTGACTGCTGATCTTGCTGAAAGTGAATCTACAAATGTCAAAAAACCGACGCCCGTCAATTTGCAGGCAACCCTCGATGATGCGCAAGCCGACGACGAAGACGTCAGTGAGACTGTGGCTATCGTTGGAGGTTTTGCGGTATTTTCCTATCCTCAAGAAAATTCTGTTGATCCGTTAGCCGGGACTCAAAAAGCCCCACCACCATCATCATCACCATCACCAGATCAGTCTTTGCTTGGCCAGGCTCAGTCTGCTCCAGAGCTATCACCAGATCAGTCTTTGCCGGGTCAGGCTCAGTCTGCTCCAGAGCCGTTAGCCAGTATTCAAGCTGCAACCCTCACCAACGGCAACAAACTCCCTTATGTGTCTAATGCTGTGTCAGGTGACGCTGACAACAATGGACAAATGTTACCGCTTGGGGTTAGCGATGAAACTGTTGCTTTGCCTAAGGACGGCAAGCAGGTACCCGATGCCTTGTCCAATGGGTTGATCATGACAAAATTTCAAAACATGAGGCAGTTTCCGGCAGCAATGGGTAACGCCAGTGTCGCTGAATCACAAACGGCTGACAGTATATCGACGGATTTTGCAGCGACTTTAGTAGGCGCTGATAAATCCACAACGCTATCGAGCGGGCATCGGTTTGCCACAATTGCGGCAGCACTCACCACCGAGCGCACAAAGGCTCGTATGGGTTCATTAGGTTCCGAGACCATAACGGCATCGGTGGGTAATACTGTGCCTAAAGCTGTGCTTAACACTGAAAATCCACTGGCTACGCCGATTGCTGATACAGTCAATTTGTCCGATGCACTGAGTTTTGATAGGCAGTTACAAATTCAGGAAAGTGCCGGATTGACGGGGGAGGTTGCCCGCCATGGGGTTGACTTCTCGCTGGAGTTTGGCAGTGAAGGCGCTGAACAAATTTTGGCTGAGCGAGCCAGTTCTCTTTCAAATACGCTTGGCCGGACGCCTCCGCCGACCAATCCAAGCTTGTCTTCCATTCGGCCTGATATGCCGTTAGCCATGCAGCAAGACAATTGGGAAAAACCCCTCGGCCAACAGTTACTTTGGATGGCGCAAAATCAGACCCAACAGGCGGAAATACGGGTCGATCCTCCTCATCTTGGACCCATTGAAGTACATCTCTCGCTAAACGACGATCAGGCTAAGGTGAGCTTTTTTAGTCATGACGCCGCAGTACGGGAAACCCTTGAGAATGCACTGCCAAAATTACGGGATCTTTTTGATAGCCAAGGGATGCAATTAAATCAAGCCAATGTATCCGATCAATCGTTAGCGCGCCAACACGCTGAAACGGGTAATCAATCATCCCGACAGGGCAATACCCCACGAGGTGATGGCGCTGGGTCGGGTAACGGTGAAGTCGAGCCGGATCATACTAGCCAAACGCCAGAGCAAGGAAACAGTATGGTGGACCACTACGTTTGAGTAACCGCTTTACCAAAAAGTTTCCCAGTTACAAAAGCCTGCTAACCGGGTGCAACAGAGTGTAGGGCGAGACTTAGAGACAGATGGAAAGGGAGTCTTGTTATCGGTACTTTTAGGGATGACTTTAGAAATAAACTTTGTTTATCAGAAAGTTGGTTTTTTATTAAAAAAGACGAAAAGACGATAATTAAAGAATAACTCAGAGCTGCCGAATATATAACCCAAAGCTATTTCTCAGGAACACGGCGATGTTGCCGATAGCCTGATATTTTTATTTACTCTTTAGCCGGAAGATGAAAACGCCATGGAACAAGTCGTTAGTGAATTTCTCGCCGAGACCCGAAAAGGATTGAGTCGGCTCAATGCCGAGTTGATCAGTCTGAAACAAAACCCCACTGACCGGGACACATTGGTCAGTATGTTTCGAACCCTGCATACCATTAAAGGCACCTGTGATTTTTTAGGTTTTATGCAGTTGGGTAAATTAGCCCAAGCAGCAGGCAACCTGCTGATAGCTCTGCGCGATGGCAAAGTTGCCTTTAGTGCAAACATTCATCAGGCATTGGCCGCCGCAGTGGAAGCTGTGGGCGAGTTGATTGACTATATTGAATGCGCGGGGCTGGACGGGTTGGATTTTTCAGATCTGGTGGTTCATCTTGATGATCTGTGCGCTGGACGTTCCGTTGAGCAAACGGAGATTAAAGCTCCACTGGAGGCGGAACAAAGCCATCAAGAAAGTGATATTGAAACGGCGCCAGAAACTGAACAAAACACTGCCGAAATAGTGGACCAGACAGCGCCGGAGGCTGAACAAAGCGATAATGAAGCGGTAGCTTTCGATGAAGAAATGGTGGAAGTGCTAAAGGATTTTTTGGAAGAGAGCAACGAAGGGTTAGATCGACTGGATAGCGAATTGGTGGAGCTTGAGCAGAGTCCTGATAATCGGGACATCTTAGCCAGTATCTTCCGCACTATTCACACCATCAAAGGCACTTGTGGTTTCTTGGGGTTTAATCGTTTAGAGAAAGTTGCCCATGTGGGTGAGAATCTTTTAGCGCTGCTGCGCGACGGCAAACTCGCCCTGACGGAAGAAATCATCAATGCGTTGCTGGCTATGGTGGATGCGGTACGCACCATGCTTGGCGAGATCGAGCGCAGCAGTAACGATGGGCAGGAAGAGTACGGAGATCTGATTGCGACACTCACTCGTCTCAAAGACGGTGAAACAGCCCCCCAGGCAGCGGCAACACCTGTGACTTCTGAAATCACCAACCCACCGGAACCAACTACGTCTACAACCCCAGCTACTGCTACTCAACCCATGTCTAACAGCGTGGCTACTCCAGTTCAGGACAGCGTAAAGAAAGCTGCGGCGGCGACTGGCTCACCGACTTCTGCCCCTAAAAAAGCCCAGCATGAAAAACAGACAGGGTCAAGTAATGTGGTGGAAAGCTCTATCCGTGTCGATATTCCGCTGCTAGATAGGCTAATGAATCTAGTGGGCGAGTTGGTGCTGGCCCGCAACCAGATTGTGGAGCACGCCAATGTGGATGAAAACGCCCAGTTTCTCGCTATTTCTCAAAGGCTAAACTTAATCACCAGTGAGCTGCAAGAAGGGGTGATGCAAACTCGGATGCAGCCCATCAATAATATTTGGGCTAAATTCCCCCGGGTGGTGCGGGATCTCGCCATCGGTTGCGGTAAAAAAGTGCGGGTGGAAATGGAAGGCAAAGAAACAGAACTCGACAAGAGTCTGATCGAAGCCATGAAAGATCCCCTGACCCACTTGATCCGTAATTCCGTAGACCATGGCGTCGAGATGCCCGAAGCCCGTCGCGCCGCTGGAAAACCCGAGGAAGGCCGCTTATTGCTACGCGCCTATCACGAAGGTGGCCAGGTTCATATCGAAATCCATGATGATGGAGCCGGTATCAACACCGATAAAATTTGTAACAAAGCTGTGGAAAAAGGTCTCATCAGCCGTGAACAAGCGGACCAGATGAACCCGCAAGAGGCTGCCAAACTGATCTTCCTGGCCGGCTTGTCTACCGCTGAAAAGGTCACCAACATTTCAGGCCGTGGGGTGGGCATGGATGTGGTGAAAACCAATATCGAAAAAATCAGCGGCGCCATCGATTTAGAAAGCGAACCCGGTCGGGGTAGTATCTTTAAGATCCGTGTACCGTTGACTTTGGCCATCGTGCCAGCCCTCATTGTGACCAGCGGTGGCGAGCGGTTTGCCATTCCTCAAGTTAACCTGCTGGAACTTATTCGCATCGACCAAGCCCAGCAAAATATCTGCATTGAATATATCCACGGCACCCCAGTGTATCGTTTGCGGGGTAAGCTGCTCCCTATCGTCTATCTGAATCGAGAATTAGGACTCAACAATGCAGATGCCACAGGCACCAATATGGTGGTGCTTCAGGCCGAGCAGCGTCAGTTTGGACTGGTAGTGGATCAGGTCAACGATTCTCAAGAAATTGTTGTAAAGCCGTTGGCGGAGGCGTTGAAGGATATCTCAGTCTTTGCCGGCGCCACCATCATGGGAGATGGTCGGGTGGCGTTGATCCTAGATATTTTGGGGATTGCCCAACGCGCTCGGGTGCTCAGCAAAGATCGTAAGCACAGTGCGGGTAACGAACGTCAGACTCAGCACAATCGCGACTCCAAACGGCAAACGATTTTGATTGTCCGTTCACCCGGCAACGGTCGGTTAGCCATACCCCTTAACCGTGTGGCGCGTCTTGAAGAGTTTTCGCCGAATCAAGTGGAAAACTCGGGTGATGTGGATGTCATTCAATATCGGGGCGGTATTTTACCGTTAATACCCATGGGCGATGTGTTGGAAGAACGTCGCAGCCATCAACGGTTAGCGCTCGACGAAAATAACGTCAAAGGGTCTGACTGTTTGCATGTGGTGGTATTTGGCAACGATGGGCAGAATGTAGGTCTGGTGGTGGAAGAGGTACTCGACATCGTCGAGGAAACCATAGCAATAAAAGGCCGTGCAAACCGTTGTGGCATTGTGGGCACAGCCGTAATACAGGATCGGGTTACTGAGCTTTTCGATGTGGAGGGATTCCTTAAACAGGCAATGGCCCAATTGATGGATAACGTAGAGATGGAGGTCTAACAGATGTCAGAAAAACAGCAATTTTGCACATTTTTTGCGGATAATCTGCTGTTCGGCGTGGCTGCGGAACAAGTGCAAGAGGTGATTCGCTTTCAGCCGATGACGCCGGTGGCGTTAGCGCCCACGGCAATCCGTGGGCTTATCAATTTACGCGGCCAAATTGTCACCGCCGTGGATTTACGCAGCCTAATTGGGCTAGCCATACCCACTGGGGAGTACACACCGATGAATGTGGTGGTGCGCACCTCCCAGGGCGCCTTTAGCTTGCTGGTGGATCGCATCGGCGATGTGTTAGAGCTAGCACAGGACAGTTTCGAGTCTCCGCCCGACACCCTAGAAGGTATGAGCCGTGAGCTGATATCCGGGGCCTATAAATTAACCGATAGACTGTTGCTGATCCTGGATATTCATCGGTTGGTCAGCTCTGAAGTTTTGAAGCAAAGCCAGGTGGCTTAGGCTTAGCTGTATTACTTACATGATTAATGGAATGAACTCAATGAAAGGTATGTCTATCAAAACCAAACTTATTCTCCTTATTATTGCCGCAGTGACATTGGTCACTGTCGGTATAACTGGGACGGCTATTAGCCAAATGTATAAGCTCAGTGAGCAGGAGATAGCTACATTCCGCAAAGATATGCTGGCGCAGAAGCAGGCTGAGCTAAAAAACCATATAGAGCTTGCCTTGTCGTCTATCAAGACGACCTACCAGAATGCATCGCCTGATGATATGGCCGCCCAGCAAAAAGCTGCGTCGATTATTAGAAATATGAGGTATGGCGACGAGGGTTATTTTTTCGTTTACAACTATGACGGAGTCAATCGGGTTTTGGGTCCAAAGCCAGAGTTAGAGGGCAAAAATCTTCTTAATCTACAAGATGCAGCTGGTAATTATTTGGTCAAGGATTTGATAGCTATTGCCAAACGCGGTGGCGGTGAATATCGGTATCTGTGGGATAAGCCTTCCGCGGATGAAGCAGCTCCAAAGCTAGCCTACGCGGTGGGTTTAGATAAATGGCAATGGATGATCGGCACTGGTTTTTACATTGACGATATCGACCAGCAAATAGCTTTGATGACCGAGGCGGCGCAAGGGAGCGTTCAGCAGACGGTTTTCTTTATCGTGTCACTAGCGCTGGTGTTTGTGGCTGTAGTGACGGTTACCAGTTTTTGGTGGGTCCACGGCATGACAGGTTCCCTCAAACGCGCTGTAGAGGTGTCAAAAGCCATTGCGCGTGGCGATCTCAACAATCAGATTGTGGTGAAGCGCAAGGACGAAATAGGCCAATTGTTACAGGCCATGGCTGCCATGCAAGGAGACCTACGTGAGCGCATCGACGCCGAGCGTTGTCAAGCGGCGGAGAGCAACCGCATCCGCCAAGCGCTAGACGATGCCACAGCCAACGTACTGATGGCCGATTTTGATCACAAGATCATTTACGCTAACCAAGCCATGACCCGCACCTTTAAAGATTTGGGTGCAGAGCTACGCCAAGGACTACCGGGCTTCACAAGCGACACCCTGCTAGGTGCGGCGCTAGAGACCTTACACCCCGAGCCTGCCCAACAACGGCGCGTGCTGGAACAATTAACGGGCACCCATGAAGAAGAACTGCTGCTCGGCAGCCGGACAGTACGTCTTGTCCTCAGTCCCGCTTTAGATGACACCGGCCAACCTATAGGCACCGTCTTAGAATGGGCCGACCTCACCGAGCAGCTGACTAAGGAGTGCCAAATAGCCGCTGCCGCCGAGCGGGAACGCGCCCAAGCCGCGGAGCTGCAACGCAAAGTAGATACCC
>CAZGON010000092.1:0-14718 GCA_964527085.1 uncultured Candidatus Competibacteraceae bacterium
TCTGCGTTTTCACTATGCCCTATTATGTCTTAAGTGCCTCTTCAAATGCTATACAACCAGATGTTGAAACCATCGAAGCAGGCACAGTTCTTTGGCGGATCTACTTTCGTGCTGGTCGTCATCCAATACGCTGGCACGATTTTCGACATGTAGGCCCTATCGATGCACGTTTCGATCATCACCTAAACAGTGAACTCACACCTCAAGATCGTGCTGTACTGTACGCTGCCCATGACCCAGTTACTTGCTTTGCTGAAGTTTTTCAGAAACCCCGTGTTATTAATCGCTGGCATAAAGAACCCTGGTTGGTCGGTTTTACCATCACGAAAAGTTTTCAGCTCTTAGGCCTGACCGGCTCTTTTTTAACACGGACCGGTGCGTCAATGGGATTGATGGCAGATCCAAGGTCTGTCGCTCGGAATTGGGCGCAAGCTTTCTATGAAGCTTATCCTGAGATAGGTGGTCTTTATTACCCTTCATCGATGTATGCAAATCAACCCGCTATGGTTCTAACTGATCGCATCAAGGCTATGGATATTATGCCAAGGCAACCGAGCTTCCATCGTTCCCTCGGGGACCCGGTGATTCTAAATTTGCTAAAGAACGCAGGGCAGATTCTCGGCTATGCGTTAAATTAACGTGTTGCAACGAGGATTAACATTAACGTTTAAGTGCTTCAAAAACCTGACCTTGAACAGCACTTCAAGATCCATAATTGTCACTTACCATCATTGGCGATATCTCAATCCCGTCGACCCTTCAGCAATTTTGTTACAGTTTTATTACAAATAATTGATTTTAAAAAAACTCTATAACCTAAATTTAACTTGGCTTTTTTTTTGCAGAAGTCCGTTATTTAAACCACTGCATGGTTAAACACCTCCAGTAACATTGTGTTTCTTGCTGGCTTGCTCATGATATAGAACATGAGTTTAGCGTTACAAATTGGAAGTAATGATTAATTAAAAGGAAATATAAAATGCAAGCCAAAAATAAAAACGATAGTCATATTTTTGCAATGGGTTTATTTTTACTCGGCGCTATAGGACTTTCCTCTATATTAGTTTTAGACAAGCTATATTGGCAGAGAGGTTTTCTTGCGGAAGGATGGCCAGATTTTTCCCCAAGCTATTTGATTCGTAGCGTTATCATTTTCATTTCTATGGTTGCTATATTTTGCAGTTTTACAGGCAGCAAAAAACCGCACTTTACGTTAGCTGAAAACAAGGGATTTTCTTTAGAAAAATTAAGTATTTTTACAACCCTATCAATCTCATTGAGTATTCTGGGTTTATTTATTTTTAAACCAAAAGTTTTTAATGATCTATCTTTAGAAGATAGCCCCATAGAATGGCTATCAGCTTTATTACTTTTTGGTAGCTGCATGATGGTTGCTATTTTTTTCTTAAAGAGTCGCAAAACTTTAAAAATTTCAAAATTCAGCCAATTCTCTTTAATGATCTTGTGTTTTTTGTTTTTTTTAATGGCAATGGAAGAGATTTCCTGGTTTCAGCGGGTGTTAGAAATTGAAACGCCAGAAACATTCAACAATAACTTTCAGGGTGAAATGAATTTACACAATTTTGCCACCAATCATGTTGAAAATATGTATTACTTCGGGGCTTTTTTATTTTTAGTGGTATTACCTTTTATTAGGTTTTTATTTCCAAATCTATTTAATAATAACTACCTAAAGCTATTCGTAGCACGCCCATTTATTGCTGTTGTTGGTGCGTTTGCCTGTGCCTATAATTTTGATATGTGGGATATTTTTCTTACTCAAGTAGCTTTTTGGGGTAGCGTAGTCATTTTGTTTCTATTTGCTCTATTTAGCAATAGTCGAAAAGAAAGAAATATTATTTTAGTGACGCTTTTTGTCGTTGCTACCACTCAATTATTATTTTTAACGAATGGCGCCAATTTTGCGCGTCTATGGGAAATCACAGAATACAAAGAGCTACTTATTCCAATGGCTTTTTATATATATTCTTTAGATATGTTTAGTTATCTTAAAAAAGAACATTTGCCTATGGAAAGCGAACAAACGCCTGTGCTTGCCCAATAAAAAACGTCACAACTTATATAAAGATTATTAACAGACCGATCCCCAGCACCAGTCGGTAAATAACAAAGGGTAACATGCTGATGCGTTGTAGCCATTTTAGAAAGTAATGAATACAAAGATAAGCGCTCAGGGCGGCGATAACTGTACCTATTAGCAGTGTGTTCCAATGCACGTCTTGGGGTTGTTGAATAAGGTCAAGGGTCAACAAACCGCCAGCTAAAACAATCACTGGAATCGACAAAAGAAACGAAAAGCGGGCAGCCGCCTGACGGCTAAGCCCTAGGGCAAGACCTGCTGTCATGGTCACACCCGAGCGGGAAGTGCCAGGAATAATCGCCAAGGCTTGAGATAATCCGATAATCCCAATATCCAGCCAGGTGATACGATATTCATCTCTATTTTGTCGTCCCCAGGCATCTGCCCCACCCAGTAACACTGCAAAACCAATGGTTGCCACCGCAATAACCAGCGGTGACCGTAAATAAAGTTCAATCCAATCCTTGGCCAAAAAACCCACCACACCGGCTGGAATAGTACCAAATAGGACAGCCCAGGCGAGTCGGCCATCGAGTGTCATGCCGCGACCCAACAAGGAACCAAGCCACGCTTTAGCCATAGTTACTAGTTCATGACGAAAATATAAAACAACAGCTGCTAGGGTGCCCACATGCACCGCCACATCGAATGCCAATCCTTGATCCTGCCAGCTAGTTAAAACGGGCACTAAGATAAGATGCGCGGAACTAGAAATGGGAAGAAATTCGGTTAAACCCTGAAGCAGGGCGAGGGTAATAATTTGGATACTATCCATACAGTAGTCTGTTATTCATTATAAGTTGTTAATGCTAGATTTAATGTTGAACTTAGGAAGCAGGGTTGAGAGGCTTAGCCATGGGGGAGTCAAGACAACCAGGTTGATCGTTGCGCCCCCTTTTAGCGATTTTGACGTATTATTGTGGGCTATTATTACAGCTTAAAGTTAAAAATGTTTGCATCAAAGGCATTATACGCTTCATAACCCAGTAACTCATACAACCGGGTACGAGGCTGCATAACATTCAGTAGGTCTTTTTGGGTTCCTGCGTCGCGCAATTGCGCAAAACCCTCTTCAATTCCTTGCATGGCGAGTCTTAGACCAGTAACAGGATAAATTACCAGGTTATAACCCAACTCCTTGAGCTTTTGCACTCCTAATAAAGGGGATTTGCCAAACTCCGTCATATTAGCCAGTAAGGGTATTGCTATCGCTTTGCGCAGAGCGGCAAATTCTTGCTCATGGGTTAGCGCTTCAGGAAAGATCATATCGGCTCCTGCGTCCGCATAGGCGCAAGCCCGCTGAATGGTCTTCTCTAACCCTTCGACACTACGAGCGTCAGTTCGTGCAATGATCAAAAAGTTAGGGTCGCGTCGAGCCGCCACGGCGGCTTTTATACGTTTTACCATAGTGGTCACATCCACCAAGGTTTGATGGTCCAGATGACCACAACGCTTAGGCAACACCTGGTCCTCCAAATGGCAACCGACTAACCCCAATTCCTCCAGTTCTTGCACAGTGCGAAAGGTGTTCATGGGTTCCCCAAAACCGGTGTCGATATCGGTAAGGGCAGGCAGATTGGTGGCGCGGGCAATTTGATGACTGCGTTGGATGATTTCCGTGGCGGTAGTTAAACCGATATCCGGCAGTCCGAGATCAGCGGCTAATACGGCGCCGGAAATATAGACCCCGTCAAAACCCTGCTCTTCAATCAACATGGCCACCAAGGGCGACATGGCGCCGGGAAAACGCAGCAGACGGCCCGCTTGGAGTTCATGGCGTAGTCGCTGACGTTTTTCCGTCGCCAAAGTCTTTACATGAAGCATTAAAAAATGCCTTGCCTAGCAGAGCCCGTATCTAAGCGTCGGTCAGCGGGTATTGTCACGTTTAATTCGCTCAGTTGTTCGGTGTTTAAGGTAGGTAAACACTGGACCATTTCCAAAAATCGATTTTGTTCTTGAGTCGGGACCAGCGCTTCAGCCAATGCGCGGAATTTATCGATATAGTCATCGCGTTTAAAGGGTTTTGCGCCTCTAGGGTGGACATCGGCCAAAACAATCTCATCCTGTAACTGAGTACCGTCGTTGAAAACTACCTGGACCCGAGCGCCAAAAGCTTTTTGATCAGCAGCATGGTAGCGGCGGGTCCAGTCAGCATCTTCAACGGTTCGAATCTTATGCCACAAGGCGATGGTGTTCGGACGCTTGGCCCGTTCTGGCGCATAGGAGCCTTCATGACGCCAAACGCCATCCTGCAACGCCACCGCAAAAATATACATAATGGAATGATCGAGGGTTTCCCGGCTGGCATTGGGGTCACGCTTCTGCGGGTCATTAGCGCCGCTGCCAATCACAAAATGGGTATGATGACTGGTGTGTAGCACGATCTCTTTAATACTAACCCAATCGTCAATACGCTGCCGCAGTCTAAAGGCAAGATCGATAAGCGCTTGACTTTGATATTCAGCTGCATAGGCTTTAGGGTATGTTTCTAGAATAGCCCGTTTGGGTTCACCGGGTTCCGGTAGCGGAACGCGATAGTCGGCTTGCGGACCATCCAGTAGCCAAGCAATAACACTGTCCTCGCCTTCATAGATGGGTGATGGAGACTGCTCGCCGCGCATGGCCCGGTCCACCGCTTCGATGGCCAATTTACCCGCATGGGCAGGAGCATAGGCTTTCCAGCTGGAAATATCCCCTTTGCGGGATTGGCGGGTAGTGCAGGTGACATGCAGCGCATGTTGAATAGCTTGGTAAATAATGTCTCGGTCCAAGTTTAGCAGTGTACCTAGTCCCGCTGCCACGGCGGGACCTAAGTGGGCAATATGGTCGATTTTATGGGCGTGCAAACAGATGCCTTTGACTAAATTGACGTGAATTTCATAACTGGTAGCGATAGCCCGCAACAGATCCAACCCAGTTTTACCGCATTGCTGGGCGACCGCCAGGAGCGGCGCTATGGTATCAGCAGGATGGGCATAATCAGCGGCGAGAAAGGTATCGTTAAAATCCAGCTCCCGTACCGCAACCCCGTTTGCCCAGGCCGCCCACTCAGCACACACGCACTGAGTGGGTGACAAGCCAAACACACTAGCGCCACCTGCTCGCGGATGGGCTAGGGCTTGGGTTCGGGCATTGACCACCGAGGGGCGCTGGAAGGCCGCTAGGGCGACCCCGGCGTTGTCCATCAGCCGGTTAATAATCATCTCGGCGGTTTCCGCCTCAACGGATACCGGATCGACTGCCACGGTAGCGAGCTTCCATGCCAGCTGCTCAGTCTTAGGTAGTCGTTGACTAGACGGCGAAACAGCCACCCTATGAAGCTTCACCTTGGTATCATCCTTTTACACAGACCACTTGCTTTAGCTTATACACGATTTCCACCAAATCTTTCTGAGCTTCCATAACCGCATCGATGGGTTTATAAGCTGCTGGGGTTTCATCCACCACCGCTGCGTCCTTGCGGCACTCCACATCCACTGTTGCCTGTTTGTGGTCGTCCACGGTAAAACGGCGCTTTGCTTCGCTACGCGACATGGCGCGGCCTGCCCCATGGCTGCAACTATGAAAGCTTTCCGGGTTACCCAGACCTCGCACGATGTAGGAACACACTCCCATGCTGCCAGGAATAATACCCAGTTCACCAGTCCGAGCGCTCACCGCCCCCTTACGGGTAAGCCAGACATCTTTACCGTAGTGATGTTCTAGCTGCACATAGTTATGATGACAGTTAACCGCCTCTTGCTCCGAATCAAAAGGAATGCCGACGATCTCTTGCAATGCTTGTAACACCCGTCGCATCATCAACTGGCGATTGGTTCGCGCATAGTTCTGCGCCCAACCCACGGCGAATACATAGTCACTAAAATGATCGGTACCCTCTGGAAAATATGCCAGATCCCGATCAGGCAAATTAATATACCAACGCGCCATATCCCGCTTAGCCAGCTCAATAAAATAGCTGCCGATACGATTACCTACGCCCCGCGACCCACTGTGCAATAGACTCCAAACGTTGCCCTGCTCGTCTAAGCAAATCTCGATAAAGTGGTTACCCGTACCCAGGGTGCTCAGGTGGTTGCAATGATTTGATTTAGCGATTGCCGGATGCTTCTCAGCAATGACCTTAAAATCTTTTTGTAACTGTGCCCATGCCTGACTCACATCCGCGGGTGGATTGCCCCAAGCGCCCCGATCAAGCCTAGCACGGCCCCCGGTGCGACCGTGGGGCACTGCTTTTTCGATGGCTGTGCGCAATGGTCCTAGCGTGTCCGGTAACTGCTCTGCCTTAAGACTTGTTTTCACCGCCATCATGCCACAACCGATGTCGACGCCCACCGCAGCGGGAATGATAGCGCCGACGGTAGGAATCACGCTGCCGATGGTGGCTCCCTTGCCCAAATGCACATCTGGCATAGCGGCAACCCAGCCGTGAACAAACGGCAGTTTAGCAATGTTAATAAGCTGCTGGCGGGCCTCGTCCTGAAAAGGCACACCCCGGGTCCAGGACTTGACGGGTACGCCTCGATCCACCGGGGTGACTTCAAAGCTATATTGGATCATCGGTATATACCTTAGCTTTTTGCAGGTTTGAACTGCCGATTTTTGGCAGTATCGCCCCTAGACTTGATATGCACATTTATAATTCTTAGATAACCAATTGATATTTTTATTTTTTTATTAAGGTATGCAGTTTGCATAAAAATCAAAGCTGTTTAATGAAAGAGATAGGAATTATCAACTCTAGAGCATTTTCGCTTCGACTGTAAACAAGGCAGCCGAGGCGAGGCGCGCGCAGTGTACACAGAGTACATGAGCACGCCGAGACCGAAGGCTAACGCCGTGTACAGTTGAATGGGAAATGCTCTAGCGGTCATACGCTAGATGTTATCACAAGGAACATGTCTATATTTACCCGCAAAAAACGGGCGAAGAAAAAAGCGTCGCCTAGTCACTGTCTTCTAGGGGAAGAACTAGAGCCACGGCTGCTATTTTCGGCTGGCTTTGAAGCTGTTTTTCTAGAACCCGTTGACGCGCCTATTGAAAAGCTGGGTTCAAATAGCGCTCCTATTTGGCTGGATGCTGATACCGGCAATATCATTTCAAGCTCTAGCAACGGTGACGATATTTTCCTGGGTAGCAACGGTGATGATCTAAATATCGATGCCGGAGGCGGCAAAGACCTGCTTTATGGTGCTGAAGGCAACGATAAGCTTAATGGTGGTCAATGGGAAGACATTCTGCACGGTGGTCCAGGCGACGATGAGTTAAGAGGAGGAAATGACAAAGATATATTAATTGGTGGCGGCGGATCCGATAAAATGTGGGGAGATAAAGGACAGGATATTTTTCTATTTACTGGCGCTCAAGATGGTGATGAATACGAAGTCGATGGAGGTAACGATACTGACACTATCGATCTTTCCGAGTTTGGTTCCAGTAGTGTAATGGACGACGGATCAACCATCCGTGTTGATCTAGGCTATCAATCTTTTACCATCACCTACTCAAGTATCGAGGAAATTATTACCGCCGAGACATCCGGTGTTAACCATACCCCTCAAGCCAATGCCGGCCCTGATCAAGTGGTCACCGTAAATACGCCGGTGACACTGAATGGTTTAGGTAGCGATCTTGATGTGACGGATGTGCTTACCTTTGAATGGACACAAATCAGTGGTCCCTGGATCACTTTAAACGATCAAATAAGCTCATCGCCTATCTTTGTCGCACCAAACGACCCCACGATATTGACCTTTATTCTGACCGTTTCTGATGGCACGGTTCAGAATATTGATATGGTTGAGATAACGGTAAGTGCGGCTAACACTAACAGTCCGCCTACAGCCATCCATCTCAGCAATCAAGCTATCGATGAAAATACCGATACCACAGGCGGTATTAGCATCGGCGTCTTAACCACCGATGATCCAGATACCGGGGACACCTTTAGCTATACGATAATCAGTGGTGAAGATCATTTATCCATTGGCGGCACCAATAATGATGAATTGATACTAGATGATGGCGTACTCGACTATGAAACCAAATCAAGCTACCACGTTATTGTTCAAAGCCGGGATGCTGGTAGTCTGACCCGCAATGAGCAATTTTTTATCAGTGTGACGAATGACAATCCTCCCGTAGGCCAGGAAGATTTCTTGATCCTTGACGAAGGGGCTACCGCCACCCTGCTAGAGTCTGGACAGATGAGCGTACTCGCCAATGATACCGATGCCGAGCAGTCACCCGATACACTCACGGTAAGCTTAGACACAGGCCCCTCTCATTCCTTTGCTTTTGTCCTCAACACCGACGGCACCTTTAGCTACACCCACGACGGTACAGAGAATCTCACCGACAGCTTTACCTATACTGTCACCGACAACGACGGTCAATCTAGCCAAGCCACTGTCGCTATCATCATCCACCCAATTGAGGATGAAGACGAGGACGAGGATGATCCAAATACTGCCCCTCCTGAAGTTGATCTAGATGATGATGAAGAGAACGATACCGAGGATGATCCTGCCCCTCTTCCTCCCGAAGATAATAACCAAGACGAGGACGAGGATGATCCAGATACTACACCTCCCCCCGAGGACAACATAGAGGACGAGGACGATCTTGACCCTACTCCGCCCGAAGACGAAGATGACAACGAGGATGAGGATGAGGATGAGGATGAGGTCGAAAATGATCCCGACCCTACTACTCCAGAGGATGAGGAGAATCTAGATCCTCCGCCCGCGGAAGACGAGGAAGATACCGAAGATGAGGATAATCCTACTCTTCCTGTGGACAACCCCGACCCTACTCCAACCGAAAACAATGACGAAGACGAGGAGGATCTGGATCCTATCACTCCCGAGAATGATCCTGAGAACGAAATCGAGGATAACGAGAATGATCCCGCTCCGCCAATAGATAATCCTGACCCTACTCCGCCTGAAAACGAAGATAACGACGAGGTTGAGGATGAGGACGAAGTTAATCCCGACCCTATCACTCGTGAGGACCAAAACGATCCCGAGAGCAATCCCGAAGTCGATCCCATTCCTATCACTACCGATGAAGATCCGATTATCACTTCGTCCGAAGTGGATAAGAATATAAATACAGTGATACCAGAAAGGTTAAGCGGGTACCGTGGTAGCAGCGACGCCTATGCTGCTAATTCACCTTCACTGGTTAACAATCATGTTTCCCGTAAACCATTTTTTAACGACGATGATGTAAATTTGATTACGCAGCTCCTCAATGACGACTTTGTCCCACAGCATCGCCGTTTAGAAATGCCCGATCATAATTCTGTCGATTCTGAAACACCATCTTACGTTGAGCCGGATAGCGATTTGCATACCATTAACTCGGGCACACGGAAACCTGCCATTAACACCGCTTCACATCGTGTTGCGCAGTCTACAAGTTCTGAGTTCATGACAGTGCCCATAACACCCGCCAGTGCTAGCCAAGCCAATGGGGAAACTGCCCAAAAACCGCCCACTTCAGCGGATGCAAAGATGCTTATTAGGCGGCCTGAGTTTATTCGCGGCTTAAATGACCTTCGAGAAGACACCGCTGCTCAGGTTATCTTAGATAAAACTTGGCTTGGTTCATCGGTTGCAGTATCCACTGGGCTTTGGGTGGGTTATGTGATATGGCTGGTGCGAGGCGGTGTGTTACTGAGCACCCTGCTCTCTACCCTACCTGCTTGGCGTATCATCGACCCACTGCTCATTTTAATGTATGCAAACAAACGCTCATTGCAACAGGCAGACGATGCTGATGAAGACTCATTGGCATCTCTAGTGAACAAAAACGAAGATCAAACCAAACCTGAACAAAGCGTCTTAAGCAACAACCAACCGGACGATAAAGCATGAAAGGATTGACTGCTAAAACCTGGGTAGCGATGGGGCAAACCGGACTCATAGTGAGTTTACTGCTGCTGGCGGCATTGTTAGGCTTACTACCCGATACCCATAAAGCGCTTCGCGAGGGTCGGGTTGCCCTGGCCGAAGCTATTGCCGCCAATACCACGGCATTTATTAGCCAGCAGGACATCAACCGTCTTGAAGCGACTCTTGATCTGGTGGTTGAACGCAATAGCGACCTTTTGTCTGCTGCTTTACGACGCGCCCAAGGACAGCTGGTAGTTAGCGTAGGAGACCATGCTTCCCATTGGCGGCAAGAATCTGGAGATTACTCCCAAGACACTCAGATTCAGGTGCCGATTTGGTTGAAGGATAGCAAATGGGGACAGGTCGAGCTTCGTTTCAACCCGCTGACGTCCGAGGGTTGGCTAGGATTTTTTGCGCATCCGCTACTGCAGCTGATCCTCTTTATAGGATTCTGCAGCTTTGGCTTATTTTATTTTTACCTTGGCAAAATGCTAAAACAGTTGGATCCTTCCCAAGCTATTCCGGCGCGAGTGCGGACAGCACTGGATACCTTGGCCGAGGGATTGTTAGTGCTGGATCAGCGAGAAAATATTGTGTTAGCTAATCAAGCTTTCGCCTCCATCGTGGGAAAAGCGCCCGATGCATTACTTGGCCATAGCGCCTTTGATTTTACCTGGACCACTTTGGAAGGCGAACCGCTCACCCGAGCCAAAGCCCCTTGGATAAAAGCTTTGCGGGAGGCCAAACCCCAAAAAGACTTTATGATCCGTTTGGCGCTCACGGAAAACGGGGAGCGAACTTTTATCGTCAACTGCTCGCCGGTGCTAGGTGACAACGCTAAACCCGGTGGCGTGCTGATTAGTTTGGATGATGTCACGCAGCTTGAGGAAAACAAGCTGGCATTACACAAAGCCAAAGACGAAGCCGAAGCAGCAAACCGGGCCAAGAGTACCTTCTTGGCCACCATGAGCCATGAAATTCGCACACCTATGAACGCCATTCTGGGATTTACCCAACTCCTCGAACGGGGCTATGGCAAAACCCAGCAAGAAACTCAACGCTATCTGCACACCATTTATGCTAGCGGCAAACATCTCCTGGAACTCATCAATGACATTCTTGACATTTCCAAAGTAGAGTCGGGTCGGCTGGAAGTTGAACAGCTATGTATGAGTCCACATCTAATTGTCGGAGAAGTTATGCAAGTGCTTGGGCTAACGGCCCGTGACAAAGGACTAGACCTGAAATTCGAAGCGGATGGCATGATTCCCGAGACAATCATTTCTGACCCAGCTCGGCTGCGTCAAATCATCACCAACTTGGTGAATAATGCCATAAAGTTTACCCAACACGGCCATGTAAACATAGTTATTCGTATGATGACGGTGAATGCAAAAACCCGGTTTGCGTTGGACGTACAAGACACCGGTATTGGTATTAGCCCTGATAAAGTGGATAACATCTTCGATCCTTTTGTGCAAGCAGACAGCTCCATCGCGCGGCGCTTTCAAGGAACTGGTTTAGGGCTAGCCATCAGCCGCCAATTTGCCCGCGCTTTAGGGGGTGACATCAGCATAGACAGCGAACCGGGCAAGGGAAGCACGTTTAGGTTGACCCTTGACCCTGGACCTTTACAAGATGTAAGGCTGTTGCAGCCCCATGAAGTGGCTATCACCCATCAAGACGTAGCCATAGATAATTCCATGCAATGGCAATTCCCTGCGGCGCAGGTGCTGGTGGTTGATGACGGCGTTGAAAACCGGGAACTGGTAAAGCTGGTGCTGGAACAAGCTGGTCTTTGTGTCACCACCGCGGAAAATGGCCAAACGGCTGTAGAAAAAGCATCTTCGACCCGCTTTGATCTGATCCTGATGGATATTCAAATGCCAGTGATGGACGGTTACAGCGCAATCCGGTTGTTACGCAACCAAGGGATCAATATTCCTGTGATTGCTTTTACGGCCCACGCCATGAAAGAGTTTGAACAAGATTGTCTAGCGGCGGGTTTTTCTGGTTACCTGACAAAACCTGTCGATATCGATGAGTTACTGCAACGGCTAACCCAGTTACTGGGAGGAAAGCATCTGCAAACCTCTGCAGGCGAGGCTGTAGCCAAACAACAGCACAACGAAATCCAACCGCAAGGTTCTTTATCTTCAGCTGAACCTGCGCTGTTATCGCGATTGGCAGGTCACCCACGGTTTAGCGCTATCATCGAGAAGTTTGTGGTGCGCTTACAGGAACAAGTAGTGGTGATGCAAAAGGCGCGGGATGACAAGAATTTTGATGAATTGGCCCGGTTGGCGCATTGGTTAAAGGGCGCTGGCGGCACCGTCGGGTTTGATGTCTTAGTAGAGCCTGCGCAAGAGTTAGAGGCGTTTGCCAAATCTGCGAGCGAAGACGAGGTTGATACAACCATTTTAACGCTACAACGCCTCGCTGACCGGATCATGTTACCGTTCTCAAATAATCCAATCAGTTATGACAGTCCCTAGCGCAGCAGTTAAAAATCTTTAGCTTAAATTAAACTTAGATTCACGGATTGAGGAACTCAACATGAATGAAACAGCTTATCTGTTTCCATTGGAAAAGGATGAACGCCAAAGCGGTGCAAACCTTCCCGTTAAACAAACCGCCCCTAATGATAGGCTCATGCACGCTACCATCATGATGGTCGATGACGAGCCGTTGACGCTAGAGGTGCTTCAAGTATTTCTGGAAGAGGTAGGCTATCGCAACTTTATCTCCATCAATGATTCTCGCCAAGCGTTGCCATTGCTTGCTGAAACACAGCCAGACGTTGTGCTGCTGGACTTGGTGATGCCCCATGTCAGCGGCTTTGATATTCTAAACAAGTTGCGTTCCAAACCAGCCTTTAAATACTTACCCGTTATCGTGCTTACCTCATCCACCGATGCGGATACCAAGTTAAAGGCGCTGGAATTTGGCGCCAATGATTTTCTGGCTAAACCGGTGGATCCCAGCGAGTTGGTTTTGCGTTTGCGTAACACGCTGGCAGCTAAAGTTTATCAAGACAGTCTCGCTTATTTTGATGGGCTCACCGGTTTACCCAACCGCAAGTTGTTCATGCAGCGCACCGACGCGGCTGTCAGACATGCCCTCAATACGCAAAAAGTCTGCGCTATTTTGTACGTGGATGTGGACCGCTTCAACGAGCTAAATGACAGTTTGGGTCTTGCCCTTGGAGATGAAGTATTAAAGCAGGTTGCCCAACGATTGGAACAAACCACCCGAGCCAGTGACGTGATAGGACGCATGGATGGCGACGAAGGCCGGCTGAGTGTGGCGCGTACTGGGGGGGATGAGTTTTCAATTCTGCTGTCCGATCTCGCCCACTACGAGGATGCGGCCCGGATAGCGCAACGGATTTTGACAGCCATGACAGTCCCTATTCAAATAAGCGACCATGAACTTTTTGTCACCCTTAGCATCGGTATTGCTATCTGTCCAGACGACGGCGACGACAGAGATACCCTGCTGGAACATGCCGATGTGGCTATGCGTTACGCTAAGCAGCGCAAAAATACCTACCAATTTTACTCTAAAGTCCTCAATGCTAAATCGTTAGAGAGATTGAGTTTGGTAAATCATCTGCGTAGGGCCATAGATCATGGTGAGCTCAAGCTTGCTTATCAACCTAAAGTGGATATTAAAACAGGGCAGGTCGTCGGCTGTGAGGGATTGCTGCGTTGGCTGCATCCTCAACTGGGCATGGTGCCACCACAAAAATTTATCCCATTGGCTGAAGAAAGCGGTTCGATCATAGAGATTGGCGAATGGGTACTCTATCAAGCCTGCCAGCAAATGCTGAGATGGCAAATGGATGGCTTTGACCACTTGCGCCTTGCCATCAATCTATCGACTCAGCAGTTTCGTCACAACGATTTTTCTCGCACTCTAGGTCAGGCTCTAAAAAGCACAGGGGTGAACCCACAACGCCTCAGCTTAGAGCTGACCGAGAGCATGCTTATGGAAAATGCTAAAGAGAACGTCGAGGTAATGTACCGGATGAAGGAGATGGGTGTTACCCTTTCCATCGATGATTTCGGTACGGGCTATTCATCTTTGAGCTACCTTAAACGTTTTCCCCTCGATGAACTAAAGATTGATCGTTCTTTTATTATCGGTATACCCACCGAAGATGATGATACCCTCATCACTACCGCTATCATTTCCTTAGCCCATGGTCTGGGGTTGCGAGTGGTTGCTGAAGGGGTCGAATACCCTGAGCAGTTGGACTTTCTTAGCCAACAAGGTTGCGATGAATATCAAGGCTATTTATTTTCCAAGCCTTTGTTTAACGATGAGTTTGTGGCGTTATTGCAGCAACGACGACTCAAGTGATGGGCGATGGCCGTCGCTACCTTATCAGAGGTGGTAAAAAAGCGAACCTCTAGAATGCAAAACAACCGCAGCCTAACGGCCCCCAAAAATCTCCGCCACGACTCTACCCATGAGCGACCCAGCTGTCGCCACTGTGGCCATGATGATGGCCATGGGCGCAACTCAAACCGTGGGCTACTTGGGCCAGGACCGGGCTGGGATTGAAACGGGCGACTTGATGAGCACCACCAAAACGTGCTATCGGTGACCAATCGGGGGATATGGGCAACGCTGGTGGCCCATGGTCTTTAAAGTTTTCAGCGGCATGGACGACACGCCCATCGACGACAGTGAGCATCGCGTAAAGATTTT
>CAZGON010000093.1:0-14081 GCA_964527085.1 uncultured Candidatus Competibacteraceae bacterium
AATAAACTGATTGCCCGCAAACTATTTTTGTCGGAAGCCACCATCAAGGGACATGTCACAGCCATTCTCGATATTTTTGGCGTAGATAACCGGGTGCAGGCGATAAACAAGGCACGTCAAATGGGAGAACGTTTTGGCGCTTTACTGTCATTAACTTCACTTCCCGCATAAGCATCATTCCATAATTTAACCTCTCCAGACTTATATTATGTACCACTATCGGGTTGACAGCTCCATAGCATTACTTTAAATTTAAACGCAAATAGTAATAATTATTGTTTACATTATTTTTAAAGGTTTTAGGTTTATGTGTGCTAATGAAATGGGACAAGGCAAAGCTAACAAAATGAACAGCCCCCTGCGTGCTACCACTCCTATCCGACGCAAGAAACTGTGGCAACTGGATGCCCATTTTCACTGTAGTGTCATCGGTACCTGCGTATCCCTTGATGAATTACGGCGGATTTGTCAAAAAATAAAAATCAAACTTGATAGCAATGTTGGCAATTATGAATTACATCGGGGTTTTGTCAGCCTAGCCGATGAGCCTTGCGACGCCACCCGCCTGCTTCATAAGCATCTGGACCGAAAATACAAGCGATCCATTGAAACAGTGGCTAAGTTTAGTTCTGAAGACGCCTTTCGTGATTTCTGGACAGCGTCGCTAAAAATAGGCCAGGTGGCAGGCCCCTACTGGGCATTAGTAACTCACCCTCAGGTTCCAAACGATTTGCTCCAGTACATCTATGGCGATGTTCACATGCTATCGCATTTGTCGGGCGCCTCAGTCCGTGTGGACATGCAAAAGCTTAGTCGACTCCAGCAACGTAATAGAGATCTCGAAAAACAGCTCACGGAAACGAAAGCAACCAACCATCAACAACTGACTAAACACCTGAAGACCCAAGTTGCTCTGAAAACCCAGTTAGCGCAAGCAAAAACCACTCAAAGCGCTCTCAAAGACGCTCACTTACAACTTGATTCCCTCAAAAATGACCCACTTGCAAACCGTTTGCAAGCTAAATTGGATACCCTTTCAGACGAACTGATCGAAGCAAAAAAACGTGCCCATCGCGCGGAGACAGTGATTGAAGAATGGCGGCAATCAGCAGATAGTGCTCAGAATCATACTAATGAATTAGCAAATCAACTCACTGAAACGTGCCAAGAAAGGGATGCTCTAGAAAAAATGCTGAACCGGCTCTCTAACTTAGATCCTGGCGAATCTTGCCCAGCTCAGGAAAACAACCTCTGTTCCGGCACAAGTCTGTGTGGTCGCTGTATCCTTTATGTGGGCGGTCGGTATTCCCAATGCAGTCAGTTCCGCACCCTAGTGGAACGTCAAAATGGTCGTTTTCTTCATCACGACGGTGGCCGTGAAGACAGTCGACAGCGATTGGGAACGATTTTGTCCCAAGCCGATGCGGTGCTCTGTCCCCTCGACTGCGTAAGTCACGACGCAGTAAACCGGGTCAAACGCTTTTGCGAAAATTATGCAAAACCCCTTGTTTTACTCCCCCATGCGAGCTTATCTGCTTTTGCTAGAGGTCTTGAGACACTAGCGGCCTAGCAAAGCTTTCTCCAGAAACCCTCAGTAAAGGGTATACATCTCTTATCTATTAACGCAGAATGCGACCTGCGAGCAACAGCTTTCTCGCAGTCAATAAGTTGCATGGAATCTCGCGTCCACTTGTTAATAGTATTAAGAAGTATTATTGTTGAGATTCTTCTACAAAGCCCCTCAACGTCTTCCACTGGAAACCTGGGAGGCGCTAGCCACCGGCAGCGATAACAATACGCAATGGCTCATCGCTGGGCTAATCTAAATCCATTAGGACTTACCTACAAAGGACTTGGGTAGCTCGTGAAAGCGGTGTCGACGGTTAGCATCAAGCCTACACGAACGCAGGCTACGCACGGCGTCTTCTGGAACGAGCTGGGTAAGTCCTGTTGATCAGTCACAGATTCTAACTTGCGGGGGAAAAAGATGGGCGAACATTCTAAAAACCCAGATAATCAACCGACTCATCAAAATGCTAGCGAGGCGGTAGACCCTCGCAGTGTTGCCATGCCCCGAGGTACGCAAAGTACACCGGCTGGTTTAACCGAAGGCGCTGAAGTTGGAGCTTATGGCGGGGCGCCTGATTTAGCCAGTCGTGGTTCGGATCATGAGACACCGACCGGTGCAAACCAACCGGGACCACAAGGTCCCCAGCAGCAGCAACCTTTGCCACCTCAATATCCACCCTGGCAGTATGCCGACCCTAGCGCGGTTGCAGGCGGAGTGCCGCAACCCGGATATCCCGGTTCGCCCAACGAATTTCATGCCGTATCGGGCGGTCATGGCTACTATAGTGGCAATCCTGGTTACCCAGGTTATGGACATCACTATCCGCCCTATGCACAAATGCCACCACCCTATTACACGCCCTATCCCCCTGGTTATCCTGCGGGTAACCCAGGTGCGCCACCGGTTCCTCCCCACGGCGGCGGTGCAGGTGCCCCTGCCGAACAAAACCACAGACCGGATATGAACCAACTAATTAACGGTATTGCCAATGGTGATGCCAATAGCCTGTCTAGCTTAGGACAATTAATGAACTTCGACGATAAAGAATTTTGGAAAGGGGCTCTTATCGGCGCTGCTGCTGTGCTGTTGCTGACCAATGATTCGGTGCAGAGCTCGTTGTTCCGGGCTGGCGGTAAAGCCACGCAAGCCATGAAGAGCGGCATGGACAAAGTCAAAAAAGCTGCCGCTAAGGAGCAACAAGCCGACGACGAAACGAAAGCCAGCGACGGATAATTAATCATGTTAGCCATCGAATGGATCACCGATCTAGTTTGCAACAGCACTGCCAAGAGATAACAACGAAAGAGGAAAACAGACATGCAACCCTACTATCCACTGACTCACTATCCAATGACCCAAGGACCCTATCCAGGGATGCCTACCTATCAGTCTCCGTTACCCCATTCCAGTAACACTTACTGGGAACTTGGCAAGCTTGGGGCCGTGGTGGGGGTGTGCGGGGCTGGGGCAACTAATTTACGACGTTTGCAACGGGCCGAGATCAACACTGGCGAAGCGCTAGTCCATACCCTTCGAGCCGGGGTTGCTTCTGGCGTGGCTACCGCTACTGCGGGGCTGGCAGGTGGTCAATTTCGCGCTTCCCTGGTATCCCTGGCGGCCACCGTGGCTGCGGGAACAGCCGTCATGTATGTGCTCAGCGGTGAATCTTCTAAGGAATAACTATGGCCAACGAATATTACTACCCTTACCCTTATCCATACCCTTATTTTCAGCAACCGCAGGTACCGCCTGGCGACCCAATGACTAGCGGTCATAGTCATCATCCACATCCTGGATTGCCCACCTATGCGACTACCCTGCCTGGAACGCCCGGCTACGGCGTTGCTTATGACCCATCTCATCAACTTGCTGCTCAGGCGGTTCATTCCAACCAGGCAACACAGCAAAACTCTCCCTTTTTTAATGTGGGTAACGAGCGTTTTTTGCGGGGTCTAGTAATGGGCGCTGCAGCCACTTATATACTGACCAATGAAAAGGTGCAACGCAGCACGATTAAAGGCATGGTGAGAGTTTGGTCTACGTTGCAGGGAGGGGTCGAAGAATTAAAAGAACGCTTTCAAGATGCAGAGGCAGAATTGCGAGCCACTGAAGGCGAGGATGAATAATGACACCCAGCATGCCCTATCGACACACTTTGCATTATTTCGCTGACCGCCATAAAGCAGAAGCGCAAGCAGCCTCTAAATTAACAGCAGAGCGTTATTTTATTGGCTTACTCGCTGGAGTGGCGCTGTTTTATTTGATGGGTAAAGCCGTGGGCCTTGGTCACCACTGAGTAGGCAACGTGGCGATCTGCAATTCCACCATAGTCCACCATGTTCCTGGCCGAGTACGTTTCAAATTACCTGCTCTGGCGGATACAGCGCTGGATACCACCGCCCTCGAATCCTGGATGGAAGTCCTCGCTGGTGTTCGCCAAGTGCGGGTGAACCGGCCAGCACGCTCAATTATCGTAGAGTATGAAGAAGAAAAAGGTAGCCGTGCAACGGTTGTTGAAAGATTAAGTTCTTTTTTCCTGCAAGCGGTTCCAGCCGCCAACGACGATATAAACCGCGAGGCTGGGATCGCGCCGATGGCTTTGTCAGCCATCACCTTAGCGGCCCTGCCCTTTTTAAAACGTCGTACTCAAAAACTGCTTACCCTCTTGGCCGTGAGTCCCACCTTAACCAAGGGTTTAGATGTATTTATCCGCAAAGGCATCAAAGTAGAAGTGCTTGATGCCCTAGCGGTCGGGTTGGCCGCTACAAGGGGCGAGCACTATACTGCCAATATCACTAATCTACTCCTTGCTTTAGGGGAATTTTTAGAACGCACCACGGAACGCCAGTCCAATCAGTTGCTGCGTAGGCTGTTGCGACCCGATCCAGCGACAGCTTGGGTGGAGCGGCATGGCGAGCTTATCCAAGTCCCTGGTGACGAGGTGTGTGTCGACGAGATTGTTGCGGTAGGGGTCGGCGAGCGTATCCCCGTGGATGGCCGGGTGGTGACGGGGGCCGCCCTTGTCAACCAAGCCGCGATTACCGGGGAAGATGTTCCGGTACGTAAAGAAGCACCCAAACGGGTTGTATCGGGTTCAGTGCTGGTGGAGGGACGGCTTCGCATTCAAGCCACCCAGGTCGGCGCCGATACCACAACTGCCCTGGTCTCCCGCTTTATTCAAGAATCCCTCAGTAAACGTTCCCAGACCCAACGACTGGCGGACGAACTCGCCGATAAACGAGTCTATCTCACTTTAGTGACCGGTGGTTTAGTTTATGCCTTTACCCGAGACCTAACGCGCCTGGAATCGGTCTTCTTAGTGGATTACTCCTGCGCCCTAAAACTGGGCACGCCGGTGGCTTTTAAATCCGGTATGTATCGCGCCGCTACCCAAGGTCTTCTTATGAAAGGGGGGGACGCCATCGAGCATTTGGCTGAGGTGGATACCATGGTGTTCGACAAGACGGGTACCCTCACCCACAGCGAATTGTTGGTCACCGATGTGGAAGTGCTCAGTCCCCAACACTGCTCCCAAGAGGCGCTGCTGGCGTTGGTGGCGTCGGTGGAAGAACATGCCAGCCATCCGGTGGCCAAGGCGGTGGTTGACGCGGCCCGGGAACGGGATCTTCAGCACATTACCCATGGTGAGGTGGATTACTTGGTGGCCCATGGTATGTCCGCTGAGGTAGAGGACCGCCGCATTGTGATTGGCAGTCGCCATTATTTGGAGGAGCATGAAGGTGTCCGTTTTACCCAACATCAGGCACGGATCGAACGCCTACAAAATGAAGGCAAGACTCTGCTTTATGTGGGTAACCAAGGCAATTTAATTGGTCTTTTAGCGCTGCGGGATACGCTACGCCATGAAGCTGTGGATGCGCTCGGCTGGCTACGGGCCTTGGGTGTGAACAAGTTAATCATGATCACGGGCGACCGCAAACAAAAAGCCGAGGCGCTAGCCAGCGAATTGGGACTGGATGAAGTCTATGCGGAAATGCAGCCCGAGGAAAAGGCCAGCATTATTGAGACCCTTCAAAAAAGGGGCCGTAAAGTCGCCTTCGTGGGCGACGGGGTTAACGACGGTCCCGCCCTCGCCACCGCCGACGTGGGTATTGCTATGCCCCGCGGCGCGGAAATTGCCCGCGCCACTGCGGATATTGTATTGCTGGACGATCGCCTGATGGCGGTAGCGGCGGCTCGGGAGATCGCCCAACACACCATGGGATTAATCCAGACAAATTTCAATCTTGCAGTAGGCATTAATACGGGTATCCTCGCCGGCGCGGTGCTAGGTTGGTTATCGCCGGTCAGCAGCGCGATTTTACACAATGGCACCACCATCGGGATTTTGCTTAACGCCCTAACCGGAGCAAACTTATCATCGCAATCCATTGAAGAAAACATTATTAAAACAAATACTTCCAAATTGTTGGAAAAGCCACAGACTATTGAATGATGGGTGATAACTCAAAAATTGATTTGCGTCAAAAGTAAAGTCATCTATACTGGAAAAGTGGAATGCAAATGATTACTATTTGGAAAACCATTTAACAGAGCTAATCTTTATGAGCCATTACATCCATCATATTCCTGGACGGTTACGGGTCCGATTCAAGGCTTTCCGACGTCAACCGCTCAAAACACAGATGATTGCAAAACAACTAGAATTATTGGCGGGTGTGCAAGAGCTTCGTGTTAATCCCCACGCAGGCAGTATTACAGTTTATTATAATCCTACGCAAATAACTCAGACGGACTTGCTGGCCTCACTTGAAAAAGCGGGCTGTCTAACCATGAGCAGAAGTGATAGCGAAACAGCCGGCCAGATGGGAGAAATGTTTGGCAAAGCCCTGTTTGGTGCTGTTGTGCAAAAAACCGTTGAGCGCTCTGTACAATCATTAGTAGGCGTCTTTCTATAATGTCTCCTAGAACGATCCCTGCGGCAGATTATCCACGACCCTTTCCTCTTACCATGGCTGATCAAGGCGTACAGATGCGTATTGTGGGTCTGCGGGCGGGTCGTGAGCTGGATCGGCGTCTGCGGGAATTGGGCCTTAACTTGGGCACCGAACTGCAAATCCAGCAGCGTCAAGCGGGCGGTGCGCTGGTAGTAATGTGCGGTGGAACTCGCCTGGGTGGCGGTATGGCTCATAAGATTATGGTCATACCTATCTAAACGTATATATTTGCTTCTTCTGTACTTCCTTGGCTTGATGGCGCCCACCTAAATTTTCAATTACTTGTTAATCAATAATGAGGAGACACTGCACATGACGACAAACCTCAGAGATCTGAGGGTTGGCGATCGCGGGAAAGTGGTCGGCTACGACGAGGGTGGTCGAGTTTACAAAAAAAAATTGCTAGCCATGGGTCTCACCCCTGGCATCGAATTTAACGTAACCCGCAGTGCGCCCTTGGGCGACCCTGTAGAAATTCTAGTGCGAGGTTTTGCCTTAAGTTTGCGTAAAGATGAAGCTGCAACCCTGCGCGTGGAGAAAATACAGTGACTAAACGTTTTACGATTGGCGTGGTAGGCAATCCCAATTGCGGCAAAACCACCCTCTTTAATGCCTTAACGGGCGCCAAACAACGGGTGGGCAATTGGCCAGGCGTCACCGTCGAGCGCAAAATAGGTCATTACCATTACAACGGTATCGATTTTGAAGTCATCGATTTGCCGGGCACCTATTCTTTGGATGTTATCAATCAAGAGTCGTCCTTGGATGAGAAAATTGCCCGGGATTATGCCCACAGTGGTGAAGCCGACCTCATTGTCAATATTGCCGATGCGTCTAACCTAGAACGAAATCTTTATCTCACTTCTCAATTGGTGGAAATGCGGGTACCCATGATACTCGTATTAAACATGATGGACATTGCCGCGAGCCGCGGCGTAGACATCAATACCCATGGGCTGAGTGAGCGACTGGGTTGCCCGGTAGTGCCCATCGTGGCATCCCAAGCCCGTGGTGTCGATGCGCTAAAAGAAGCTCTTCTGACCGCCGTTGAAAAGCAACCAATACCCACCGCACAGATTCCCTATCAAGGCTCCCTTAGCAAGGCCATCGATAGCTTAGTTCCGGAAATCACTGATCTGGCCCGTACCGCCCACAGCGATCCCCGCTGGCTGGCGGCACGACTGCTGGAAGAGGACGATCTCGCCAAAGAGATCAGCGCTGGCAGCGTGTCTGAGATACGCTTAAAGTCCCTGCGCCATGACCTTAACGAGGACATCGACATTCTCGTTGCCGATGCCCGTTATGCCTTCGCCAATCAGGTAACCCGAGATACGGTTACATCAAAAACAGCCATTTCAGAAAGCATCTCCGACCGTATTGATCGGGTGGTGCTCAACCGGGTCTTGGGTATTCCTATTTTTCTCGCCGTTATGTATTTGATGTTTATGTTTACCATCAACATCGGCGGCGCTTTTATCGATTTTTTTGATATGTTTACCGGCGCCTTGCTGGTGGATGGTTTCGCAGAAGCACTGGCCCAATTAGAATCCCCTGCGTGGCTTACCGTACTATTGGCCAATGGGATTGGTGGCGGTCTGCAGGTGGTGGCCACTTTTATTCCAGTGATCGGTTTTCTGTATTTGTTTCTTTCTATGTTAGAAGACTCGGGCTATATGGCCCGCGCTGCCTTTGTCATGGACCGCTCCATGCGGGCCGTGGGACTTCCCGGTAAAGCCTTTGTGCCTTTGATTGTGGGTTTTGGCTGCAATGTACCGGCTATTATGGCCACTCGCACCTTGGAGCATCAACGGGATCGTATTCTAACCGTGGTGATGGCGCCCTTTATGTCCTGTGGGGCACGGTTACCGGTCTATGCCCTGTTTGCCGCTGCTTTTTTTCCCGTTGGCGGTCAAAATGTGGTGTTTGGCTTATACCTTATTGGTATCGCACTGGCAGTCCTCACGGGATTTATTCTAAAGAGCACTATTTTGCAAGGCGAAACTACGCCTTTTATTATGGAATTACCCCCCTATCACCGACCTACCCTCAAAGGCGTATTGATGCGCACCTGGGATCGGCTTAAAACGTTTATGTTCCGGGCAGGAAAGGTCATCGTACCCATGGTATTGGTACTCAACTTTCTTAATGCCTTTGGCACTGACGGCAGTTTCGGCAACGAAGACACAGACAGCTCTGTATTAAGCGAAGTGGGACGCGCCATCGCACCGGCCTTCTCGCCCATGGGATTGGATGAAGAGAATTGGCCCGCGGCTGTAGGCATCTTTACCGGCGTGTTGGCTAAAGAAGCGGTAGTAGGCACCCTGGATGCCATGTACACGGCCCTTGGTGAAGAAGATGCAGGGATTGCCGAAGCGGGAGAAGCGGATTTTAGTTTGTGGGCGGGCTTTGCTGAAGCATTTGCGACGATCCCAGCTGGTTTGGCGGATGCTCTAAGTACCTGGACCGATCCGCTGGGAGTGGGCATTGGCGATGTCAGTACGCTAGACACTGCTGCCGAGGAACAAGAGGTAACCAGCAGTACTTTTGGCGCTATGGCAGCCCGCTTCGATGGCGCGGCCGGCGCCTTCGCCTACCTGTTATTTATCCTGCTTTATTTCCCCTGCGTGGCGGCCATTGCCGCCGTTTACCGGGAAACAACCCTGGGCTGGACTCTATTCGTCGCCGGATGGACCACAGGTCTTGGCTATATGGCGGCCACCATTTACTACCAAGCGGCTATTTTCGCCCGCCATCCAGGCGCCTCGTTTGCCTGGATCGCAGGATTTCTTGGTCTCTTTATCGCGTTTGTCCTTATCTTGCGTTGGTGGGGACGCCGAGAAATGTTATCTGCCTCTTTGGCCAGCGAAAGTGCTTGATTCTTTGTGGGCAGGGATGCCTATGGTTTTACACACTAAATGAAGGATAGCAAACCATGCTAGCAGACATCAGCGCCTATTTAGCGGAACAAAAACGAGCACCCCTGATGGATCTCTCCCACCGGTTTCGATCAAACCCAGAAGCACTACGGGGTATGCTTGCTGTGCTGGAGCGCAAAGGCAGGGTGAGAAAAGTAACCACCGGGACTGCGTGCAAAATGGGTGGATGTGAAAAATGCGATCCTGCTGCCCTAGAAGTTTATGAATGGCTAGGGAAGAAAGATGCCTAAAACACCGCGCCATAGGCAGTTAAAACAACTTTATCCATGATACATGATTATCCCACTGCAGCCCTGTCCCTTTTGCATACAAAACAGCAATTTCATCCCCGCTCACAACCACCGTCAATAGAGAACCCTCACCAGTGGTAATACCGCAGGCATCTGGGGCCGCCAAATGACCTAGGCAACGACCAGACTTAATCGACCAAAACAAAACCTGCCCGTCCCGCGGCGCTGAGGTGGCGGCTATGGTCCCGCTGGCATCTACTGCCACACTACCGATATAACCCTGGGGCAACGCTGCCTTATTTTGTTGCCAAAGTTCATAGGAACCATTAGCACGCCAGATCCCCACCAGCGGTAGTCCGCTATCTAATGGCCCTTGATTTTGCATAGCAAACACCACATCGCCTGCTGGCGTTGCCGCTAAATGGCGTATCGACAACAGATGCAAATCAGGTGGCAAACGAAGCGCCATTACTAACTCGCCGCTGCGGGCGTCTAGCCGCACCAATGACGGTGACATGCTGGATAAGTTGAGTTTAGCGCGACCGCTATCAGGATGGGTGAGAATACCGCCATTGGCAACTAACAACGTAGCGCTATCCGCACTTAACACCAGCTCGTGGGGTCCAATACCATGGCTTGACCATTCGTCAATGGGACGATAACCAGCTTGGACGCTATGTATGCCGATCACGCCTCGTTCAGCGTCATAATCGTTTTCCGTAGTGAAAAACAATTCGCCATTTTGGCTAAAAACCCCGTGCCCGTAAAAATGGCGGCCCGACGCCGCACTCAGTATATTTTGCACCTGTCCGGTGGGTAGGTCGATCAGCGCTGCAAAGGTACCTGGTCGACGCGCCAACACCACGGCGCTACAGCCATCAGGGGCTACCACAACCCCATGGGCGCGATCCGGCAATGGGGTGCGGCTCAGCATACGGCCATTGCCAGCCAATGCCGCGAGACCATAATGCCCATCGCTAGCCCGGTAAGGGCTTAGCCAGCGGGGTCGGGCAACAACCTTAGCAGACCGTGACATACCCAACGCCGCCACCGGTCCTGTTCCCAGTAGTGTCAAAAAAGCACGTCGTTTAATAATCAAAAGCGATACACCGTACAAGGAGCAAGACTTAGGCAGCTCATGAGCTGCCTAAGTCCTAGCTTCAGGTAAGTCATTAACAGATTGATCAATCCCCATCCAGGGAATTAAAACCGGTATTAATGTCGGTCGCGTGGGGTACTGTATTTTGCAGTTGGTTTTGCAAATTTTTAACAGCAGTCAGTGCTGCTTCGATTTGCGGTCTGCGGTCTGCATCGGTCACCGTGGCGCTGAGGGGTTCAGGTAACGCCTTAGCAGCCATTAGCGCCTGGGCAAACCCTTTCTGTAGTTCGGCGTCCATGGCAGCGCCTCCTTCCGCGCTACGCACGAATTGACTAAAACCGACCTCCTCGTTCACACCACTCTTATAAAGATCCTGGGCACTTTCTAAATTTAATACGATATTGCGTATCGACCGTTGGCTACGACGATTTTCCGCCAAGCGTGGTTTGGCTTTTTCTAGCGATTCACCCAGCACCTTGTCGAGCTTTAAGTCAGCTACCAGTTGCAATAGGGTTTGCAAATTGGTGAAAAGCTGCGCTGTCGCCACCTTTTGGCTGGCAAAGTAAATAGGATGTTGATCTTTCTCCGCCAACGCTTCGAGCATTTCGTCCTGCCATTCTTTAACAATGTTCTCTCCTATCTGAGCAAGATTAGCGCCGATGGCCTGTAGCACTTGACAGCGATACGCCACCTCGGCGACCTTATTGGCACCTGCTAGTGTAAAACTCGCCAACGCATCATCGGCAAATAGCAGCCGTTCTAACGCCGGTAAGCCCTGTACCGCGACACTGCCTTTCGCGAACGTTAGCGGTTGTAAAGCAGTCGGGTCTTGCTGACGGAGCAAGCTGCGTAAACCTCGTCCGACGGCGTCACGCCGTTCCGGCCAGTGATTTATCCGCTCAGCGCGGAATAATAGGGTGATGGGTCCAAAGGTAATGTGCTGTAGCCCCATCCAAACATCCACTACCCCGTGGAACGCTTCTCGGGCGTCCGTGAGCATGGCTTGGTCAGGATCAGCACAAAACTGCTTTAGGGTAGTGGCTAACTGAGCTGTAGTGGTCTGTAGACGTTGGTAACGGGGTAATAGATAGTGCTCGGCGACGGCAACATTGAAGGCCCGGTAGTCTAGGCTTGCTGCTTGCGAATTTCTACTTGTTAGGGTCAACCCGCAAATCAGGGCGGCTATTAAGCATAACCACTTTTGTTGACCCATAAAGACGAACGGCATAGGCACTATCCTCTAGAGATTTTCAACAAACTGAAGCAACTGCGCCCGTGCTCCTGCGGGCAGCGCAAGGAAACGATCACGTACTCGGCGTGCCTCACCACCATGCCACAAGACCGCCTCTTTCACAGTAAGCGCACGACCATCGTGTAATAAGGCGGCATCGCCGTTTACAGATAGCTGCTTGCTGATGCCCCACAACGGTGCTGTGCGCCACTCGCCACCAGCCACCTTACCCTCAGTCAAGGAATCCGCCAAACCCGGACCGAGATCGTGCAAAAGAAAATCGGAATAAGGGAAAATCGTCTGTTCACCGACCGTATAACTGGCTTGATGGCAAGCCCCACAACCCACTTGCTGAAACACCTGTGCACCAACGCGATGATCATAGCGGGCCGTTGTTGCAGGTGGTGGTAGTGATTGTAGATAACGCACCAACAAACCCACCATCTGTGCTGACAATTCAGCATTATCAAAGTGCGCACTATCGCCGTGGGGCGCTTGCAAACAGGTGCGCTGCTGAAACGTGCAGTCGCCCGCATGAGCCGCCCGCAGGGGTGAAGATAACCCCATATCCAATAATAATGCCTGGGCTGTCTGTTGCTCAAGATCGGCAGCGTCAAGTTTCCAGCCATAGCGGCCTAATCGACGTGACTGATTAGCTTCGTCAGTAAGCCAGCGAGGCCGTCCAGAGATACCGTCGCCGTCCCTGTCATCAGGATCGCTTAACCGTAAAATCGCTGCTGCCGGAATACGTTCCACCCAACCAAGCCCATATAGCGCAGGAGCAAGCCGAAATGAACTTCCTTGCCCATCTGCCGATGGACCGTAAGCAAGATTAGTTAACTCATAAACAGGTTTCCTAAGCACAACTCGCTTACCAGAAGCTAAGTGCATCTTATGAAAGCGATAATCAACACGGATTTTCCCTTCAGGGCGGAGGCCAGGAATGGCTTGGGTTTGCAGTTGCCGCCCATACCGCTTATCCCAGGCAAGTCTGGCGACCAGCGTTGGCGAACGTAGCGTACCGTCAATATCGATCTCCAGCCGTCCTCGTTCACCACGAGGATGACAGCTCCCACAGGCACGAGCATTATATAGCGGTCCAAGCCCATCGGCCGCATCGGTGGACGCCGGCGCGGCTATCCATTGTCGTTCAAACAAGGCTTTACCGAGCACAGTATCCAAGGCCCAACTAGCATCAGACCCTAACAACACACCCAGTACACAAGCCAAAAACAATTTGCTTGCCACTTTGATTAATCCTTAACCCAGAACCACATACAAAGAACTCTAAGTTGCTCGTGAAAGCCGTGTCGACGGATAGGTAAGACCGTCGTCAAGCCTACCTGGCTCCGCGCCCCGAGCGGGTGCGCTAACCAAATGTATGTTTATTGCACGGCCGCAGGGTCATCGAGACTATCCGAGCCTTCGATGTCGATGCTAAGATCCAGCTCATTGACAACACCTTCAAGGGCCCGGGTTTGCGCGACTAATTGATCGACCACATTCTCGACGATTTGATTGCCCTCAGTGTTGCCCGCTCCAATCATCTGATCATAGGCCATGTCTCCCGCATCGGCTTTATCCTTCATATTTTGCATAGCCGCTAAAGTCTGCTGCATTTGTTCAAGCACCTTCGCGTTTGCGTTGGGCGCCCGGGTTTCCGCGTAATCAGCCAAGCCCGGTCCTGATACCATGCTGCCGTCCAAACGCTGGTAATTACCGGTATAGATGTTGACCATACCCACTTGATTGTAATAATGAGAGTTATGGGTATTATCGCTGAAGCAATCGTGCTCTTCTTCGGGATCGTGTAAAAGCAATCCTAACTTGATCCGCTCACCGGCTAATTCGCCATAGGAGAGACTACCCAGTCCGGTCAATATGGTGGCCAGTCCTTGCTCGGGACCTGCTTCTCTCAAAGCCTGGCGAGCAGCCCCGTCAGTGTCCCAAGCCGCAACCATTTCCTGCAAATCGTCGATGAGTAGCTCGCTGGCAGTCGACAGATATTGTCCACGCCGCTCGCAGTTGCCGCCAGTGCAATTAGCCGTACCGAAATC
>CAZGON010000093.1:14091-14338 GCA_964527085.1 uncultured Candidatus Competibacteraceae bacterium
AGCCCCTGCATCCGTACCATTGAGATCTTGTCCCCAGAGTAAAAATTCAATGGCATGATAACCGGTCGCCACATTCGCCTCGATGTCATCTGCCTCATGCAGTTGTTCAGCCAACAGCGTTTTGGTAATTTCACTGGTATCCACCTCGTCAGAACCCACCTGCAAGCGCGTATTGGCGATGACATTAGCCCCATAGAGCGGATTGTCATCGGAAGTCTCGCCGTACAAGTCGGTATCCACATAATCG
>CAZGON010000094.1:0-14241 GCA_964527085.1 uncultured Candidatus Competibacteraceae bacterium
TGCTTGGAAATGCTTGGAAATGCTTGGAAATGCTTGGAAATGCTTGGAAATGCTTGGAAATGCTTTAGTGAAGGTTTCTAAAGGGGATATTACACGTACTCGTGAAGGCCACATTCCCGTTTTAAACCGAAGAAACGGGTTTCTTCTTCACTCATGCCGGCGGTCAAACGCTGAGTCGTATGGACATCTCCAATGGAAACATAACCTTTATGCCAAAGGGGATGATAGGGTAAATTGTGTTTAGATAGGTAATTGTAAATATCCCGATCAGTCCAGTCGATAAGCGGATGCACTTTAAAGCGTCCATTGCGAAAAACCATCACATCGAGATCTTGCCGACTTCTCGACTGCTGGCGGCGCAAACCAGCAAGCCAAGCAGTCGCATCTAAGTCATCTAAGGCCCGTTGCATCGGTTCAACCTTGTTGATTCGATTATAACGTTCAATTCCCTCTAACCCCTGTTCCCAAAGCTTACCATAGCGGGCTTCTTGCAAGTCAGGGCTCAAATGCGGTTGATACACTTTAAGATTTAGGGACAACCGCTGTGTTAAATCATCGATAAACTGATAAGTTTCCTCAAAAAGATAACCAGTATCCACCAGAATCACCGGAATATTAGGCGCCTGGCGGGTTACCATATGCAAAGAGACAGCCGCTTGAGCGCCAAAGCTAGAAGACATGACAATGCGCCCAGGAAAACGATTCAGCGCCCATGAAACTCGCCGTTCAGCAGACAAAGAATCCAACATGCGATTGGTTGCCGCTAAATTTAACTCTATTTTTTCGGAATATATATGTTCCATAGCCGCTTGAGTCATGCTTGTCTCTACTTTACAAAATTATTCATCAACGCAAGCCGAACCACGCTTCCACTGATTTTGAGACTTAATGATAATTAGAGATTAACCAACCAAAAAGGAATTAGTATGTATATATTAATTCTTTTTTGTTATATAAAAATCCGTTTTTGTAACTTTTAATCGTTTAATTTGCAAATAACAGATGACCTATCCGAAAAGGTATTAGGCAAGACCTAGGCAAACCCTTTCTACATAAGTCCTCTTTAAGCTAATTTGCCCTGTTTTTTTAGGTACTAAAAAAGATGAGTACAATCAAGATAAATCTTGAAGAAGCCCGCCGCAATATGATAGAGCAGCAAATCCGAACTTGGGACGTTCTAGACCAGCGTATTTTGGATGTACTAGCTATGACGCCGCGGGAAGATTTTGTCCCTCGTAAGTACCGAAATTTAGCGTTCACCGATGTGGAAATACCGTTAGAATACGGTCAGGTTATGATGAGCCCTAAGGTAGAGGGCCGTCTGCTGCAAGCCCTCTCTTTAAAAACTCATGAACGGGTGCTTGAAGTAGGTACGGGAAGTGGTTATCTAACGGCCTGTCTATCACAACTGTGCGCCAACGTTCTTAGTGTGGACATTTTTTCAGGGTTTAGTGACGCAGCTCAGTCTAAACTAACTAACTATCGTCGAGGGGGTAATGTGACTCTTCGCGTAGGTAATGCCGCTCATGGCTGGGGAAATCAACATTATGACGCCATTGCTATGACCGGCTCCCTGCGCCAGGCGCCAACCGTCTGGCGACAACAATTGTTGGTGGGTGGACGCTTATTTGTGGTTGTCGGACAGCCGCCTGTTATGCAAGCGTTGCTGATTACCCGAGTGGGCGCCCATGAATGGACCCAAGAGAGTTTATTTGACACCGACTTGCCGCCTTTAATCGAAGAGATTAGCCCGCTTCCCCTGTTTGAATTTTAAAGAGCTGACCATGTATCATTCTACCCCTCAGCAGCTACAAAGTTATTTATCCCAAACCGAATCTGCGCCTTTATTATTGGACGTTAGAGAACCTTGGGAATTTGCAATCTGCCGGATCGAAGGCTCTCTGAATGTACCCATGGGTCGTATTCCGCAAATTTTAGATACCTTAGAGCCAGATCGAGAAACAGTGGTTATCTGTCATCATGGCATTCGTAGCGCCCAGGTAGGCTATTTTCTAGAACAAGCGGGATTTGCGCGAATCATTAACCTAACAGGCGGTATTGACGCTTGGTCTCAACAAGTAGACCCTCAAACGCCTCGTTACTAACGTGGTGCTAATTTCGCTTCGGCTATGGGCTTACAGAAAACTATCACCCCATGAACTCAACACTAATTTATAAACCCGACACCGAAGCTGTTAAATTATACCTGCTCGATCTCCAGGACCGCATTGAACAGGCTATAGCGCAGATGGACGGCCACACTTTTCAAGAAGATGTTTGGCAACGCCCTGCTACCAGCACCGCTATTCGCGGCGGCGGTCGCACTCGAGTGCTAACCGATGGCGCTGTGTTTGAGCAAGCGGGTATTAATTTCTCCCACGTATATGGCGATAGATTACCGCCTTCGGCCAGCGCCCAACGCCCAGAGCTAGCAGGTTGTGGCTTTCAAGCGCTAGGGGTATCTCTGGTTATTCACCCACATAATCCGTATATACCCACCTCCCATGCCAATGTCCGGTTCTTTGTCGCTGAACGAGACGATGCAGAACCGGTGTGGTGGTTTGGTGGCGGATTTGACCTAACGCCCTATTATGGTGATGAAGCGGACTGTGTACACTGGCATCGAACCGCCAAAGCGGCCTGCGATCCCTTTGGAACGGATGTTTATCCGCGTTACAAACAATGGTGTGATAACTATTTTTTTTTGAAACACCGCAATGAAACCCGAGGTATCGGTGGGCTCTTTTTTGATGATTTAAACGAAGGGGATTTTCAACACAGTTTTGCTTTCACAAAAAGTGTCGGCGACCATTATTTACCGGCTTATTTGCCCATTATCGAGCGTAAACGAGATAAGCCTTATGGTAAACGAGAGCGAGAATTCCAACTTTACCGCCGAGGCCGCTATGTGGAATTTAATTTGCTTTACGATCGGGGGACACTGTTTGGTATTCAATCGGGGGGCCGCACTGAATCGATCCTTATGTCATTGCCGCCGCAGGTCATTTGGCGCTATAACTGGCGCCCAGAGCCTGGCAGCCCAGAAGCATGTCTCTACCAGGATTTTTTAAAACCCCGCGCCTGGTTGGAAGAATAGTCAAACGGATTGGCCGTTAGCGGAGCTAAAAACAAACAGATGGTCAAAGCTAAGCTTTATATGTCTTACAAGATGGCGCGACGGATTGTGATCACTGTCATCGGTGTTAGTGTTCTGTTGATTGGAACAACATTGCTGGTCTTACCAGGACCTGCTTTCGTTGTGATTCCTGCCGGACTGGCAATTCTAGGGTTAGAATTTGCTTGGGCCCAGCGCTGGCTAGTCAAGGTGAGAACTGGCGCTAACTATGCGTTTAGTCACTTCAAACGAGAGCCAAAAGGAGTCCCTAATAAAGAACCCAACTCGCATCCTTGACTAGGCAACTTTTCATCAACGAAATCATCATCAACGAAATCACCACATCATGAAACTTGCTCAACGATGGGCGTTCCTAGGTTATATCTCCATAGCGGAAACGAGTACCCTATGAAGCGGTCTTTATATTTGCCTGAGCGAGTTCAAATCTCGTCATATCGCAACCCTTCACCCTTAGGTCTGCGGCGCTCTCCTATTTTGAAAAAGTACCCAACACGTTCAACCTATGGGTCTCTGAGCCTAAAGTTTTTAACCGTTACGCTTTTTTTGGCGTTCTGCTTGCCCACTTTCGCTAATCCCGTTGTTACTGAAAACGTACAAGCTCGGCTCATTAGCGAAGTCACTGCCGTACAGGCGGGACAACCGTTCTGGGTGGCATTGCATCTAAAAATGCGTGACGGATGGCATACCTATTGGCGTAATCCTGGCGACTCAGGACTTGCTACTAACATCCAGTGGACATTACCGACAGATTTTCAAGTTAGCGATATTCACTGGCCTTACCCAGAAACCATTGCCGTGGGTCCGCTTATGAATTATGGCTACCACGGTGATGTTTACTTGTTAGTGCAGTTGACGCCACCAGAGGATGGTTTGGAAACTCAACCAACATTAACTTTTAAAGCCGATGCTAATTGGCTGGTTTGTGAAGACAATTGTATTCCAGAAAACGCTACCTTAAACCTAACCTTGCCTGTCACAACCCACGACAAACTACCTTTGGATGATCGCTGGCAGTCGGTCTTTGAAAAAGCGCGTCAAGCATTACCCAAACCGAGTCCTTGGCAAACCCATTTTTCTTATGACTCAGATCAGCTTAAACTACATTTAGATGTCCCCCAGGGAGGCTCTTCTAAGCCAACCATAAGGTTTTTCCCATTTCAAGACGGCATCATAGAAAATGCCGCTCGCCAAAGGTTAGACGCCAGCCAAGATAAAACTATTGTTAGCTTACAGCCCGGCACCCAAACCGATGCAACTTTAGCGCGTTTACAAGGGGTGGTTGTGGTGCAGGAACAGCTCGATAGCGGATCCGTCAGCCAAGGGTTTACCGTCAACGCCTCACCCATAGTTGCCCAGCCTGAGCCCAGTTCTAGCTCTGTCTCTGTAACAGCTATTGTTTATGGAATTCTGTTGGCTGTGGCGGGGGGCGTGATACTCAATTTAATGCCCTGCGTTTTCCCAGTACTTTCTATAAAAGCACTGCACTTTGCACAACTCGCTCACGATAACCCCTGGTCAGTACGTCGCCATGGACTTGTTTTTAGCGCTGGGGTGCTGGTTAGTTTTGCTTGCATAGCAGGTTTGCTGTTAGGGTTACGTGCCGGAGGTGCTCAAATCGGCTGGGGTTTCCAGCTGCAATCCCCCCTTTTCATCACCTTGCTAGCATATCTGTTATTCATTTTGGCTCTCAGCCTCTCTGGCTTTTTGACTATCGGTAATAGCTTGACAAACCTGGGTCAGGGTTTCGCTGCCCGCTCCGGTTATCCAGGCGTTTTTGCCACTGGCGTTTTGGCTACCCTGGTGGCAACCCCCTGTACAGCCCCGTTTATGGGTACTGCGCTGGGTTTTGCCCTGACCCAACCTTGGCCTGTGGCGATAGGCATTTTTCAAGCTTTGGGGGTAGGCTTTGCATTACCTTACCTGTTACTCAGCTTTAAACCTTCTCTGTTGCGTTTGCTGCCCAAACCAGGCCCCTGGATGGAGCGTTTTAAAGAGTTTTTGGCGTTTCCCTTGTACGGGACAGTGGCCTGGTTGATTTGGGTTTTGAGTCAACAAACCGGTTCAAATGGCATAGCCGCTGTTTTGGCGGGGCTCATTTTTATCGCATTCGCAGGATGGCTTATCAAGATAGGTAGCCAAATGGCTATGGGATGGCGTTTATTGGGACGGCTCGGTGTTACAACTGCGCTAATAACGGCTCTTGCTCTAGCCACATTGCCAACTACTACGGACTCCCGTTCTTCGCAACCACCATCTTTAAATGCTACGGCAACAACTTGGGAGCCTTTTTCAAAAGCACGCCTAAAGGCGCTGCGAGCTGTTGATCGCCCTGTGTTTATAAATTTTACGGCGGCTTGGTGTATTACCTGTCTGGTGAATGAACGTATTGCACTAAGTTCTCCGCGCGTAAAAGCAACCCTTAAAGCCCAAGGAATCACCTACTTAAAAGCTGACTGGACCAACCGAGATCCAGAGATCACGCAAATGCTGACATCATTTGAGCGTAGCGGCGTTCCCCTCTATGTACTCTATCCCCCTGGGCAAACCAGTGATGCTATTGTTTTACCCCAAATCCTGACGGAATCTTTGGTGCTAAACGCCATCAAAGCCTTGCAAGACAATGACCCGTCATAGGAGAACCATGATGTACAAATCCCTTTCCGTTTTTAAAGTTTTGGCGTTGGCGTTGTTAGTTGGTATGGTCTTTACTCGGCTCCCCGATGTCGCCCATGCCGTCCCTGCCCCGGGTGAACCTGCACCGGATTTTACAGCCACCGATAGCGCAGGTAACACGCAAAAGCTGAGCGATCAGCGGGGATCTATCGTGGTTTTAGAATGGACTAATCATGATTGCCCGTTTGTAGGTAAACACTATGGCTCGGGGAATATGCAAGCGCTACAAAAGGAAGCTGCAGACCAGGATATCGTATGGTGGTCGGTTATTTCCTCGGCGCCCGACAAACAAGGTTATGTTTCCCCGCAACAAGCTAATCAACTCACCAGCCAAAGAAATGCAGCTCCGAGTGCTGTCTTATTGGATCCAGAGGGGACTATTGGGCAATTGTATAGCGCACGCACAACGCCTCATATGTACGTTATCGATGCCGAAGGTGAATTGGTTTATATGGGCGCCATCGACGACAACCCTTCAGCCAATGAGGCTGATGTGGAAACTGCTAAAAATTACGTCCGTATGGCGCTAAGTGCCGCCCAGGAAGACCAACCGGCTGAACCGGCAACCACACAACCCTATGGTTGCTCAGTCAAATACTGACAATTTAGTATCCTTCAACATGCGCTTTTATAGGTTTGCCCTCGTCATCTTAAATTTGATGATTGCTGCGGCTGCTCAAACAGCCCCAGAAAACCCAGCGGATGCTTTGTGGGCGGCGCTTCAAAAGGGTGGACATATCGCTCTCATGCGTCATGCACTGGCTCCTGGCACCGGTGATCCAACTCATTTTCAATTGGACGACTGCACAACTCAGCGCAACCTCTCCCCAGAGGGACAGGATCAGGCGCGTCGTATCGGCGAAGCGTTTCGCCAACGGCAGATAAAAGTCGAGCAAGTACTTTCAAGCCGTTGGTGTCGCTGCTTGGAAACGGCTCGATTACTAAACTTGGGACCCGTCAAGCCCTATCCCGTGCTAGACTCTTTTTTTAGGAATCGTGATCAAGGTCCTCAACAGACCCGAGAACTGATGCGTTTTGTCAGCGAGAAACCCAGCGGTTCATCTATTATTGTAATGGTTAGCCATCAGGTTAATATTACAGGGTTAACGGGTGTTTTCCCGCGTTCTGGAGAAATCGTTGTGATTCGGCCAAACGGTGATAAATTTCAGATATTGGGTGTGATCTCTCTATGAAATTTTGTAGTGAATGCGGTTCTTCATCAGTAGCCACACGTATCCCAGAGAAAGATACCCGTCCCCGTCATGTCTGCAACGTTTGCGGCATGATTCACTATCAAAACCCGAAAATTGTCGCCGGTTGTATTCCTGAATGGCAAGGAAAGATACTGTTATGTCGACGTTCTATAGAACCCCGTTATGGATTTTGGACGCTGCCAGCCGGTTTTATGGAAAACGGTGAATCAACCATCCAAGCGGCTGCTCGGGAAACATTAGAAGAAGCCAACGCCGTGGTGGAAAATTTAGTGCTCTATGCCCTCTATAATCTGACCCACATCAGCCAAGTCTATCTGATGTTTCGTGGCCATTTGCGGGATGGCTATGCGCGAGCTGGCGATGAAAGCCTAGAAGTAAAGCTTTTTGCGGAAGATGAGATACCTTGGCAAGAACTTGCTTTTCCAGTAATGGATCAGACACTCCAGCAGTATTTCGATGAACGCCGTAAAGGGGTTTACGGCATGCATATGGGTGACATTACTCGAATGAATGGAAAAGTGTCGATTCAATGTTACTGAACACTATTGTGCTAAATGCTATAGTTTTTCACGACATAGTCGTCAACGATACGTTGAAACTCCTGGGCAATGGTATCGCCTTTTAGGGTCACCGTTTTTTCGCCATCCACGTATACTGGCGCCACCGGCCGTTCTCCTGTGCCGGGCAGGCTGATACCGATATTGGCCATCTTGCTCTCCCCCGGCCCATTGACCACACAGCCCATAACGGCCACGGTCATGCCTTCCACGCCGGGATAATGCTTGCTCCAGAGGGGCATCTGCTGGCGCAGATAAGCTTGAATATCCTGAGCCAAGTGTTGGAAATAGTCGCTACTGGTGCGGCCACAGCCAGGGCAGGCCACTACTTGCGGGGTGAAGGCGCGCAGCCCCATAGACTGGAGTATTTCTTGCCCCACCAAGACTTCCTGAACACGGCTACCCCCCGGCTCCGGTGTTAAGGAAATGCGGATGGTATCGCCGATACCTTCTTGCAACAGGATGGCTAGCGCTGCGGTCGAAGCCACAACCCCTTTAGTGCCCATACCCGCTTCAGTGAGCCCAAGATGCAAAGGATAATCACAACGGTTTGCCAAGGACCGATAGACGCCAATTAAATCCTGCACCCCGCTCATCTTAACGGAAATAATGATTTTGTCGTGGTCAAGACCAATTTCTTCCGCCCGTTTGGCGCTTTCCAAGGCGGAAAGGACCATCGCTTCCCGGATCACCTCTTGGGATTCTCGAGATTGTGAAAGCCTTGCATTGTCATCCATCAGTTGCACCAACAACGCCTGATCGAGACTACCCCAATTCACACCGATGCGCACCGGTTTATGGTATCGGCAGGCTAACTCTACGATGGTGGCAAACTGCTCGTCTTTCTTTTTGCCACGCCCTACATTACCCGGATTAATACGGTATTTAGCCAGCGCCTCGGCACAGTCTGGATATTTACTCAACAGCTTATGGCCATTGAAATGAAAATCCCCGATGAGGGGTACATTTAAACCCATGTGTTGCAGACGTGCCTGCACCTCCGGCACCGCTTGGGCAGCTTCCTCGGTATTTACCGTAATCCGCACTAATTCGGAACCTGCGTTGGCGAGCTGGGCCACTTGGGTGGCGGTCGCAGCGGCATCCGCCGTATCGGTGTTAGTCATAGACTGCACCACGATGGGGGCATTACCCCCTACCGTGACGCCACCCACTGAGACCGCCACGGCATGACGCCGTCTGACGGAAGATGATGAGGCATTAGCCATAATCTTTTTTCAAATACTATAAGGTCGAGTTGATTCGTTGAATATTATGCAATCCTTTGCTTCTAAAACTATTCAAATAGCTCCGGCACCGACAAATACCGTTCGCCGGTATCGTAACAAAATGTCAGCACCTTGCTACCATCAGGAATATCTGGCAGTTTCTTTTGAACGGCGGCTAATGAAGCGCCCGAGGAAATGCCGATAAAAATACCTTCTTCCCGCACACAGCGGGCAGCAAACCGAAAGGCGTCGGCGTTTTCCACTTGGATAACCCCGTCTAAAATTTCCGTGTTCAGTATCTTAGGAATAAAACCGGCGCCAATCCCCTGCAAAGGATGAGGACCTTTCTGACCGCCGCTGATAACCGGGGAAGCAGTCGGCTCCACACCAAACACTTTGAGATTAGGGAATTTTTCCTTGAGCACTTCGGCGCAGCCAGTGATATGCCCGCCAGTGCCGATGCCGGTAATCATATAATCAAGCCCATCGGGAAAATCAGCTAATATTTCCTTAGAAGTTGCTCGCTTATGGATTTCAACGTTGGCTGGATTTTCAAACTGTTGCGGCATCCAGGCTTTCGGGGTGTTCTGTAAAAGCTCCTCGGCCTTGGCAATAGCCCCCGGCATACCCTTTTCCTTTGGCGTCAGCACCAGTTCTGCGTCCAGGGCTGACATATAGCGGCGTCGCTCGATGCTCATGGACTCTGGCATGGTGAGTATCAGCCGGTAGCCTTTAGCCGCTGCTACAATAGCAAGCCCAATACCGGTGTTACCGGAGGTAGGCTCAATGATGACAGTGTCTTTGTTGATAACACCGCGACTTTCCGCGTCTTCGATCATAGACATGGCGATGCGGTCTTTAATGCTAGCGCCGGGATTGGCTCTTTCCAACTTCATCCAGACTTCCACACGCTTGTCGAATAAACGATTGATTCGCACATGAGGCGTATCGCCAATGGTTTCCAGGATGTTTTGCGCTTTCATAGTTCGTTCGCCTCCGCAGAGAGATTAAATAGGCAGGTGAGTCACAACTGCGGCCAACTTTTTTTGGCTCGACAGCTTTTTAAAATGCATGTTAAAAAATAAACAATATACCAACACAGTGACATGTGCTATGGCATAGAGAAATAGCAGGCACATCTAATCTATTCATTTAAAACTTACGTAAAAAGGACTTAGGTAGCTTGTGGCTGCGTAAGTCCTATCATTATGTACTAGCCCCCATTTCATCGATAAAACGATTGGCCTCCTCGATGGAAGCCTCCATATCTAAAATCAGCGTGGCAACCTCCGCTTCCAACGACGCAACCGTACCTTCCAAGGCGGCAATGGCCCGAGCGTTCAGATTATGCTTCAAAAACAAAACCTGATCGCGAAAGGCATTGAGCACTGGCTGCATTTTGTCCTCAGCGCGCCGCATAACGACAATAAGCTGCTCGTATTGGGCTTGAGTGGCTGCAAGCTTTTGTTCACTGGCATTGCGTAAGTTTTGATCGGTATAGGCGTCGAGTTCGTCTTGCCACTCGCGAAACAGGGCTTTGGCGACCCGCTCCACGTCGTTTATATTTTGACTGACCTGGGCCGCTCTTTCTTCACTTTGCTCAAACTCCGTTTCCAGTTGCCGGTATACCTTTTCTAATTCACCTCCTTCAAAATCGATAAGTGCGCTGAACTGCTCGAGGGCACTAGAGAACTGCTCCTTTGCCTGCTCTTGGCTGTCTCGGGCATCATCCACTTCACTGACTAAAATATCGCGTTTTTCTTGGCCAAATGCTTCCATGGTGCGATAGTAGGCGGCATCATAAGCCGACTGACAACCGGTAAGTTGCATGGCTAAGAAAGTACACGAAACGATTAAGACGAGCCGGTGTCGCGTATTATAGATCATTAAAAACTTCTTCTCGTTATAGAATGCCAATCAATGACTAAAACCGCTGCTGATGATAGCACAGGGGTTATTGGTATCGGCAAGATAAGGATTTTGCCAAAAACCATAAACGCTTGCTTTAGGAAAGGCTGTTAGTTCGACCTTGAATATGCTGCGCATCTTGAAACAGTGGTTTAAAATAGGCCGCCAAAAGATTTTTAATCCTACCCTTACCCCAATCGCAAAAGGAAAAACTATGTCAAATACCCGTTTCCGCGGTACCGAGAGTTACGTTGCCACCGATGACCTGATGATGGCGGTGAATGCCTCCATTACCCTAGGGCGTCCACTGCTGGTTAAGGGAGAACCCGGTACCGGCAAAACCAAACTAGCCGAGGAAGTGGCCAGGGCGTTGGATCGCACTCTCATCGAGTGGCATGTTAAATCCACCACTAAAGCCCGCCAAGGACTTTACGAATACGATGCTGTATCGCGGTTGCGGGATTCTCAATTGGGGGATGATCGAGTACACGATATCCGCAATTACATTGTCAAAGGTAAGCTCTGGGAAGCGTTTGAAGCCGATGTGCAACCGATTTTGTTGATCGATGAAATCGACAAAGCGGATATCGAATTTCCTAACGATCTGCTTCAGGAGCTAGATCGCATGGAATTCTTCGTCTATGAAACCAAGCAAATGGTGCGGGCCCAGAACCGTCCTATCATTATTATTACCAGCAACAACGAAAAAGAATTACCAGACGCTTTTTTACGGCGCTGCTTTTTCCACTATATCCGCTTTCCCGATCGGGACACCATGACAGACATCATTCAGGTCCATTTTCCTAACTTGAAGAAACATCTGCTCAATGAAGCGTTAGAGGCTTTTTTCGAAGTCCGTGACGTCCCCGGCCTCAAAAAACGGCCCTCCACCTCAGAGCTGCTGGATTGGATAAAACTGCTGGTGGCCGAAGATATTCCCCCCGAAGCCTTGCGTAGCAAAGACCAACATAAAATCATTCCACCTCTTCATGGCGCCTTGTTAAAAAACGAACAAGACGTCCATCTGTTTGAGCGCCTTTTGTTTATGAACCGTCGTAAGGGACGTTGATATGTTGATTGAGTTTTTTTATAAACTGCGCGACGCCAAGCTACCGGTTTCTATAACCGAGTACCTAACTCTTCTCAAAGGACTTGAACAACAGGTGGCGGGTTATAGCGTAGAGGACTTTTACTATTTGTCCCGCGCCACCTTGGTTAAGGACGAACGTTACTATGATCGTTTTGATCAAGTATTTGGCAGCCACTTCGAAGGACTCGAAGCCCTCTTCGATGAAGTTATCGGCGAGATTCCCGAAGAGTGGCTACGCAAGCAAATGGAACTGAATTTGAGCGAAGAAGAGAAAAAGCAGATTGAGTCCATGGGTGGCTGGGAAAAACTGATGGAAACTCTCCGCAAACGCCTAGAGGAACAAGAAGGACGCCATCAGGGGGGTGATAAGTGGATTGGCACCGGGGGGCGATCTCCCTTTGGCGCTTACGGTTATAACCCGGAAGGTATCCGGATTGGCCAGGATCGCTCTCGCCATCGGCGGGCTGTTAAAGTGTGGGACAAGCGCGAATTTCGCAATTTAGACGACTCGGTGGAACTCGGCACCCGCAACATCAAATTGGCTCTGCGAAAACTGCGCAAGTTCGCCCGCCAAGGCGCTGCTCAAGAACTAGATCTAGACGACACCATTCGTTCCACTGCTCGCAAGGCAGGCATGTTGGATCTAAAAATGATTCCCGAGCGTCACAATGCCGTTAAAGTATTGTTATTTCTCGATGTGGGCGGGTCTATGGATGACCATGTCCAAAGCTGTGCGGAACTGTTTTCCGCGGCTAAAAGCGAATTCAAACACCTCGAGTATTTCTATTTTCACAATTTTATTTACGAAAGCGTCTGGAAGGATAATTACCGGCGTTATAATGAACGTTTACCCACCATGGATGTTATTCATACCTTTAGCCATGATTACAAGTTAATTTTTGTCGGCGATGCCACCATGAGCCCCTACGAAATCGCTTACCCTGGCGGTAGCGTCGAACACTTTAACGATGAAACCGGTGCCGTATGGATTAATCGTTTATTAGAAGCCTATCCTTATGCTATTTGGCTAAATCCCCAACCTGAGTCTTATTGGGAATACACGCCGTCTATCCAAATGAGTCGTGAACTCATGAAAAATCGGATGTTTCCTATGACGTTAGAAGGGTTGGATAATGCTATTCGGGCACTGCAGAAACAGCCAACCCTCACTTCCAAATCCTAACGATACTTGGCCGCTGTAATAAATTCCGAAAACGCCTCACACCAGACGACTACTGAATTATATTGTGTTAAATCCACTAACTCCGGGACCCCAACCACAAAGTTTTTGAATGTCTTCACATCTCCCAACTGGACCGAGCGATCTCTCACCCGAGTGAAATCCTCCTCGGTTTCAACAAACTCAGGCGTTAAATAAAGTTTGTAATTAGGTCCTGGAGACACTTCACCCTTTAAAGCAATGGCCGTGGAACTAACAGACACCTCCCCTTCCCCCCAATGCAATAGATCGCTACCTTCTAGATCTTTGCGAAATTGTCCTCTGTATTCCACATCGCCGACTAGGGATTCAACTTCGGCGAGGGTAGGCGCTTCGGGTGCAGTTAGGATGGGAAGCGCATAGATGCCGATGGCGAAGCCGAGTCCAACGGCTAGCAGATGGGATACCCCTAATAACACAGTTTTTTTCATGAAATTTGAAATCTTCTTAAAAGAATAGGTGGAAGAATCTTTCGATCCGCGAGACCAGCAGCCTATCGAACCGAGTATACAAAATCTATATCATAAAAAAGCTACGCTGAATAACTTAATTGTTCCCCTCTAACTTTATCAAGATGTGATCAATGATATTGTTTTCGCTGTGATAAGCGCATTGTGAAAATCGTTAAACAAATTTTTATTTCGGCTTTCTAATGTAGTTATTAGTTATATTTTCTGAATTTTTATTAAACTGGCAACAAAATCATCAAACAAGATAAACCCATAAAGAGTATCTATATTAAAAAAGCTAATAATAAAGAAAGGTAGTTTTGAAATTTCAGAAAGAATAAAAATACCAATCTGTATTTTTTGTACAGCACGATATTTTTGAGGTATTTTATATAATGCCAGTTAATAAATATTATTTTAAAATTTTTATTTCATATAAAAAATATAATTAAAATTGTATAATATTTGTAATATTTTACTTCACGATTAAATAACATTTTTCTTGTAAGTCACTGATTTAAATATCTTAATTTTTCACGCTTTCAAATATAGGTATTTGATATTACTAAAATTTAATTTATCAGAAAAATTGATGCAAGTTATTATTAAAACTAATATATAGCCATCAATGAAATTAGGAAAATTTCTTATTTACATATCTTATCTGTTCTTTATAGTAAGAGATGTCATACTCACCAAAACAATAAAAACGAAAAACTAAACAACCCTCAGCTATAAGCTGAGGGGTTATAACGTGGAGTCGATTTGA
>CAZGON010000095.1:0-6443 GCA_964527085.1 uncultured Candidatus Competibacteraceae bacterium
ACTTCCCTGTGGGCTTGACGACGGCCGTCCAGGCCGTCGACACCTCTTTCACGAGCAGCTTAAAGTCCTCAATTATGCGTAAGCCCTATATTACTCAGACACAAGTCGCAGGGTTACCGATCCAATGCTTTGTCCCAACTGCGTGGTTTCAGCCACACCTGCGGGTATCCAAACACACCCCTGAGCGAGCCTCTCGTCTAGGGCTAACGGCAACATCACTTCGTTCCCTTGCTGTTGAACGGTAACACGGGAGCCTGATTTAACTCCAAGGGCCTCCGCCGTGGCCGGATGCAGGATAGCGCTGGCGGGACCTGCCCATACCGTTTCCTGGAGCGGCTGGGCGCGTCGCACCAGGGCATCGGTGGCGTAGATCGGCGTCTCGCCTACCCGCCAGAGACCTTCTTGCCCTGCAAAGGCGTCGATTGTAGCAGAACTTTCCAAAATGTTTTGCGGTTCTACCGAAGCACAGGCTTGTAATACTTCATCTAGGATTGTGTCAGTATTGGTATAGTCAAAATCGGGCAATTGAAAAGTATTGCCTAATACCCGTAACACTTTCCAGCCGGGTCGCGCCTCACCCGGTGGTTTAATAGCCGCCTGCACGGTTTGGCAGCGCCCTTCCATATTCACATAACTGCCGGCTGTTTCAGCAAAGTTTGCTGCGATAGGTAATAACACATGGCTGTAAGCGTGAGCTGCTGCATTGGCGTAGGGACTTAGGGAAACCACCAACTCAGCCTCCTCAACGGCAGCCAAGGCGGAAGCCGAATCCCAACAGTCGAATTCCGGCTCCACACCGAGCAGAATATAAGCTTTACGGGGCGATTCCAGCATTTCCCGGGCATTCAAACCAGTGACTGGCGCTTTTTGCCCCCCCGCTAGCCGATGGGGCAACACGCCCGCCAACCAAGCGCCCACGGAATTGGCCGACTCGGGTAAATAACTTAATGCCGATGCACTGGTTTTGGCCACAAAAACCGCCAATGCCCGCAGCCATGAAAAACCAGGATGGGCCATGGCAATACTGCCTAACATTACCGACGCCCGTTGGTTGTCCTTGAGCTGGGCGGCCATAGCACGGTGGGTTTTAGTGACGTCTGTGGTGTCCAGCAATGCTTGCAAAGGAGCCGGAACAGGCGTATTGGTGGATTCAGCAAGAGCTTTTGCGACACCGGCCAGCGCGGCAATCATCCCGGCAGGATCGGTAATTACTTTTTCCGCGACCGGGAAATGGAACTCAAAATCCCGCGGATTGACGGCCATGACGCGCAGGTTTCCCGCCATAGACGCTTTGCGCAACCGATGGGCAGCCAAAGGTTGCTCTATACGAATATTAGTACCTAGCAAAAGCGCCGCATTCAGCTGTTCTAAGTCAGCGAGACCTATACCCAAGCCCGGATAAACGGGCGCGTTTTCTTGATCGCTGAAGTCGCTCTGACGAAGCCGATGATCGATATTCGTCACCCCTAAACCGCGCGCCAGCTTTTGGGCTAAATACATTTCTTCTAAGGTCAGGTTAGGCCCTACCAGCATACCGACGGAATCCGGGCCGTGGGTTTCTATAATGGCCAATAAACGTTGGTGAACGGTTTCCAAAGCCTCTGTCCATTCAACCTCTTTGGCGTCCACACGGGGTTGCAAGAGGCGATCGTCACTATACAGCCCGGCATAGCTAAAACGGTCCCGGTCAGCAATCCAAGTCTCATTGATCGCCTCATTGTCCCGGGGCACCACCCGCATAACCCTGCCTTGATAGGTGTGCACATACAAATTAGAACCCACCCCATCGTGGGGTGAGATACTGGCATGTTGAACATATTCCCAAGAACGTCCCGTATAACGCGAGGGTTTGGCGGTTAACGCGCCCACGGGACAGAGGTCGATGACATTACCCGATAGCTCCGACACCAAACTTTTTTCAATATAGGTGCCGATCTCCATATGTTCACCCCGCCCGGTAGCGCCCAGTTCTTGCAAATTGGCGATTTCTTCACCAAAACGCACACAGCGGGTACAGTGAATACAACGGGTCATATCGGTTTTAATCAACGGCCCAATATTCTTATCCTTGACCACTCGTTTGCGTTCGGTAAAGCGGGAAATGCCGCGACCAAAGCCCATGGCGAGATCTTGTAGTTCACACTCACCCCCTTGATCACAAATAGGACAATCCAAAGGATGGTTGATCAGCAAAAACTCCATGGTGGCCTTTTGGGCCGCAATGGCTTTGGGGGAATCCGTGTACGCCTTCATCCCTTCCATAACTGGCGTCGCGCAGGCGGGTAACGGTTTTGGCGCTTTTTCCACTTCCACCAAACACATCCGGCAATTGGCGGCGACCGTCAGCTTTTTATGGTAGCAAAAGCGTGGGATATAGATGCCGGCCGCATCGGTCACTTCCATTAACATACTGCCCTTGCGGGCTTCTAGTTGCTTGCCGTTGACTTCGATGTTGACGATGTCTTCGCTCATAAATTACTCAATAGCCGATTTGGAAATTTAGGCAGCCCGCAGCGAGCCTTTGACGGAAACTAGGCTGCGTTGGTATTTAATGTAGTAAACAAATTCGTCACGAAAATGCTTTAAAAAGCTATACACCGGCATGGCCGCTGCGTCACCTAAGGCACAGATGGTATGGCCTTCGATGTTACGAGCCACTTGATCCAGCTTATCTAAATCCTCAAGTTTGCCCTGCCCTTCTACGATACGGGTCAGCATTCGATAGAGCCAACCGGTGCCTTCCCGGCAGGGGGTGCATTGGCCACAGGACTCGGCATAATAAAAACGTGCGATGCGGCGCAGCACTTGCACCATATCGGTGGTTTCATCCATCACGATGACAGCCCCGGAACCCAACAGCGATCCTGCTTTAGCGATGGCGTCGTAATCCATACTGGTATCCAACATCACCTCGCCTGGCAGCACCGGCACCGACGACCCACCGGGGATAACCGCCTTAAGCTGACGGCCACCACGCATACCCCCCGCCATGGCTAGCAACTCTGAAAAGGGCGTGCCTAAACCGATCTCAAAATTACCGGGTTTTTCCACATGCCCGGACACGGAGAAAATTTTTGTACCACCGGCGTTAGGAATACCCAACTTTAAAAACCAGTCAGCGCCATTTTGGACAATAGAGGGCACGGAAGCCAAGGTTTCCGTGTTATTAATGGTGGTGGGTTTGCCGTAGAGTCCGTAGTTAGCCGGAAACGGCGGTTTGAAACGAGGCAATCCTTTTTTGCCTTCCAAAGATTCCAGCAGAGCCGTTTCTTCGCCACAGATATAGGCACCCGCACCGAGAACCGTGTACAAATCGAAATCGATACCGGAACCTTGAATATTTTTTCCTAACAGACCTGCCTCGTAGACTTCCTGCAAGGCTTGCTCAACGCGCTGATAGGGGTCATCAAGCCATTCGCCCCGCAGGTAGTTATAGCCGATGCTGGCGCCGGTGGCGAAGCCAGCAATGGCCATGCCTTCAATCAAGGCATGGGGGTTGTAACGCATGATATCCCGATCCTTGCAGGTGCCAGGTTCCGACTCATCAGAATTACAGACGATGTATTTCTGACCCGGCGCATTTTTTGGCATAAAGCTCCATTTCAAGCCGGTGGGAAACCCGGCCCCACCACGCCCACGCAACCCCGACTGCTTAACTTCCTGCAACACTTGATCTGAGGTCAATTCACCGGCGAGAATCTTGCGCCAGGCTGCATAGCCACCCGATTGGGTATACGTGGTGAGCGCCCAGGGAGTCTCTTTATCTAAGTTTCGGTAGCAGACTTTGTCAGCCATGGATCATGACTCCAAGTTGTCGAGAATCTGATCCACTTTTTCAGGGGTAAGATCCTCGTAGTAAATATGGTCGATCTGCATCATCGGCGCTCGCACACAGGCAGCCAGACATTCTTCTTCGTTTTTAAGATAGAATTTGCCATCGGCCGTGCTTTGGCCGGTTTTGATACCCAGCTTATTCTCGATATGAGCGACGATTTCATCGGAGCCGCGCAACATACAGGAGACGTTGGTACACACAGAAATGCTATGCCGACCCACCGGTTTGAGTTCAAACATGGAGTAAAACGAGGCTACTTCGTAGACGGTGATGGGCGGCAATTCCAAATACTCCGCCACGGCATCCATAAGCGCGGTGGTGAGATAACCGCCGTTTTCATGTTGCACTTCTCGCAACGCCGCCAACACGGCCGAACGCTTACGATCAGCGGGAAATTTACTCACCCAACGATCGATTTCAGCGCGAACGTGGGGGGATAAACGGTCAGCTAAAGCACTACTCATCAGCGGTCAATCTCTCCAAATACAATGTCTTGGGTGCCGATAACCGTGACCACATCGGCCAGCATATGACCGCGAGTCATCTCATCGAGAGCCGCTAAATGAGGAAAACCCGGCGCTCGGATCTTGAGCCGATAGGGTTTATTAGCCCCGTCCGACACCAGATAGCAGCCAAATTCCCCTTTGGGGGCTTCCACGGCGGCATAGACTTCGCCAGGCGGTACGCAATAACCTTCGGTGAACAGTTTAAAATGATGAATCAGGGCTTCCATGTCCTCTTTCATGGTTTCCCGATGGGGTGGGATAATCTTTGGGTCATCCAAGGCAACCGGTCCCGGATTCGTCTGTAGCCATTTTACACATTGCCGAATGATGCGATTAGATTCCCGCATTTCAGCAATGCGGACCAGATAACGATCATAGGAATCGCCCTGGGCACCGATGGGAATGTCGAAATCCATCCGATCATAGACTTCATAAGGCTGTTTTTTGCGCAGATCCCAGGCGATTCCCGAACCCCGCAGCATAGGTCCAGAAAAACCTAACTGTAAGGCCCGCTCTGGGCTTACCACACCGATACCGACGGTGCGTTGCTTCCAAATACGGTTATCCGTGAGCAATGTCTCGTACTCATCCACCCGAGTTGGGAAACGCTGGGTGAAATCCGCGATAAAATCCAATAGCGAGCCTTGACGGTTTTCGTTTAATTCATCCACCTCTTTTTGGCTACGGAATTTAGAAGGTTGATAACGGGGCATGTGTGCCGGCAAATCTCGATACACCCCACCCGGCCGATAATAGGTCGCATGCAGTCGCGCCCCGGAAACCGCTTCGTAACAATCCATCAGGTCTTCCCGCTCCCGGAAGCAGTATAGAAAAACCGTCATCGCGCCGATGTCCAGGGCATGGGCCCCCAACCACAGGAGATGGTTGAGGATACGGGTTATTTCGTCGAACATAACCCGGATGTATTGGGCCCGCAGGGGTGGTGTGACGCCTAACAATTTTTCGATGGCCAACACATAACCGTGCTCATTACACATCATGGACACATAGTCTAAGCGGTCCATATAGCCGATGGTCTGATTATAGGGTTTGCTTTCAGCCAATTTCTCGGTGGCTCGATGTAACAAACCGATATGGGGGTCAGCCCGCTCGATGACTTCGCCGTCCATCTCCAATACCAGCCGCAATACGCCGTGGGCAGCCGGGTGCTGAGGCCCAAAATTCATGGTGTAATTACGGATTTCAGGCATTAAGAAGCATCCTTCGTGGTGGATTGGGAAATCTCATAGCGATGATCTTTACGAATGACCCGCGGCACCAGCACCCGCGGCTCAATGCTCACCGGCTCATAGACAATACGACCGCGCTCCGGGTCATAGCGCATCTCCACATGGCCACTGAGGGGAAAATCTTTCCGAAAGGGATGCCCAATAAAACCATAATCGGTAAGAAGACGGCGTAGATCCGGATGACCTTCAAAGAGGACGCCAAATAGATCAAAAGCTTCCCGTTCGTACCAATTGGCGGAACTCCAGATCTTGTCCACCGAAGGCACCATGGGTAACTCATCATCAAGAGCATAGATCCGCACCCGCAGACGTTGGTTGCGACTGATGGAGAGCAGGTGATAAACCACCGCAAAGCGATTTTGACGAGGCCGTTCGGCCACGGCTTGCAGAGCAATGGCGGGACGACCGATGGCTCGTTCCGTCACACCGCGGCTAAAACCCGTCTCGGTGGTTTCTTGGGTAGCCCATTCAGTGTCACCAAAAGCGGCATAATCCACCACGCAAAGATCCATTAATTGCTCAAAAGCAAACTCATCACGCAGACCCGTGAAAAACTCAAGGGCTTTCTGCGCAGGGATTTCAAGGGTAGTCTCGCTGTGTTCTGAATGCGTTTTTTGCAAAAGATCAACAAAGCGGGTCTTTAATTGTTCCAGCAGTTTTCCCATAGTCACTACGTGTAAACACCTTTATCGAGCAATGGTATTGGTGCGTCGAATTTTGTTTTGTAGTTGAATGATGCCATACAACAACGCTTCTGCGGTGGGCGGGCAACCCGGCACATAAATATCCACCGGAATAATACGATCACAGCCCCGCACCACAGAATAGGAATAATGGTAGTAGCCGCCGCCA
>CAZGON010000095.1:6519-14198 GCA_964527085.1 uncultured Candidatus Competibacteraceae bacterium
CACCACAGAATAGGAATAGTGGTAGTAGCCGCCGCCGTTGGCGCAGGACCCCATAGAGATGACCCAGCGAGGTTCCGCCATTTGATCATAGACCTTGCGTAACGCGGGCGCCATTTTGTTGACTAAGGTTCCGGCCACAATCATCACGTCAGACTGTCTAGGACTGGGTCGGAAGACCACGCCGAAACGATCTAAATCGTAGCGGGCCGCACCCGCGTGCATCATCTCCACCGCGCAGCAGGCAAGCCCAAAGGTCATGGGCCACATAGAACCGGTGCGCGCCCAGTTGATCAGCTTATCAGCCGTAGTGGTCACAAAACCTTCGTCAAGTACACCTTCTATTCCCATTCTAAGGCTCCTTTTTTCCACTCGTAGATAAAACCAACGATCAAAATACCTAGAAAAATAGCCATAGCGCTGAATCCAAATACACCAATCTCATCGAGGACAATAGCCCATGGAAACAGAAACGCGATTTCCAGATCAAAAATGATGAACAGGATAGCCACCAGATAATAACGCACATCAAATTTCATACGGGCATCTTCAAATGCCTCGAAACCGCATTCGTAGGGGGATAGTTTTTCGCTATCCGGTCGGTTAGGTCCGAGAAAAAACCCCAATAAAATGGGAGCAACACCGATGACGATACCAACGGTAATAAAGATAAGAACAGGCAGGTAATTTTCTAACATCTGCGTAAGCCCCTTGGTTACACTTCAATAGAGCCTTTTAAAACCAAAAGTTCCCTAGGGCCAAAGGCTACTTATTTTAACCCTAACTTGACATAAAATAGTTTAAGCACCCGGCATTTTTATCTGGAAAACGTTGTAAATCCATTTAGGCTAAAAACTACTATGACTGAAAAAATTGATTACGATAACGATTTTTACGCTTGGGCAATAACCAATGCCCAGCTTTTACGACAGCAGCGATTTACCGAGATCGATATAGAAAACATTGCAGAGGAGTTAGAAACCCTGGGTAGATCAGAAAAACGAGAGCTAGTAAATCGCTTGGCTGTGCTGCTGGCTCACCTGCTTAAATGGCAATTTCAACCAGAGCGGCGTGGGAAAAGCTGGGAATTAACCATTTGGGAGCAACGCCGCAAGCTGACAAAGCACTTGAGAGAAAATCCAAGTCTTCGCGGGCAATTGGAGGCAGCTATCGTTGATGCCTATGATGATGCTATTGCACATCTTAATAGAAGAACGTCTTTAGAAAAAAATCGTTTGCCAAACCAATGTCCATATACCCTAGATGAGATTTTCAACGAAGATTCTTTGCCCCATTGAAAAGCTGCTAAACGGCCGATTGCGATTGGACGAATGAAAAAAATAAATCGTTGCTGAAAAAAAAGCACCGCAAAGGTGCTTTTTATAAATAAAGTTGGTACCGATGGCCGGACTCGAACCGGCACGGCTTGCGCCACTACCCCCTCAAGATAGCGTGTCTACCAGTTCCACCACATCGGCATCATAAGGTTATTACTCAGATTGTTGAGGAATATCCGGTATATCCGCAGGACCCTGCGGTTGTTCTTGCTCAGGTACAGGTTCTTCCTGCTGAGTCTGTACAGGCGGTGCAGGCTGCACACCCTCCAATACACTTTTAGACTCGGAGACCTGGGTTGCAAAGTAGGCAAGAAACAGACTTGTCAAAAAAAACGCCGTTGCTAAACCTGCCGTAACCCGTGTTAAAAACGAGGCGGAACCCCGCGAGCCAAACATGGTTGAGGAAGCGCCGCCACCAAACGCCGCGCCTGCTTCAGCGCCTTTCCCCTGTTGCAGCAACACCAGCGCAATCAGTGAAATGGCCACGATAACGTGCAAGAGAAGCAAAATCGTATGCATAGGCATAGGCGGTTCCTTTTAAGCACCTTTGGCAATGGCAAGAAATTCATCCGCCTGTAATGAAGCGCCGCCTACTAAACCACCATCGATATCTGGCATAGCAAATAGCTCCGCAGCATTAGCACCCTTGACGCTACCACCATACAAAATCCGCGTCTCCTCAGCTATGTTAGCATCATGTTCAGCCAATTGACTACGGATCAGGGCATGCACCTCTTGGGCCTGTTGCGGTGTGGCGGTTTTGCCGGTACCGATAGCCCAAACCGGTTCATAGGCGACCACAGCATCTTTAATCCCTTGGATACCTTCCAATGACAACACTGCTTTGAGCTGTCGAATAACAACTTTTTCAGTGATGCCTTGCTCGCGCTCTTCTAGGGTTTCTCCAATGCACAATACAGGCGTTAAACCCGCTTGACGAGCGGCTGCAAATTTTTTCACAACTTCCTCATCGGTTTCGCCATAGATGGTACGCCGTTCAGAATGCCCCACAATGGCGTAGGTGCAATGAAAATCCAGCAACATGGATGTGGCGATTTCCGCTGTGAAGGCTCCTGGTTGCTGTTCAGACACATTTTGAGCACCCCAACGGATAGGCGTACCGGTGAGCAGCTTTTCTGTTTCGGCCAGGTAGACGAACGGCGGAAAAACCGCACACTCGACACCGTCTCGGATCGCACCGATACCTTGCTTAATACCTTCTAGCAAGGTGCGCGTGCTGTTTAAAGAGCCATTCATTTTCCAATTGCCCGCAATGATCGGATTACGCATTATTTACTCCCCGAGACAAATTTCGCTAAAGAGCTTACGCATCTAAGCGTAGGAAATCAATGGTTCATTTAACGCTTGAGATATCTTAATCAGGACTTACGCAGCTCGTTCCAGAGGACGCCATAAATACGTCCATGTAGGCTTGACGGCGGCCTTCCGGGCCGCCAACACCTCTTCCACGAGCTACGCAAGTCCTTTGTGCGTAAGTCCTATTAATTTGAACTGTGGTTTTCAATCGGGCCAATAATCTGCATCTAGCATCTGAGGTAAAAGCCAAGGACAGGTTTTGGGGAAGCTAGTTGGCTTTAGTTCCGTCTCCTCAGCAGCGTCGCGGACCGCTCGTTTGTAAGCCTTTTCCACCACCTGATCGAGAAGACTCTGCAAACTTGGGTTTTCCTCCAGCAAATCGCCAATGGCATCGCGTTGCTCAATGATTGTGTAACGCCAGCTTTTAGAGCGAAAGGCTGGCTGATACTTCCACTTTAGCAAATGAGCCAACAATACGGCCAGTCGGCGCTGTAAAGCGCGCTTAATACTACGACCCATAGTTTCGATCTCTTCCGCCACATGCTCCAGGTCAATATCAACCATCTGTCCACGCCGAAGCAATTCCGCATTTTTTAGTGCCCAGGCATAAAAATCCTGATCATAGAGTTCAGATGTCGTACTCATGGCCGCTGTTTCTATTTAAAAAATTATGATTAATAACCAAGTGCGCTGCTTAGACCCTATCAAATTCGCTATCTGAAACTTCAGAAACCGCTTGTTCTACCACCTGCGCCAAATCCCGAGCCAGCGCGTCTATCCGGCTTGCGTCATCGCCTTCCACCATAACCCGTATCAGCGGTTCAGTACCGGAAGGCCGCAGCAACACTCTTCCTTTGCGTCCCAATTGCATTTCCACATCCCGTACAGCACCCTGAATACTGGGAAACTGATGCAGTTCAATTTTACCCGCCAGGGGCACATTGATCATGCGCTGGGGATACTTACGCATAGGCGATTTAAGTGTATGTAAATCCTGGCTCGCTTTAATCATAGCAGCCAGCACCTGCAGCGCCGAAATGACGCCATCGCCGGTGGTTGTTCTATCCAAACAAATAATATGACCAGACCCTTCACCGCCAAGAATCAAATCATCCGCTTGTAAACGATCCATAATATAACGATCGCCCACTTGAACCCGGTGTAAAACCACCCCAAGCTCATGCAGGGCAACTTCAAGACCCAAATTACTCATAGAGGTGCCCACCACCGCATGAGATAACTGGCCATTCCGTAGCCGGTCCCGAGCAATGATAAACAACAGTTCATCACCGTCCACCACCTCGCCCTTATGGTCAACCATAATAACTCGGTCACCATCCCCATCGAAGGCAATCCCTAAATCCGCACTTTCAGCAACAACCGCTGTTTGTAGGATAGCAGGTCTCGTTGAACCGCATTCTAAGTTGATATTTAGTCCGTCTGGGGTCGTATTCAAGGGAACCACCGAGGCCCCCAGTTCCGCAAACACATTGGGGGCAACTTGATAGGTGGCGCCATTGGCACAGTCCAGCACGATTTTAAGGCCCCTAAAATTCATGCTGGCGGGTATGGTGCTTTTGCAGAACTCAATATAACGACCAGCCGCGTCTACAATGCGTTCTGCCTTGCCTAACGACGCCGCAGCCACGGTTTCCAAAGGGGCGTCTAGCATGGTTTCAATACGATATTCCAGTTCATCGGGTAATTTTTTACCATCGCCACGAAAAAATTTGATGCCGTTATCGTAAAAGGGATTATGGGACGCACTGATAACAATGCCAGCACAGGCTCGCAAAGTACGGGTCAGATAAGCAATGCCCGGCGTCGGCATAGGCCCCAGTAAAGCGATGTTAACGCCAGCCGCAGACAACCCTGCTTCGAGGGCAGACTCGAACATATAACCTGAGATACGGGTATCTTTACCGATCAGAACCTTGTTTCGTTTGACGGCAGTCAATGCTTTACCAGTGGCCCAACCGAGCTTGAGCATAAACTCTGGGGTAATGGGAAAAGAACCTACTTTGCCGCGGATACCATCTGTACCAAAATAGCGTTTCGTCACGGGCTATTGTCCTCGTTGCACTTTAACGCTCTGCATAACGTTTTAAAGCTTGTGATACATTTATACATTTGTTGTAAGAGCAGAATAATAGCCCTTAAAGTATCATTATTTCAATGGTATTTATAAGGATACCTTGGGTTGGCAGATCTTAAGACGATAGGTATAGTGTTTAATTGTTGTAATTGTGGCACAAGAAAGTAGGGTTATGAATAACTGTTTTTATCAAAAGCTGCTAAAGGGCTTGTTGCACTGCATGACAGATTTGCAGCGCTTGTACCGTTGGTTTCACATCGTGAACCCGCAGGATTTGAGCGCCCTGCCAAGCAGCAATCACCGCCGCCGCGAGACTTCCATAAAGCAGTTCAGTGATGGGTGCCTCTAAAACAGTTCGGAGGGTGGATTTGCGCGATAACCCCGCTAGCAGCGGAACACCAAGTTCTCGAAATTGGTTTAAATGTTTGAGTAAGCTTAAGTTATGAGCGACATTTTTACCAAACCCAAAGCCGGGATCGATGATAATCCGGGAGCGATCTATACCCGCTTTTTCACAGACCTGAATACGCTGGGCAAGAAAGTCTTTAATCTCACTGACCACATGGTCATAGTGGGGATCCTGTTGCATAGTTTGCGGCGTACCTTGCATATGCATAAGGCAGACAGAAGCGTTGCTTTGCCCAAGCACCTCTAAAGCGCCTGGTTCCTGTAAGGCGCGTATATCGTTGATCATACTGGCGCCAGCACGCAGCACTTGGCGCATTACATCGGGTTTGCTGGTATCCACAGAAATAGTAACAGCGTATTCCCGCAGCAAGGCTTCTAATACCGGCATCACGCGATCTAGCTCTTCCTGAACCGAAATTCGTCGGGCCCCTGGCCGGGTCGATTCACCCCCGATATCGATAATTGCCGCGCCTTCCTCAATCATTTTTTGGGCGTGTGCCACTGCCTTGTCAAGCTCTTTGTAAGCGCCTCCATCCGAAAAAGAATCGGGGGTGACATTGAGCACCCCCATTACCTTAATAGAACTTAGAGTCATCCAAGCGGCGTCCTAACTAACCCTTAATGCTGTTGGGCGGGACCACCGATAGGACCTTCACTCTTCTTCTTTGGCTTTTTACTCAAGTCAATACCTTCCGAACCAGAGGCGGGAGGATCTTGATCAGAAGAAATATCTTGGGGTTCCCGAGGCGGACGCCCTTCCATGATGTCATCGATCTGTTGCGTATCGATAGTCTCATATTTTATCAGGGCTTCTGCCATGGCATGAAGCTTATCCATATTGTCTCTGAGGATCTGATCAGAACGTTGATAGTTGCGATCAATGACTGAGCGAATCTCTTCGTCGATAATATGCGCTGTTTCATCGGAGATATTCTTATGTCGCGTCACCGAACGGCCTAGGAAAACCTCACCATCGTCTTCACTATAAGTAAGCGGTCCAAGACGCTCTGAAAGTCCCCATTTAGTGACCATGTTTCGGGAAATATCGGTAGCCCGTTCGATGTCATTCTGAGCCCCAGTGGTGACATAATCATTACCGAAAATGATCTCTTCCGCTATCCGTCCGCCAAACAAGCTGGAAATTTGACTCTCTAGCCGCTGGCGGCTAAAGCTGTAGCGATCTCCTTCCGGCAGAAACATAGTAACGCCTAAAGCCCGACCCCGGGGAATAATACTGACCTTGTAGACGGGGTCATGGGAGGGCACCAAACGTCCAATAATGGCATGTCCGGCTTCATGGTAAGCGGTGAGTTTTTTCTCCTCTTCGCTCATCACCATGGATCTACGCTCTGAACCCATCATGATTTTATCCTTGGCTTTTTCAAAGTCCCCCATGTTTACCTCGCGCTTATTAGCCCGAGCAGCGAACAAAGCGGCTTCGTTTACCAAGTTAGCTAAATCAGCGCCCGAAAAACCTGGCGTACCACGAGCAATCAACGCAGGTTTAACACTTGTGCTTAACGGTACTTTACGCATGTGTACCCGCAAAATGTGCTCTCGGCCCCGCACATCGGGCAACGGAACCACGACCTGACGGTCAAAACGCCCTGGCCGCAATAAAGCAGGATCTAAGACATCCGGGCGGTTAGTGGCCGCGATAACGATAATCCCTTCATTGCCTTCAAAACCGTCCATCTCCACCAACAGCTGGTTGAGGGTCTGTTCTCTTTCGTCATGACCGCCCCCCAAACCAGCTCCGCGGTGGCGACCCACCGCATCGATCTCATCGATAAAAATAATGCAGGGTGCGTGTTTTTTAGCCTGTTCAAACATATCCCGCACCCGGGAGGCCCCCACGCCGACAAACATTTCGACAAAATCTGAACCAGAAATGCTAAAAAACGGCACTTTTGCTTCCCCTGCGATAGCCTTGGCAAGCAGGGTTTTACCCGTACCCGGTGAACCTACCATCAACACGCCACGAGGAATTTTGCCCCCCAAGCGCTGAAACTTACCGGGGTCTCGCAAAAATTCCACCAACTCCTGGACTTCATCCTTAGCCTCTTCGACGCCGGCTACGTCAGCAAAGGTTACCTTAATCTGGTCTTCGCTCATCATACGAGCCCGGCTTTTGCCGAACGACATGGCGCCGCGGCCACCGCCGCCGCCTTGCATTTGACGTAGGAAAAAGACCCAAATCCCAATCAACAATAGCATTGGAAACCAGCTGATAAAGATTTGCATCAACAGGGATTGCTTTTCCGGAGGTTGCCCTTCCACCTCAACCCCATTATTTAATAACTCGCCAATCATAACGCTGTTATCCGTTTCCGGACTAAACGTAGTAAAGGTCTCTCCGGTTGCCGTTTTACCCTGAATGGTACGGCCATCGATGGAGGCTTCCGCAATGGACCCCTGTTTGACGTCTGCTAAAAACTGTGAATAAGGGATCTGTGCCGTTGGCGCCGTGCGCGGTCCAAAGCTGTTAAAGACAGCCATCAAGACCACTGCAATGACAACCCAAA
>CAZGON010000096.1:0-14040 GCA_964527085.1 uncultured Candidatus Competibacteraceae bacterium
AACGCTTACTGGAGACACAGCCTATCACAGGATAATTATCCAGAACTGACGTTACCCTAGAGTAGTGTCCTTACTTAAGACAGCCTCGGTTAGGCGTCTTTGTTACTTACAACAGTTTTTTTCTAAGCGGAGACTCTTATGAGCAAGATTAAAAAATCTATTTTTGCAGGGCTTTTGGTTGCTTTCAGTACCCTGTTTATAGCGGGTATTAGCGTTGCCGCTGATACGGCCATGTTGACCAAAGAGCAAGCTACGAGCATGGCTTTAAAAAGTCATCCCGGTAAAGTCGTCAAAGCTTATAAGGAAGTAAAGCGGGGGCAGGAAGTTTGGGAAGTACAAGTCAATGGCGAAGATGGTAAAGAATGGGAACTTTACTACGATATGGCCGGTAACCTTATCGCAGAAGATACAGATTAATCCCACCACGTTCCGGCCAGACTTTGACTGGCCGGTTTCTTATCTACTCTACGTTTAGTTAAATTTTAGGTCACCATCATGAACGATACTAACCCAATCAAAGTTTGGGACCCCTTGGTGCGGCTTTTTCACTGGCTGCTGGTGATTGCATTCTTTACCGCTTACTTTACCGAGGATGAATGGCAAAATGTCCATGTGATAGCGGGCTATACGGTTTTTGGACTGGTGGTTTTTCGTCTTCTATGGGGTATGGTAGGGACCCACCATGCGCGGTTTTCCGACTTTGTGTATTCACCAAAGACGACAGTGGTCTATTTGAAAAATGTGCTAACCGGTAAAGCAGCCCGCTATATTGGTCATAATCCAGCCGGCGGCGCTATGATTATTATTTTTTTGATGAGTCTGTTAATTACCACCTTGAGTGGTGTGGCGTACTATGGCACCGATCATTGGCTAGGTCCCCTGGCCGGAATTATGAAAAATACCAGTCCGTTTTGGATCGAAACCCTAGAGGAGACTCACGAGATTTCTGCCAATTTCACTGTGTTTTTGGTCATCGTTCATGTCATCGGTGTGACTTGGGAGAGCCTGCTGCATAGAGAAAATTTAGTGCGGGCTATGATAGATGGTCGGAAACGTGCTTGATTTATCGGCTGGGTAGTTCAACGAAGTATTAATGTGTACTTTCCGGTCAAACTTAGGGAAAGCCGCTATAATTCGACGCTTTGTCGGGATGTCAGCTGCAATATAACATTATCAGATGGCAACCACGCAATGCCTACTATCGTGACGCTATGAAATTTCCACGCTTGCGAATAGGATGCTTGCTAGCCTTACTGCTAAGCTTAAACGTGGTCTGGGCAGATCATCCTGAGCGTTATGACCAAAACACTATTAAACGCTTGCGGGATGCCGGCGAGATCCTTCCCCTGGAAATTATTATTAATAAGTTTCAGAAAACCTATGGTCGGGGACGCATTCTGGAAGCGGAGTTAGAGGTCGAAGACGGCCGTTATATTTATGAACTCGTAATACTCGACGAGAAAGGCAGCGTGCGAGAACTGGAATACGATGCGTACACGGGTGAGTTTTGGCGAGTTGAAGAGACCCATTGATGCGTTTATTAATGGTGGAAGACGATGCTGAGCTAGTCCATTATCTAAAAGCCGAGCTTGAGCGTGCTGGGTTTGCCGTCGATGCAGTCGACAATGGCATCGACGGTGAGTTTATGGGCAGTGAAGAGAGTTATGATGTCATCGTGCTGGATCTCGGCTTACCCGGTAAGTCCGGTTTGGATGTTTTACGGCATTGGCGCAGTGCGGGCAATGGAGTACCCGTGATCGTTCTCACCGGCCGCGATGCCTGGCACGAACGGGTGGATGGGTTTAAAGCTGGCGCCGACGATTATCTCGGTAAACCGTTCCATGTGGAGGAACTGCTCGCTCGCGTTCATGCCCTTATTCGTCGCAGTCAGACCCATACCCAGGGTCCTTTACGGGTGGCGGATTTAGAACTCGACGAAGACACTCAAACCGTTACCACTGCTAACGGCAAACGCTATGCGTTGACGGGTACTGAATTTCGGCTGTTGCGTTACTTCATGCTCCATCCCGGAAAGTTGTTGTCTAAAAGCCAGCTCACTGAACACGTCTATGACTTCGATTCGGAAAAGGACAGCAACGTATTAGAAGTTTATGTTAACCGATTACGCCGCAAATTGGGTCGCAGCCTCATCGAAACACGCCGTGGTCAAGGTTACGTGTTTGGTGATGATCGCTAATGCGTTCTCTACAGACCCAACTATCCACGGGACTGATTACTGCCTTAGTCGCGTTGATAGGAATACTATTGGCCATAAGCACCTATTCTCTCCATCGTTTGGCTGAAGAGTTTGTCGTTACCCGCCTGGAGCATGACATGGATGCTCTGCTAGTGGCCTTAGATTTTGATAAAGCTGGAAGTCCTGTTCTGAGACCTGGTCGTCTCAATCCGATTTTTTTTCAACCATACTCTGGACATTACTACAAGATCAGAGTCGGTTCCTATGAGCGTCGTTCTCGCTCTCTATGGGATGCTGATTTGGCTATTCCGCCTAGCGCCGCTGAGGTGGCTAGCTGGCAGTTTGCTCAAGGTCCTCAGGATCAGAAACTACTGGTGTTGGCGAGAACCTTTCGGATTCAAAACCGGGACGTAGTCATCGCGGTCAGTGAGGATTTTACACCCCTTGAAAAGGGACTACAGCACATTATAATCGGTTGTTTGGTGGTTGCGATCTTATTGCTCGCTGGTTTGATGCTTCTGCAGCGGATGATTGTACGGCGTGGTTTAAAACCGTTAGACGACACGCGCCGCGATATTTTGCGCTTAGCCCAAGGTGAAATCCGCCAGTTGGATACGGATATACCCCTAGAAGTCCAACCGCTGGTGGCTGAGATTAACCGTCTTGTTTATATTATGACCCAGCGTTTACAACGCTCTCGCCGGGCTGTAGGTAATCTCGCTCACGCCCTAAAAACACCGCTGACTATCCTCCTACAATTGTCTGAACACCCAAAAGTCAAGCATCAAGACGCACTCTGTGGCGAACTCGGGCAGCAAACCCGGCGTATTCGTTTACTCATCGACCGGGAACTGAAACGGGCTCGCATCGCTGGGGCAGCTGCGCCAGGACAACGGGTAATTCTTGAAAATGAAATTAAAGATTTGATCGATACGTTAAAAAAAATCTACCGAGACAAAGCCCTCAGCATCCAGTACCAGATACCCACAGGTAGTTTTTTTAGCGGCGACCGGGATGACCTTTTGGAAGTGTTAGGTAATCTCCTGGATAACGCCTGTCAGTGGGCCGTCCATCAGGTACGCTTAACGGTGACGGACAATGCAGAAGGTTTGGGTTTGCGCGTCGAAGACGACGGGCCAGGCTGTCCGCCCGAGCAGCTAGACCTGTTGACACAACGGGGCGTGCGTATCGATGAATCCCACGGTGGTCATGGACTAGGTTTGGCCATTGTGGCGGATATCCTAGAACACTATGAAGGTCGCCTACATTTAGGGTGTTCTTCAGAACTTGGGGGATTTCTAGCGGAAGTGGAAATACCTAGCTTGGCTACGGGCTATGAACGTAAAGCGGGTTAGTCATCAGCCAACGCCTATTTAGCTACAGCGAATTTATTTGGGGAAATGCCTCTAGCAGACATAGGTTAGCTAGACGTGCTTCATGGCAGCATTTATAATCAAGCAAAGCGTACTGGTCCTATAGTAAACAAGTACCAGTACGCTATGTTGCCTTATTATATTGTTGATATGAGGTCACCTTTCTATGGAAACTTACAGCCTAACTGCGCTGCGCAAACAACTTTATCGGGTCGTAGACTGCGTGCTAGAAACCGGTGTTCCTGTTGAAATTGAGCGCAAAGGACAAAAACTTCTATTAATCCCAGCTCAAAAAACCGTCTCAAAACTCGCCAATCTCAAAAAACGCAAGGGTATTGTTGGTGATCCCGACGATCTCGTGCAGTTGAGGGTAGGCGAATGGAACGAATCAGACAACCTGAATTAGTCTATTTAGATACGCACATTGCGGTGTGGTTGTATGATGGTCTGACTCAACGACTGTCGCCCTCTGCTATTGCAATCATTGAAACAGGCCGTTTATTTGTATCTTCGATAGTCGAACTAGAAATTCAATACCTTCACGAAATCGGCCGATTTCGTCCGACGGCGCACCAGGCGCTGGATGTTTTATCCGATGAAATTGGCCTTCAATGCAGTGAGCTGTCGTTTCGCGCCGTTGTCAGAAAAGCATGTCAGTTTCACTGGACACGCGACCCTTTCGACCGACTCATTGTGGCCGAAGCTGTTGTCGCGAATGCTCCCCTCGTTACCAAAGATACAACGATACTGACCCATTATGCGCAAGCCGTTTGGTGACATTCCAAATCGAGTATAACCATAAGCAGCTTTTGATTAAGTACTAGAGCGTTTTCGCGTTGGCTGTAACCAAGGCAACCGAGGAGAGACGCGCGGAGTGTACACAGAGTACATGAGCACGTCGATACCGAAGGCTAACGACGGCTACGACCGAACAGGAAATGCTCCTGCCAGAGACCTACAACACGGTAGATGGTTTTTTTCCTAGGAGCGTGATCAATAACAGGTATTCCATGGTGTTTTGATCGCCGAAAAGCCGATGACAAAGTCGGTGTCACAGAAACTTCATGTAACTTTCAACGATTTTTAATTGAGCCCACTTATTTTGAGGGTTTACTTTTTGATGGTTACAGGAGGTATTTGTGAATAGCCACCTGCAGCAAGCTGCAGCTTCTGCCAAGCTTTTTAGTAAACGCTCCCTTATTGTGGATTTTGCAACATCTGCTACAGAAATACAGGCGGCAAAACGTCTGCGTTATGATGTCTTTGCAAGAGAGATGGGAGCGCATCTACACACCCCTTATCCCAATTTAGATCATGATCATTTTGATGACCATTGTTACCATTTGTTGGTGCGTGAAAGTGTGACTAATCAGGTGGTGGGCTATACGCGAGTTCTGACCGACCATGGCGCAAATCAAGCCGGCGGTTTTTATTCCCAGACGGAATTCGACTTAACTCCAATTCTAGCCATGCCTGGATGTTTTGCCGAAATTGGTCGCACCTGCATTCATACGGACTACCGTAGTGGCGCGACGATCACTACCCTCTGGACGGGCTTGGCGGCTTTTATCGCCGAGTTTAAGATCGACTACCTTATTGGTTGCGCCAGTATCCCCCTCGGCAAAGGCGGTAACGAAGCAAGAGCGATTTTTGCTGATCTCTCTCAGCGTTATATGGCTGCTGAGCCTTTACGGACAAAGCCATTGATCCCTCTCCCTCGCCAGGATACCGTAGCGCCGGGTGAGTATCATTTGCCGCCGCTTCTTAAAGCGTATTTACGGCTTGGCGCCAAAATTTGCGGCGACCCCTATCTCGATATGGATTTCAATGTGGCAGATCTGTTTATTATTGTATCCACCCATGAATTAACCCGTCGTTACGCACGTCATTTTCTAGGTCAGTCGTCTCAGTGACAGCCGTCCTAATACTTCGGCGGTTGTGGCGTGTTCCCCTGGTTTTCCTGCTGGTCTTGGGTGGTATCGTCGTCGCATTGATACGGTTACGGCCTCGACCAGCCGCTGTCGTGTCGCCAGGTCCGATGGTTATCTGGAGTCGAATTTTGTGCCGCTTGTTAGGCATTAAGCTGGTGGTCTCCGGTTCGCCACGGGCTGGGGCAACCTTATTTGTAGCTAACCATATTTCCTGGTTGGATATTTTTTGTATCTGTGCGGTTTGTCCGAGCCACTTTTTGGCGAAACGGGAAGTGGCTAGTTGGCCCTTGTTCGGCTGGTTGGCGCAACGGGCGGGCACGGCTTTTATTCGCCGCGGCAGTGACAATGGCGCCGGTGAGGCCAGTGCTGAAATCGCCTGGCGACTACGGCAAGGTGAGCGGATGGTCATTTTTCCTGAAGGCACTTCTACCCGTGGAGAAAAGGTCAAACATTTTTACCCGCGCTTATTTCAAGCTGCGATTTTGGCCCGTTGTCCGGTGCAGGGTATTGCTCTACGTTATCCCCACCCTCAAGGTGTCAACCCTGTGGTTCCCTTTATCGGTGATGATGAATTTCTCAGCCATCTTTGGCGCTTGCTCGGCGAGAGCCGTATTATTGTCGAATTGACCTTTGGTGAGCCCCTGCAAAGTCAGGGTCAATCCCGGGATAGTCTTGCTTTACAGACCCATGCTCAGATTAACGCCGTATTACAGAAAACCTGCGCCCATCCATCTATGGTGCGCCGCCGTGCTATGTCGCCTTGAGGGGAGCGTTTTTCTTCTGTTAAATCAGGAATCATTCTGTTTTGTTTCGCTATAGAGATAGGAATCTTTAAAGTTTGGTGGATTAAAGACTTCACCCACCATAATTAGCGCTGTAAGCTTAAAACCCTTGGCGTGTACCTTAGCGGCAATATCCGCCAAGGTGCCCACGACCCGGTCTTGATCTGGCCAAGAGGTACGGTACATGACGGCGACCGGACAATCTGCTCCATAGTAAGGCAATAAATCGGCGACGATGTCGTCAATCCGGTTGATGCTCAAATGAATCGCTAGGGTGGCGCGGTGTTGTGCTAACTCCACTAAACTTTGGCCGGGCGGCATGGGCGTTTTACCCGCATAGCGGGTTAAAATAACTGTCTGACTGATGCCGGGCAGGGTTAATTCCCGTCCCAGAGCGGCCGCCGAGGCACTGGTGGCGGATACACCGGGAATGACCTGATAGGGAATACCTGCTTGCTGTAAACAGCGGATCTGTTCGCCGATGGCGCCATACACTGACGGATCGCCAGAATGAACCCGAGCCACGTCTTGACCGTTTGCATGGGCTAAACGAATCCGCTCGATAATCTGTGCCAGATGCATCTCCACAGTGTTAGCCAGCTCGGCCTGGGGATTGATGGCTTTAATCAGCGCCTCGGGCACCAACGAACCGGCATACAGCACCACCGGACATTGCCCCAGTAAACGCTGACCCTTGACGGTGATGAGTTCTGGATCGCCCGGTCCGGCGCCAATGAAATAAACGGTCATACACGGCTTCTCAATAGCATTAACTGTTGACTAATGGTTTTACCAGCTGCATCAGCAATACGGGCAAGTAGGGGCGTAGCAGCCGTTGTCCCCCCAAACGGTCCTCTCGGGCGATGCTCAGTTCTGTCCAATAAGAAGCGGGTCGATCACCTGCAAAGCGATAAAGATCCATCCGACTATCCTCGGTTACGGCGCTGGCCACCAACCGCCCCCCTGGTAACAAACGCTCCCAGACGTTTTCCAACATAGTCAATAATTGCCCTTTGCTACCACCTATAAAGACTGCATTGGGAGGCGGTAAGGTTACCAGCGCCTCGGGTGCAAGACCGGGGATAATATGTAGATTATTGATCACGCCTAACCGTTCCCGATTAGCTGCTAAACAGGCCAGGCGTTGTTCATGACATTCAACGGCGTAAACCGCCCCATGGGGATTCCAGCGCGCCCACTCCACGGCGACGCTGCCGCAGCCTGCCCCCACATCCCAACCGATTTCGTCGGCCCGCGGACTGAGTAGGGATAAAATCATAAGGCGTACTTCTCGCTTACTGAGCATCCCACGCCCAGTTTCGCCATCGGTCATAAAGCCCTCGTCGGGAATACCTGGAAATTCCGGTAACATGCCGCCTGGGCCGCGGGTTTCCAGAATCGTCACGTTGAGGGGTGCAAACTCCATATCTTCAGCAGCCAATGCAGCAGCCTGGAAACAACGCACCTGTTCTTCCGGTAACCCCAGATTTTCAGCAATCCAAAGGGTGGAATTGCTCAAGCCTACTTCGTCGACGAGTTGAGCAATCGCCGTGGGATTGTTAACCGAGTCGGTCAACAAACCATACAACCGATTGGTTTTTAAGGCAGCACGCAAGCTGTGCAAGGACCGACCATGTAGACTGATAAATTTGGCGTCCTGCCAGGGTCGCTTGATGCGAGCAAAAGCAGTTTGAATACTGGAGACATGGGGATGAAACTCCACCTGTTCAGGGGCTAAGTGACGCAGCAGCAAAGCGCCGATACCATAAAATAACGGATCCCCAGACGCTAATAAGACAATGTGTTGGTCTGCATGTTGTTGCAACAGAGGCCAGAGCGCTTGCATAGGTTTCGGATAGGGATAAATTTTAGCAGCCAATGAGGCCATATCCGTAAGGGCGTTTGCTGCGCCAATAATAATGTCAGCCTGTTTGAGGGTTTCCTTGGCTGCATTGGATAGTACCGGGGGGTTATCTATACCGAGACCGATAACGTGAATGGAGGAGGGGCCAGACCAGGACACACCGGTCATGGATGATGATGTCCTGGCGTATTGACAGCATGTGGGGTTCTAGCATGGTTATGAGATGAACGATAATTACACTGAAAACAGTTGCACAAGCCAGCACCCTTTTCCATCTGAGTCTGACGCGGGACAAGGTGTGCGCCAAGGGTGAGCGCTAGTACGACAGTGACGTCTAGATGTGCGCTTTGCAAAGCGTCCATCAGCGTAGAGACCCCGTGGAATTGGTTGTCGGTAGAAAAGACACAGGGAAACACAACAATATGACGGAAATCCAGTCGATAGATATGTTCTAAGCTGACAAAGATGGGTGGCCAGGTTGAACCTGCGAAGCCTACTGTTGCCCACCCAAAGCCCAAACCTTCCCAAAGCATACGGGACAGTTTGACGAGATTGGCGTTGACCTCCGGGTTGTATGCGCCCGAGGCCGCCACCAGCAATGCGCTTTGATCTCGCTGGTAGGAAGCGGGAAATTGCCCTTCGCAGGATTCGATACACGCTTTTGCCGCCCGGAGCACGCTGGCCTGTAGCAGCAAAGGCTGAGCGTCGTTAAAAACCGGGCCGAGGGGTAGAATGGCCGTGTTTTGAGGATCGGTAATGGTCATGTTATCCCTATCAAGGCAGAAACAGCTGAGCGGTGGCTGTAGGATTTCCAGGAAAATACAGGTGTAAGTAAGAAGCGGTTAAACGCTCCATGCGATAAATGGCTTCCCCTGGGGAACCACCTCGGCGGGGTGTTCCCCGCACCAGCGGGGATAAGGGTATATCGCTGCGGGAGTGATGAAACGTATGGCCGCGTAATTCGCCTTCGGGCAGCGACGCGGTTTGAAAACCCAATGCGGCAAGTCGCGGTTGCATAACAGCATGTCCCGGTAGCAAGCCTGCCATAGCAGCACCCTGGCCTTGTTTGTCGGTCAGACTTTCCAACAGGTACAACATACCCCCGCATTCAGCATAGATGGGTTTATCGGCTTGGTAATGCTGACGTAATGCCTGCAGTATGCCGTGATTATTGGATAGCGGCTCCAGATGTAATTCTGGATAACCCCCCGGCAAATACAGACTGTCCACCCTAGGTAGGATCGGATCTTGTAAGGGCGAAAAAAATACTAACTCCGCGCCTAGGTCGCGCAACAGAGCCAAATTAGCTGGATATAGAAAGGAAAATGCGCGATCATGGGCGACACCAATACGCACACCTGCTAATAATCGAGGCGGTGGTTTAGATGTCTGGGCAGGGAAAATGACAGTCTCGGGGAGATCAGTCATACCCGTCTCTGCGATGGCGGCGGCGGCAGCATTCAGACGCTTATCCAAATCGTCGATTTCTTCCGCTTGCACTAAACCTAAATGGCGGTCGGGTAGGGCAATGGCCGGGTCACGGGGCAATGCGCCGAAATAGTGACAGTCTGTTGGGAGACTGCTGGTTAACATGGCCCCATGACCGACGCTAGCTACTTGATTGGCAAGCACCCCAGCAAACGGCAAATTGGTGCGGTAGTGTGCTAGACCGTAGGCAACAGCACCAAAGGTCTGTGCCATGGCATGGGCTTGAATCACAGCGAGTACAGGTATGCCAAAGAATTCAGCCAAATCGGCGCTGGATGGCTCACCATCGAACAGACCCATTACTCCCTCAATCAAAATCAAGTCGGCTTCTCGTGCGGCTTCATAGAGCAATTGCTGACAGGCTTGCTCGCCGACCATCCATAGATCCAATTGATAGACAGGAGAGCCAGCGGCGCGGCCTAGAATCATCGGGTCGAGAAAATCGGGACCTGTCTTAAAAACGTGTACCCGCCGACCGCGCTGACGGTGATGCCGGGCTAGGGCTGCCGTGGCGATGGTCTTGCCTTGGCCCGAGGCGGGTGCGCTGATTAATAGAGCAGGGCAACTGTATTCGGTCATGGTCGTTTTATTCCAACGGCTGATCCAGTTTTTGCCGGTAGCCTCGGGGCGTATATACCCAATCCCCTAAACAGCGGGTTTCCCGGTTACCCACCAACACCAACGTGAGCATATTCAGGGCGTCTGGATTAAGTTGACCTAAGCTGGTGATAGTGATGGATTCGCCGGGGCGAGTGACATTAAAGGCCACGATGGTCGGAGTATCTAGATTACGGTGGCGCAGTAGAATCTCTTTGGCCTTAACGAGTTGCCAGGTGCGATGTTTAGAGACAGCATTATAAAAAGCGACGACGAAATCCCCTTGAGCGGCCGCATGAATTCGGTTTTCGATGACCTCCCAGGGTGTCAACAGGTCGGACAGGGAGATGGCGCAAAAATCATGGGCGAGGGGGGCACCGACCCGAGCCGCCGCCGCCTGCATAGCCGAGACGCCGGGGATGACTTCAATATCGACGCCTTGCCAATGGGGTTGTGGCTGATGATCCAGTAGTTCAAAAACCACCGTGGCCATGGCGTAGATACCGGCATCGCCGCTGGAAATTAACGCCGTAGTTCGATCACTGGCCGCCAAGTCCAGCGCTAATTGGGCACGGGTAATTTCCTGCCCCATGGGAGGTTTATGGAGCTGCTTGCCAGCGGCCAGTTGACCGAGTAGCTTGAGAAACAGGCCGTGGCCCACCAAGTCACTACAAGCAGCCAGGGCCTTTTCCGCGGCAGGTGTCAGATAGGCCAGGTCGCCGGGACCACTGCCAATGATATAAAGTCGCTTCATGGTGTTGTTCTGGCTTCGTTATAAATCCTTGCCACCGCAAGCGTGGCATAGGCGTTTTTATGTTTAGGGATTAGCAACTCTGCGCACTGGTCTATAAGCCGTTCCGCGTGGGCTAACGCGGCGGCTTCCGCAACGCCATAACAGCCGGTCTCACGAAACACGATCTCCGAGCGCTGGGTCAAGCGTTGATTATAAGCCAGTAAGGTGGCCGCTGGATAACACGTAAAAGGAATAGCCAGTGCTTCAGCTAAAGCTCGCAGCCCTGCTTCGTTTTGTTTAATATCAATGCTGGCCAGGGCGGTTAAGTCCTGGCGGCGTAACCCATGGCTTTGCAGGGTGGCATCCAACAGCTCTAGGAGGGGTGGTAAAGGACAATGGCGGGCGCAACCGACACCCGCAATCAGCAGCGGGTTGGTGTAACGTTGTGCGCCGGTAATGACGCACTGGGCGGCGAGCACCTCGCTCACCTGACGTCCCCATTCATTAGCCCCACCTTCATGACCGGCTAGTAGGGGGACCACGTAGCGGCCGTGTTCATCTATCACTAAAACAGCAGGATCGTGGTATTTATCCCGCAATACAGGTGCCAACGTGCGCACAGCAATGCCCGTGGCGCAGATCAGAATCAGTCGATGACCCGCCTGGAAACGTTCCTGAATGCGGGTTTGAAAGGGTTGTGGTTGGTGTAAATGTTCTGCATCGGGATAATGGGGTAAGAGCCGCTGGGTTAAGGCGTATCCCGGTTGCGTCAGACTGACGATGGTGATGTACTTCATGGAGCGCCGCCCCGGGTCACTAAAAACATAGCGAAATAGGGCCCTGGCGTGGCATCCAAGGTGGCGACTTGTGGGACAATACGCTGAGCGGGTCTGGTGGCCTGTTCCACATAGACAGCATCTCCGGTGCGGTCGGTCTGCCGTAACAATTCTAGTATTTGGGGTCGATGGCGGCCAGGTTTCATAATGGCGACGTTGTCATAGTTGTTGAGCGCCTCATGGAGCGCTGTTGCGCCGACCGTTGCTGGGACGATGGCCACGCGCTCATTACCTGCCGCCAAAGAGCGGCCGGTCACCGCCGCCACGGCACTGACTGAATTGACGCCTGGTATCACGGTACACAAAAATTGTTTTGCTAAGCGCTTGAAAAGGTAATTAAAACTGCCGTAAAACAGCGGGTCTCCCTCGCACAGGATGGCCACATCCCGCCCGCTGTTTAGCTCATCGCTTAGCGTCATAGCTGCCTCATCATAAGCTTGATTAGCAAGCTCTCGATCTGTCTGGCAAGAGATGGGAATAGGGACTTCCCGTTGCCCAGTGAGCCATTGAGCGGCGATATCCCGGGACTGGGAACGACCTTGTTTGGAAACCAGATAAGCGATAACCCGAGTTTTTTCGATAATGCGCACGGCTTTCAGGGTCAACAATTCCGGATCACCCGGTCCCACGCCGACACCGTAGACGCAGCCCGATGTGTGGGTTGCGGTCATAGACGAATACCGTTATGCAGTCGCGCCAACGCATTCACCGTAGCGACGGCGAGGGTGCTGCCGCCGCGGTTGCCTTGCACGGTGATACAGGGAATGGAAAAATGTTGCGGCCCATGTTCTAGCAATGCCGCTTTAGATTCCTTAGCATTGATAAAGCCTACCGGCATCCCAATGATCAAAGCGGGCTTTGGCGAACCGGCATAGAGCATGTCCAGCAAGCGGAATAATGCGGTTGGTGCATTGCCGATGGCCACGATACTGCCGGCCAGATGGTCGGTCCATTGCGCCATAGCCGCCATACTACGGGTCTCGCCTAGTTGTTCTGCTCGTTCTACTGTTTTTGCACTGCTTAAGAAACAATACACTTCACTCGATAAGTAATGGCGATTGATGCCTTGTCGCACCATGTCTACGTCGCAGAGAATGGCGGCGTTCGCTGTTAAGGCGGCGAGTCCCGCCGCCACCGCGCCTGGGCTGAAATGGATCGCCTCAGCGATGTTGGGATCACCGCTGGTGTGCACCAGGCGCATGGCAATCTGTTGCTGATCCGCGTCAAAACGGCTGAGATCGGTCAATTGACGTATTTGCGCGAAGGAGCGGCGCTCGATCTCGTGAGGGTCGGTTAGGTAGTCAAAATGGCTCATGATGCAGTCAGCTTAAACAGGGTCATGGTGGGAGTGGCCATGGTGGTGATGGTGATGGTGGTGGTGATGATGATGACTGGTTTGCGGCTGACCGTGGCGGTGTTCATAGCCGACGATAAGCTCTTTATACTGACAAAGATGGCAATTCATCTGGTTGTTACCTGCTTCGGTTTGATAAAGCCGTTCTAGCAGGGTCTCGACGATTAATGGATGGGCGTTGAGATAGGGTGCTAGCAGCGCTTTGCTGTAGGGGTGGTGGGCGCGATAGGTGTCAACAGCGCTATAAATGTACTGAATCAATCGCCCCATAAACAGCATATAGGGAAAAACGATCACCTGTCGGTAGCCGAGCTGGTGGGTTTTCTCTAACGCCTCGGGCAGCAAAGGCTTTGTGACCGCGCAATAACAGGTCTCAGCCCAACCAAAGCCCATGGTTTCCCAGATCAGCCGCGTCATTTTGCTGATGTTAGAATTTACATCGGAATCCGACGTGCCACGACCCACCATCAGCAACAGGGTTGTTTTACGATCATAGTCCGGGCCAAAGGCGGATTCGATTTCATGAATGCGTGCTTTAATGACTTGCAGCATGGCTGGGTGGACCCCTAAATCCCGCCCAAAAACTAGTTTGATTTGGGGGTGCGCCGCCTGAACTGCCTTGAGTGCGGCCGGTATATCGTTCTTAACATGACCGGCCGCCATCAGCATGACTGGCATCACGGTGATGGTGCGAATGCCCTGGTGGATAAGTGCCTCGATACCCGCTTCAAGGGAGGGTGACGCTAGCTCCAAAAAGCTGGCGATACACTGGCGTTCCGGTAAGGCGCTGCTAACTTTGTGGGCGAGTTGCTGAAATTCTCTGACGCCGGCAGCGATACGGGTGCCGTGACCAAGCAACAACACGGCGGGGGGGGGAGCCGTCAT
>CAZGON010000097.1:0-13849 GCA_964527085.1 uncultured Candidatus Competibacteraceae bacterium
ACAACCGCCTGCCACCCTCCCTGGCAACTGGATTCCGGCAATCCCTGCCGGAATGGCGGGTGAGCAGTTACCTTAAGACTTAAGTGGCTCGTTCCAGTGGACGCCGTGAACACATACTTGTGGGTTTGACGACGGCCTTACCTAACCATCGACACCGCTTTTAGGAGCCACTTAAAGTCCTTTGTGCGTAAGTCATAAAAGTGTTGTTCATTCAATAAAGTAGACTTGCAGGAAGTTTAGCTCTCGTCATCCTTAAGCGCCTCAAAACCGCTTACTACATCCAATAGCTCACCAGTAATGGCGTCTTGCCGCATCCTATGGTATTCAGCGGTCACTTCTTCCAGGCGCTCCTCGAGATTCTTCTCCGCCGACTGCATGGCGCTTAACCGGCTACCGTGTTCGCTGGCTAAAGATTCGGCGCAGGCGCGAAATAAGGTCACCGCGAAATACTGACGCAACAATGCTGACAGCAGTTGACGGCGATCCATGGTGTAGGTGGGCAACGACCGAGACGGCCAAGTTTCTTTTTGCAAACGCCGAAAACGCCCCAAGTTGACGGGCAACAGTTGCACGCCGGTGGCCTGATAACGGGAGGCTTCCTCTTGGCGTCGGTTGTAAAACAAATACACATGGTCGATGCCATGGTCTTCACGCCAGGCGTCGATGCTGAGCAGCAGGTGTTGCACCGTCGCAGTAATCCGCGAGGCGGAGTCAGGGGTCGGAATATCTTCCGTCAGCCCATAGCCTGCCTGTTCCAAATTACCCGCCGCCCGGCTACCCACCGCCAGCACAAACGCCTCCTGATTCTGAGGAATAGGCGCTGTTTTGAGTCGCTCTGTAGCAAACCCGACGATTTCTTCGTTGAAACGCCCGCACAAGCCTTGGTCGGAGCCAAATACGATGGCGCCTACGCCACCGCCATCCCCTTGCGGTAAAACGGTTTCACTCAAAGCAGCATTCTGCAGCAGCACATGCAAACCCAATTCAACGGTGCGGTAGTACAGGTTTAGCGAATGCGCCGCCTGTTCATACTGGCGAATACTCACCGCGGACAGCGCCTTCATGGTGCTGACGATGGATTGTAGATCTTGAAAACTCTCGATCCGTTGATTGAGTTGTTCTAGGGTTTCCATGATTGACACTCAGGACTGTTGCGTTTTGTCGCGTTTGCCTACAGCGCGTTTTATAATGTCAAGCCACTGGCGTCGATCGTCATCGGTCATTTTCTCACCCGCCTCGATCCGCTGACACAGTTCAGCCGCTTGCTGGTGAATAGCCTTTTGCACCGCCGTGGCGGCTTGGGGTATGTCAGCTAGGGGCAAAGGATCGAAAAAGCCGTTATTGACCGCTTCTAGCACAGCGATTTGGTCGCTCACCGGCATCGGTTGATGCTCAGGTTGTTTTAGAATCGCCCGCACCCGGCGTCCCCGTTCGATGGTGTTGCGGGTTTCTTCATCTAAACGGGTGGCAAAGCGGGAAAAGGTCTCCATTTCCTCAAATTGGGCATAGGCCAGTTTAAGATCGCCAGCCACCGCCCGATAGGCGGGCAGTTGGGTTTTACCGCCCACCCGGGACACGGATTTACCTACGTCGATGGCAGGCATCAAGCCTTTACGGAACAGTTCCGGGGATAGATAAATCTGCCCATCGGTGATGGAGATCAAGTTAGTGGGGATATAAGCCGAAATATTCTGCGCTTGGGTCTCCACGATGGGCAGAGCAGTCAGGGAACCGCCGCCGTATTCCTTGCGCAAATGGGTAGACCGTTCCAACATACGGGAATGAATATAGAAAATATCCCCCGGATACGCTTCCCGACCCGGTGGACGCCGCAGCAGCAGGGATAACTCTCGATAAGCACGGGCATGACGGGTCAGATCATCATAGACGATCAACACATCATAGCCCTGTTCCATAAAATATTCCGCCACGCTGGTGGCCGCATAGGGGGTAATAAACTGTAGCCCCGGCAGATCGTCACCGGTGGCCACCATCACCACGCAATAGTCCATGGCCTGATAATCACGTAGGGTTTCCACCACCCGTGCCACTGCTGTGCCCCGCTGACCGATGGCGCAATAGATACAAATAACGTCTTTGTCACGTTGATTCAGAATGGTATCGATGGCGATGGCAGTCTTCCCGGTTTGCCGGTCGCCGACGATCAGCTCGCGCTGACCGCGACCGATGGGAATCAACGCATCCACCGATTTAAGCCCGCTTTGTAGCGGCACCGTCACCGGCGCACGATCCAAAATGGCGGGTGCCTCCCGCTCTACCGGGCGACGCTTTAAATTTTGCAGAGGGCCTTGGCCATCCAACGCTTGCCCGGTAGCATCCACCACGCGACCTAATAGAGCTTCACCCACCGGTATGTCGGTCAAGCGTCCACTGGCATGGGCCTGCACACCGGTGGTCAAGGCGTCACTGTCTTTCAAAAGAGCGATGCCGATCTCGTCGCTTTGTAAATCCAACGCCATACCTACAGCGTTGCCTGGAAATAGCACTAACGATTCAGCCCGCAGACCCGCTAACCCCTTGACCCGCACCACACCACCGCCCACCTGGGTAACCGTGCCGGTGGCTTTCGCCGTGAGTTTGGGCTGTTGTTCTTCTAACGCCTGCTCCCAGGCGGCAAAGGCGATGTCAGCGGCCTCCTGCAGGGTACTCTTCATGCCGTTGTCTCACTGTGTTGTTGGTTGTATTGTCTTGCCGATGAGGGCTGCTGCGTTTTGTGCGCTAGAGTCTTTTCCAGATCCGCTTCCATGTCATCGAGATAGTCACTCATGGTCCAACCCACCGTTAAGGTACCGGCACTGAGTACAATTCCACTTAACAGTTCGGCGGACTGCTCAAAGCTCACCAGGGCCTGATCACCCCTACCCATCACTTGACCCACCCCTTGGATAATGCGAGAACGCGCGGTTTCATCCAAGTGAAAAGAAGTAACCACCTGAGCTTGGTTTTTCTTGTCTTCAGCCATTTCCCTAAGCTGTTGGCGAGTTCGCTCGTCCAGGGATCGCAACCGCCGCAAGAAAACCTGCACCATCCGTTCTTCCAATTCACTGTCGGCCAAATCCGCCAATGCCCGCCGCATACCCTGGACGATGGCTTGCGCCGTTTGTTGCTTCACGGTATTAAGGGTGTCTTCGGCTTTTACTGCTTCGGCATCTTTGGGTTGTTCTTCTCGCTGGGCAGGGGCGGGTATATTTGCCAAGGTTTTTTCCAGGTCTGCCTCGATCTCATCAAGATACTCAGCCATATTCCACCCTAGGGTTTGGTCACCGGTATTCAATTCAACACCGCTTAAAAGCTTCTCTGAGCGTGTAAAGTTCACCTCAGTCTGTTCGCCCATCATCTGACGCACAGCTTGGGTAATCCGGGAGCGAACCGTTTCATCGGCTTCGAACGAAGTGGTGATACGGGCCTCGCGGGTGTCATCTTCGCTTGCCTCTGCCAACCGTTGGCGGGTTTGCGCATCCAGGGACTGCAGTCGTTGCAGAAATAGATGCACAATACGCTCTTCCAGTTTTGTATCGGCTAAATCCGCCAACACGCGCCGCACCCCTCGCACGATGGCTTGCGCCGTCTGGCTGCTTACCGCCTTGTAAAAGTTCTGCCGTTCACGCTCCATATCCTGTTGCCACTGGGAGCGGGTTTGCTCCACTGCGTGACGGGCTTCCTCGACGAGCTGTTGGCGCTGCTGTTCCGATTGCTTTTTAGCCTGTTCAAACAGCTCTTGGCGTTGCTGCTCAAACTTTTGGTTTTTATCCCGGTATTGATCTCTTTCTTGACCAGCCTGTTGTTCCCGTTGACGGGCTTCCGTCAGACGGTCAGCAATGCGTTGCTCACGCTGCGCCATGGCGTTCATCACCGGTTGGTATAAAAATCGCTTGAGCAGATAAATCAGGATCAGAAAATTGACGATCTGCGCGCCGACTGTTAACCAGTCGATCTGCATGGTTGTCAGCCTCCCGCCTGGGATATGGCTTGGTTCCAAAAGGGATTGGCAAACAGCAGGATCATCGATACCACAAAACAGTAGATGGCGGTGGACTCAATCATCGCCAACCCCACGAAGAGGGTACGGCTGATGGTGCCTGCCTCATCGGGTTGCTGAGCAATGGCGCTAAGCGCCTGGGCCACAGCCCGGCCTTCCCCCAACGAGGGACCAATAGCGCCAATCGCGATGGTTAAACCTGCGGTAATGATAGAAGCGATACCAATCAATGTTAAGCTATCCATGGGGTCTCCTTTATTGATTAATTAGGTTGAGTTTTTTGAATAAGCAGCGGCGTTGTCATGATTTTCGCCTTGTGTTTGTTGACGCTGTACAGCAGTAGCCGAGGCGATATACACCATGGCGAGCACCGCAAAGATATAAGCCTGGATAACACCTGTGAGCAAACCCAACACCTGCATCAAAATGGGAAAGAAAAACGGCGCTAGGCTGAGCAGGATGCCGGCAATCACCATACCGCTCATGATATTGCCGTATAAACGCACCGCCAGCGCCAAAGTACGGGAAAACTCGCCGATAATATTGAAGGGCAGCATGATGATGGTGGGTTGGATGTAGTGCTTAAGATAACCCCCTAACCCCTGGTGAGCCATGCCATATAAAGGCACTGCGATAAACACGCAGATGGCCAGTGCCGTGGTGGTGGATAAGGAGGCGGTAGGCGGATGATAACCGGGTACGATAGTGAGCAAATTGCAGGTGACGATAAATACAAATAGCGTACCTACAAAAGGCAAATAACGTCCTGGTTCTTGACGACTAACCTGGCGAATTTGATCGTTCATACCACTCACCAACACTTCCAGAAAATTTTGCCAGCGGGACAGTTTGGGTCCCGTGGATAGCCGCCGCGTGATAAGGTACGAGCCACCCACCAGTAGTAGCATCACCACCCAGGTATAGACTAGAGTGGCGTTGAGGGTAAAGAATCCCCATTGCCAATAGATAATACTATCGGGACTGATGGTCATGAATATTCTTTTCTCCTAGCACAGCACACATGTAATTAAACCTTTTATTTTCAAATACATTACGCTGGGTTGGAAGCTAGTTGTAGGGTGCGTTTTACGCACCATGAATATTTTATTTGGTGCATGAAATGCACCCTACTCAGCGCTGATCGGCCAATTGCCGAGACCAGTGGCCTAACAAGGGCCGCAACAGCAACGGCGCCAATAAACAAGTGCCTGCTGAAACGACTACCATGGCCGCATAAATGGCTTCGCTCACCGCACCCTGGCGGCGTGCCTGATCCATGATCACCATAGCGATTTCGGCGCGGGGCACCATGCTTAGCCCAATCAACACCGCACTAGGCGTACTCATAAAAAAACGGGTAGCCAACCCAGACCCCAGCAATTTGCCGAGGATAGCGGCTATCAACAACACCCCTCCCAATTGCAAGCCACTGATTAGAGCCTGGGGTTCAATATTGAGGCCAATACCGATAAAGAAAAACGGTATAAAAAAAACATACAAAGTACGAAACGCTTTATCCGCTTTAACTGCTTCTGGGTCACGGCTGAAGGCCAATCCAGCAAAAAGCGCACCAATAGCCAAGGAAAATCCCAACCAACCAGCTAAGGCAGCGATCAAAAAACCCAAGCCGATAACGCTGATGATACGCTCTGGCGCAGGGGCTAGACGCCGGTAAAGTTTGCTAACCTGAGGCTCGGCAAAGTGGGCAAAAACATAGCAAAAAGCGATAAACAGTATAAATTTAATAAAGAAAATGCCCGCTGCGCCTCCGGCTGCTAGCCATAGATTACCCGATTCCCCTTGCAGCACAGGCAAAATAGCAAATAGCATAACCATTAGGGCAATCCCGGAAATATCGTCAAGTTCCGCCACGTCAATTAATAATTGGCCTGGTTCGCTATCGAGCTTGTCTGCCTCCTGCCAAGGATTGACCGAGACACCGACGCTGGTGGCTGTCAGAGCGGTGGCTATAGCGAGGGAAGGGATAAGTTCAAGCCCTAGCCCATAGCGGGCAACACTATAGCCTAATAAAGCGGATATCACTATGTCGCTGATCCAAATAGGACTCGCCGTGGGTAGCTTGGCTAACAAGCTAGGTAGGTTGCTATTAAGACCAGTATGAAACAATAAAGCCACTAAACCTAAATCAGCCAGTAGCTCTAAACTCCATTCCACCGGCTGCGATAGTAGGTGCCAATAGCTATCGGCGACCCGCAAACCAAATCCCATCAGCATATAGGCTACCAAAGCAGGTAACCCTAAACGTTTTAGGGAAGCGCTGGCTAGCGCAGCTAGCACTGTGGCAGCGCCGATGAGGGTCATCAATAAGGCATGGATATTGTCGTCAGTCACGCTGGTGCTCTTGCCGAATCCAATACCAAGCGTTCCAACAGCCGATGACAACGCCCACGAATAAAAAGGTCAAGGTCCAGGAAACTCGACTCGGCCAAGTGCTATCAATCCACCAACCCAGGGCAATACCTGCTAAGGTTGGCACGGTAACCGCCCAACCAATCAAACCAAACATACCTAAACCAAACCACACCGAGCGGTCTTTTTGGTTTAGCCCGCGACGCTTGCGGACTACTTTGCGCTGCACTTCTCGGGTAAAGCGTTGTTCTGTCTTGATCGCATTATTATTCTTGTTGGGATGACGGGGATCAGCCACGACGCCCTTCCTCCGCAGTCATAAAACGGCGGATGGCGCCAGCTTCCAAACGGGCTACGGCACTGTGGGCGCGTCGAGCTTGCTCGTCGAGATCATGAAACCATTTTTCCACATCATCCTCCAAGGCTGCCAAGTCGGTGCCCAGTACCCCATTGAGGACCGAAACTAATACCTCTTCACCCTGTTTAACTAGAATGCCTTCGTTGACCGCGGCCAATCTTTGCTCACCCTCCAGGGGCCAATAAAATAAAATGCCAGGCGCCAATGCCGCAACAAAATCGATATGCCGCGGCAATAAACAAAAAGAACCGTTGGCAGCCTCGGCCACCACCTTCGATACCTCTTCGTCCACCAGTACAGCCGTTGGCTCCAGTAGTTTTAACCGCATTCAAAAATCCCTAGGCTAATATTGAACACCCTAAGCACGCTGACGCTTTTCTGCCACCTCCCCAATAGGACCAATCATATATAGGGATTGCTCCGAGGCATCGGCAAATTCCCCTGCCAGAATGCGTTCACAGCCCTCGATGGTCTGCTCTAACGAGACGGTTTTACCCTGATAATTGGTGAATTGCTCGGTGGTGAAAAAAGGTTGGGTTAAAAAGCGCTCTAGACGCCGGGCTTTGCTGACGGTGGCGCGATCCTGTTGGGACAACTCCTCTAATCCCAGCATCGAGATAATATCTTTAAGATCCTCATAGTCGGCCAGCGCCCGACGTACTCCTTCGGCCACCCGGTAATGGCGTTCCCCCACCACCGATGGATTGAGCATTTTGGATTCCGATTGCAACGGGTCTACCGCCGGATAAAGCCCTTGGCTGGCGCGTTTGCGGGACAACACGATGGACGCCGAGAGATGAGCAAAGGTATGGGTGGCGGAGGGGTCGGTCATATCATCGGCAGGCACATAGACCGCCTGAACCGAAGTCATGGCGCCGCTCGCCGAACTGCAAATGCGTTCTTCCAATTCGGCCAGTTCTGTGCCTAAGGTGGGTTGATAACCGACCCGGGAGGGAATCCGTCCCATCAAGCCGGAAACCTCAGTACCTGCCTGGACGAACCGAAAGATATTATCGATCAGCAGCATCACATCTCGGTTCATCTCATCGCGAAAATATTCCGCAATGGTGAGGGCGGCGTGGGCTACCCGAAAGCGTGCTCCCGGTGGTTCATTCATCTGCCCAAAGATCATTACCGTATTATCCAGCATCCCGGTTTGTTGCATCTCCCGGTATAAATCTTCGGCTTCCCGGCAGCGTTCACCGACACCACAAAATAGGCTGATACCGCGATACCGTTCCACCATATTATGAATCAGTTCGGTAATCAGCACTGTTTTACCGACCCCAGCGCCACCGAATAAGCCCGCCTTGCCACCCCGTTCCAAGGGCGCTAATAAATCGATAACTTTAATGCCGGTGGCAAAGATTTCCTCGTTGGTGACCCGCTGTGCTAAGGGGAGGGGAGGGCGATGAATGGGACGCCGTTGCTGGCCATCCAGGGAACCACCTTTATCGACGGTGGCCCCAAATACATTGAGCATCCGCCCTAATAAGGCTTCGCCCACCGGCACGTCAAGCTGACGACCGGTATCCATCACCGGCGTACCTAACGCCAATCCCCGACTTGGATTGAGGGCAAGACAACGGATACGATCCACCGCCACTTGGCTATGGACTTCCAGCACCACGCGGCTATCGCCCTCAGCCCATAACTGACGTTGCATCCGCCCGGTGATATGTACATCGATGACATTGCCACGTATCGCGGCCACTTGACCACAATTGTTTTCTTCGGCTGAATCGTTCATGGCCTCCCCTAGAGCAACAAATAGGCCAGATTGTAGAAGCCATAAAAATACCCGTCCATGGGTTTAATTCATTCCCTCATAAAAGTGAGGTTTGTAAAAGCTACAAATTTTTCTGTAACTTTTACAAGTTTGTAGTTGTGAAAATTAACGGTTTTGCTGCCGGTTCCAAAAATTAGAATTGGCGCTTTGCCTTTCTTTATTGCGTTTTGGAAAGACGCTTGGCGCCAGGCCGATTGGCAACAAAGTCATCCATAATTTGTTGCTGTTCCGGATTAAGCTGGGTGTAAAGCTCATCGGCCGCTTGGGCGACTTCTTTCATACCCGACAAGCGCTGTTCCATAAACTGAATCCGGTTGTCTAAATGGTCTGCGAAGCTAGCCTGACCTTGTTGATCACCTTGCTGAGGGCGCTGCCCCATGGTCTCATGATGAGCATTTTGAGCCTGTATAAAATCCTCCCAAGCTGTTTCCTGTTCAGGGGTAAGCTCTAGGCGGTATTTGAGAAGCTCCATACGCTCGCCGTGGCGCTGTTGCATCATCTCAGCCCGTTGTTGCATATTGCCGCCCATCATGCCGTGATGACCGCCAGACCCATAATCACCGCAGCCGCCGCTCATGCCCATACCCATACCTCCGGGGCCGGACAAAGCCACTGCGGAAATAAGACCCATACCTAAAGCAGAACCGATAGCGAATTTATGCGTTGTTTTCATGATAAATGTCCTCCTAAAGACTGTAATTTCATGGAACAGGTGTTATTAAACGCCTACTGTGTAACCTACCTGTGTCTTGATTTGGCTTTTTTGTAACCGCTTGTAACACGCAAAGTTCCTGTTACAAGGGGATACAAACAAGTTTCTTGCCATGCCTTTGGGGAGTGTATAAACAGGACTATTGCTGCTCGTTCCAGAAGACGCCGTAAACACTTCCCTGTGAGCTTGACGACGGCCATCCAGGCCGCCGACACTTCTTGCACGAGCAACGATAGTCCTGTTTTTCGTAAGTCATGTAAAGAGAGCCATGAACGATCATATTCTTATCGTCGATGATGACCCTGAACTGCGCGAGCTGCTGAGGAATTATCTCAGCAAAAATGGCTTTCGGGTGACTGCCGTAGCTGGGGGTCCCGGTATGAAAACGGCTTTAGAACATGAGCGCATCGATCTTATTATTTTAGATCTTATGCTGCCCGGCGAAGATGGGCTGGTGTTGTGCCGCAATTTACGGGTTGATTCCGAAATCCCGGTGATTATGCTCACTGCCCGCGGGGATGATATGGATCGTATTCTAGGTCTGGAAATGGGCGCCGATGATTATCTACCCAAACCCTTTAATCCCCGGGAATTACTGGCACGCATCAAAGGGGTGCTGCGCCGCACGCGACGTTTGCCCGATGAGCCAAGCGAGGTACGCCGGTTTCGTTTTAACGGCTGGGTATTGGATACCACTGCCCGCCATTTAATGACCCCCGAAGGTGTGGTTATGCCTTTGGGAGGGGGTGAATACCGCCTGTTACGGGTGTTTCTGGAGCGTCCGCAACGGGTGCTTAACCGGGACCAACTGCTGGATTTAACCCAAGGCCGCGAAGCTACGCCCTTTGATCGCAGCATCGATGTGCAAGTCAGCCGATTGCGACGGCGGCTCAGGGATGATCCCCGCAACCCTGCCATTATTAAAACTGTTCGTAATGAAGGCTATGTATTGGCCACTAGCGTCAGCCGGGAATCCTGATGCGGCTGCTACCTCGCACCCTGTTTGGTCGGTTGCTACTTTTGCTGATGAGTGGTTTGATCATCGCCCAATCTATTGGTGTCGCTATTCAACTTTATGACCGGGGCCAAGTATTGCATCGGGCCGTCGGCGGCCATATCGCCCAGCGTATCGGTGCGCTGGTGGAGCTGTTAGAAACCCTACCGGAGACAGAACGACATCGTTTAGTAGACGCCCTTAGTCTGCCGCTTATACTTATGAGCTTAGATATCCCCTGGCGTGACCAAATGGCCGATGCGAGCGACCAAATTCCTTTTCTAGTCACCTTGCTACGCCGATATCTTCCCCCCGGTCATGCGCTGCGGGTAGAGATTAAAGATGCACCCGTGCTTCCCTGGCGACGTGACGATACAGTCCAAAGACCATTCCGCCATAGACACCCTCATCATCGCCGTATGCTGGCTAGCAAAACCTTTTTGGTACAGGTGCAACTCACTGATGGCGCAGTACTCACCGTTGGCCAACAGGTGCCCGAAGAAGTGTTTAGCTGGCCCTATCGGCTGTTGCTTATCTTGTTAATCCTGTTGTTGTCGGTGGCTGCCCTTTCCGTATTGGCGGTGCACTGGTTAACTCGTCCGCTGGCTTTTCTAGCCAATGCCGCCACCGAGCTAGGTCGGGATATTCAGCGTCCACCCCTAAAGGAAACCGGTCCTCTCGAAGTGCGCCAGGCCGCCAGAGCCTTTAATACCATGCAAACCCGGCTGATTCGCTATATTCGCGACCGCAGCCGGGTGTTGGCTGCGGTTTCCCATGATTTGAAGACGCCCATCACCCGGCTGAGGCTGCGCAGCGAATTACTGGATGATGCAAAGCTCAAGGAGAAATTCCAGTCCGATTTGGATGCTATGGAAACCATGGTGCAGGCCACTTTGGACTATATGCGAGGCACCGAGAGCCGAGAGATGGTTGCGCCTATCGATATCAACGCGCTTTTAGAAAGCCTCCAGGACGACGCTAGTGAGACAGGAAGTCAGGTTGAACTGCATGGGACAGTGAAGACGCCTTTTCCAGGACGACCGTTGGCCTTGAAGCGGTGTCTCATGAATTTGTTAGACAATGCCCTACACTACGGCGGGCAAGCTAGCATTGCTGTAAAAGATGAGACTGAGTGACTCGTCATTACCATTCGGGATAGCGGGCCTGGTATTCCTGACGCAGAGTTAGAGCAGGTTTTCGCACCTTTTTACCGGCTAGAAGGTTCCCGTGGCCGCCATACGGGCGGAACCGGTTTAGGGTTGGGTATCGCCCGCAACATTGCCCGCGCCCACGGTGGCGAGCTGACCTTGCACAATCGCGCCCAGGGTGGATTAAAAGCTTGTATAGAGCTACCCCGTTAGGGCAACCCTAAAAAAACCATTGATGGCAAGCGGATACCCTTATCTCGCCCTGCAACCAATGGCTTAGCGCTGCTACAGATGTCGCAGGGTTTTTACACTCTGCGCATTTGCAGCAAGCCGTGCCTACGCAAAAAAATAGACCAGGCTTTCCAAAGGGGAAAAATAGACCGTGTCCGCTGCACTGTTAAGGTTTTTATTAAACGTGCAGGCTGAACTACAGTGGTACTAAAAAGAAACTGATGAGCAATCCTTGGATGCATGAGGGTTCTCCTCTTCCTTTCTTTGATGGGTTTATGAAATAAATAGGCATTTTTGATGCCACTGGCATTAAAGAAAATTAGGGTCAGGTCTTGCAATGCCACATTAATCTAAAGTTATCACGTCTATTGTTTTTCCCGCCGTTGGACTGCACGGCTAACTGTTGAGTAATGCACGCCAAAAAAGCGGGCAATCTCCTTCAGTGAATAATCTCCTGTTTGATAAGCTTCGGCCATAGCCTGTTTAGTATTGACCGCTTGGGCTGCGTAAGCAGCAAGCGTTTTGACCGGGGGACGGCGTTGTAGCAAGGGTACCTCATTCAAATCCTCCTCTGTGGGTTGTAATCGTTGCATACGGGTAACAAACTGCTCATCGCCAAGGTAGATCTGATGCTTCAGTTTCTCCCAAATCCGACGTTGTCCTTGTCGTTCATGTACGAACGTTACGTAGTGTTCAGCCGCACGGCGAGGGCTTCGGCTAAATTGAGAAAGCAGCCAATCGACTTGTAACCAAGGTGGGCGCTGTACCTTACCAATCGTGGCCTGATAACTACTCCAGCGCCAATCGCCGACTTCCTGCACTAGCCCTGCACGTACTGGATTGAGTACCACGTAGCGACTTAACTCTAGTAAATAACTGTCTTTATCCACTAAGATCGCTTTGTATCGGCCTTGAAAGACATGCCCTACCCGCCGATGTCGGCGGTTGAAAGTCTGGGTATAAACACCGTTCAATTGACGCATACCTTTAGACAGGTTTCCTTCCGGCGTTTCTATTACCAAATGGTAATGATTGGTCATCTGGCAGTAGGTATGGCATACCCAGTTGTATCGCTCGCAGACGTTGCCAAGCAGCTTTAACCAAATGTCATGGTCAGTTTCATTCAGGTAGATGGCTTCCTGTCTGTCACCACGGGCAGTGATGTGGTAGAGGGCGCCGGCAAATTCGATTCTTAAGGGTCTACTCATTTCCTAAGTTTAGTATAATAATATTGCATTGCAAGACCTGACCCCTATTTTCTTTGACTTTACATAGTATAAAAACCATAATCACACCACGCTGGTTTATCTGAGATTATATTGATGCCTACAATCACTTTGAAAAATATCCCTGATATTCTTTATGAAAAACTCAAAGAAGCTGCTCGTCTCCAACACCGCAGCTTGAACAGTGAAATACTCTATTGTGTTGAACGTTCACTCAATACTTATAGAATTGATGTGGTTGAGCATCTTAAGGTTGCTCGTCAACTACGGGCGAAAACGGCTGCCCACAAACTTACTGATAAACAGCTGAATGAGGCTAAAAATATCGGCAGACCATGATTGTTGTTGATACCAATATCATCGCCTACCTGTATATCTATGGTGAATGGTCCCAGCAAGCTGAGGAGTTGCTAGTTAAAGACCCAGACTGGGTGGCTCCAAGTTTATGGTTAAGCGAATTTAGAAATGTTCTTAGCCTTTATCTACGTAAAAAGCTGCTGACGCTTGATGAAGTTTTATTCACCCTGCAGCAAGCTGAAGCATTACTCGCTGATAGTGAGTATAAAGTCGCGTCAGCTCATATCATGCGGCTTGTCAGTTCAAGTAATTGCTCTGCATATGATTGTGAATTTGTTGCTTTAGCTCAACATTTGAATATTAAGCTTATTACGTCAGACAAGAAAATTCTTAAGGATTTTCCAAAAACAGCACTAGCCTTAAAGACTTATCTTTCTCAAAGAGAAGAATTTTAAATCAATCGTAACTGCTCACCCGTCATTCCGGCAGGGATTGCCGGAATCCAGTTGTTATGGAGGGTGACAAGCGGTTGTCTACCGGTGCTTGCCGTCCATGCTACTAGATTCTCGCCAGTCCATGGCGAGAATGACGCCAGGGTAAGTAGTCACAATCAATTAACAAAGCCCCCACTACCAAGATCCGCCGTCAGGGCGACTGACCCTCAAGTAATGTATCTGGCTTTCCGCACGTCTTGCTAAGGGATAAGGAATTTTGTTATGTCAGA
>CAZGON010000098.1:0-13770 GCA_964527085.1 uncultured Candidatus Competibacteraceae bacterium
CGGGCCGTCGACACTTCTTTCACGAGCTACGCAAGTCCTTTTTGCGTAAGTCCTATAGGAATGAGAATTCCCGTTGAAATGTTTTTTAGGCATAGTTGTAGAGGTTCGCTGCAAATTTTTTCTTTGTAAAACCCGATGCACCGGTGACAACTGTGTTACCGTCGATTTGCGTTTCCAACGCACAGCAAAACCGTTGATATAGCGCAAATCTATGGTCTCGATGTGGTGGATTCTGCCAGCTAGAACCTTAGAATAGACGGCTAAAAACCGGGCAAAACGCTCGCTAAAATGTTCTTTGCCTAATTTCAGCTTAACGCCATTATGCAACCTCATTCGCCAGGCAAACCGCTCATCTAAAGTTAATTCTGTTAGCTGGAGATCAATCTTTTTTAACCTGGCATTAGCCTGTTTATAGGTCTGCATAACCGTTAATTCATAACCTTTCGGTCCGGATAAGCGGGGCAAACCGCTGGTTTGCTTAATAACAGAAGGTTGGAACCGCTCACCGTGAATATCGATAAGTTCATCCTCGTTCCAGTAACCGAAAGCAATGCGCTCTTGCAGGCGTACTTTTAATGTGTCTGGCCATTGACGCCACACCCTCACATGGGCAACCCAAGGATTAGCCGCAAGGGTGGTATGCAGGGCATCGATATTGAGGACAAAAAAGTTCTCTCCTACATAGGCTTGCAGCGCTTCCTTGATATGGGCGCTTTTCAGGTGCTGCAGGTGACCCTCTAAACGCACTTGGCGTATAGGGAACTCTTTTGGATCTAGTAAGTGCTGCTGAGCCAAATGAACACCAAGTCCGCTACCGAGCAGAAGCAGTCCTAATCCTGTCCAGCGCAGGCTACGGCGCCATACGGTTTTATTCTGACCTGGAACTTGCTCGGTGGTACGCACTCGGGCGCCTCTTTGTCGTTTAAACCCAGGTCTCACGCACACTCTCCTACTATTCGCACTTCTAGAACTAAAGTTACCCCGTATTTTTTAACAACGGTATTTCTAATCAAATCAATCAGCGCTTCCAGATCTGCGGCTGTTGCCCCGCCGGTATTGATAATAAAATTTGCGTGTTTAGTGGATACACAAGCAGCACCGATGCAGCTACCTTTTAAGCCCGCCGTCTCGATAAGACGGGCCGCGTAATCGCCAGGTGGATTACGAAATACGGATCCGCAGCTGGCGACACCGGTGGGCTGGGTTTGGGCGCGCTGAGCGAGCAGATGACGGATGCGAGTCCGTACAAGCTTGCCATCACTGGTTGTTAAACGCAGATGAGCAGCCACAAACCACTCCTCGGGCATACCCTGCACGGTGCGATAACCGATCCGGTAATCAGCGGGCATACGTCGGTGGATATTGCCATAGCGATCGACGGTTTCCACTGTTGCTACCCGCGACCAGGTTTCGTCACCCCAAGCGCCTGCATTCATGGCTAAAGCGCCCCCCATAAGGCCAGGGATACCGGCTAGAAATTCCCCACCGCCTAGATTATGGGAAGCACTAAAACGAGCCACTTTGGCGCAGGGCACACCTACCTCAACCCGCAAGGTTTGCGGACCTGTTAGCGCAAGTTGCTGGAGCGCCCCATGGGTGGCAATCACAGTGCCCGAAATACCGCCATCCCGAATCAATAGATTGCTGCCGAGTCCTAGCCAAAACAAGGGTTCATCCGCTGGTAAATCCTGCAGGAAAATACATAGATCATTTAAATCGGCCGCCTTGTAGAGACGTTCAGCGGGGCCGCCGACCCGCCATGAGGTATAGCCCGCGAGGGGTTCTGCTAAACGCAGTTGGCCGCGCAGCGGCGGGATAGAGCTTGCCATGTTGTCTTTTAGCACGACTTCTCTCCCCCCAAACCTGTCTGGGTTAGGCGGCCGGCCACGGCGCCAATGTCTCCGGCGCCCATCAGTAATAACAGATCCCCGTCTTGCAGGATGGCTGGCAAAATCTGTGCTATCTCGCTAATACGTTGCACAAAGACAGGATCAACCTTGCCACGCATACGAATAGCCCGGCTCAAGGTGCGACCGTCGGCGCTGGCAATAGGGGTTTCGCCAGCAGGATAAACGTCAGTCAGCACCAAAACATCGGCTTCCGATAACACCTGTGCGAAGTCTTCAAAAAGATCGCGGGTGCGGGTGTAGCGATGGGGCTGGAAAACCAACACCATGCGTCGTTTGGGCCAGCCTCCCCGAATAGCTTCTAGCACGGCTGCTATTTCCCGCGGATGATGGCCATAATCATCGATAACCGTGACACGACCACCGCTTGCAATAGGCAGTTCACCATAGCAGTGGAAACGTCGACCAATACCTTGAAAATTTATCAAAGCCCGTTGCATCGCCTGGGGAGTTACCCTTAGTTCATGGGCAACGGCGATGGCTGCCACGGCGTTAAGCACGCTGTGACGACCAGGTAAATTGAGGGTAAAACCAAGCGGCTTCTTGGTATCGGGTAAACGCACTTGAAAATGGGTTTGCATACCCTGTTGGGTAATTTCAGTGACCTGCAGGTCACAGTCCGGTTGGAAACCATAAGTCAATAAGGGACGCCCTATGCGAGGCAAGACCGCTCGCACTTGAGGATCGTCAATACACACCACAGCTAATCCGTAAAACGGTAAATGGTGGAGAAATTCTATGAACGTTTCTATGAGTTGGGTAAAGTCTCCGCCATAGTTACCCAAATGGTCGGCATCGATATTAGTGACCACTGCCAGCATCGGCTGCAGACATAAAAAGGACGCATCGCTTTCGTCGGCCTCAGCCACCAGATACTTGCCGGCGCCCAACCGACCATTACTGCCGACACTGTTGAGTCGACCACCAATAATAAAGGTTGGATCGAGTTCGCCTTCCGCCAACAGACTGGCGATCAAACTAGTGGTGGTGGTTTTACCATGGGTGCCCGCCACCGCGATACCGTAGCGAAAACGCATCAGTTCTGCTAGCATCTCCGCCCGCGGCACCACTGGAATACGCACCGCTAAGGCAGCAGCCACTTCTGGATTGTCGCGAGTGACGGCACTGGAAGCGACCACCACATCACAACCCTCAATATGTTCTGCTAAATGCCCCTGATGAACCACAGCGCCGCGAGCCTTTAGAGAATCGGTAACGACGTTGACTTGCAGATCAGAGCCAGACACCTCATAACCCAAGTTCAATAGCACCTCGGCAATGCCACTCATGCCAGAACCGGCGATACCCACAAAATGGATACGGCGGATGCGCCGCATTCTATCGTTTTGGGTTTCTATGGCTAATGTCATGGGGGGTTGGCTTCCTAGACTAACGTGAATCGCAGCCAGCTTGGGCTAGACAAATCTCCGCTACCCGCTGTGCGGCATCGGCTCTAGCTAGACGCCGGGCAGCTTTTGCCATGGCGTGCAAACGTGGTCGATCATTTAAAAGCTCTCCCAAAAGTTCAGCGAGCCGTTGTGCCGTCAACGTTTTTTGAGGTATCAATACGGCGGCGCCCTCGCGCTCCAAAAAACGCCCGTTGACGGTCTGATGATCATCGACAGCGTGGGGGAAAGGCACCAATATCGACCCTACCCCGGCCGCCGCTAGCTCTGCTACCGTGAGCGCTCCAGAACGGCAGAGCACTAAATCGGCCCACCTGTAGGCGTCCGCCATCACCTCAATAAAGGGTTCCAAACGAACCTCAATAGCGGTTTTTTGATAGCCTTGGGCAGCCGCTTCCCAAAGGTTTCCTCCCGCCTGATGCCAAACGTCTGGACGCTCCCCAGGCGTCATCAACGTGAGCGCCGCAGGCACTAGTTGATTGAGTGCTAGGGCGCCTTGACTACCCCCGACCACCAATAAATGTGTGCGATCGGTATGTGCCACCAAACGCTCCGCAGGTTCTGGCAAAGCCACGATGTTGGTGCGAACTGGATTGCCGACCCATAACGCTTGCCGTTGGACTGAAAAACTATGGGGAAACCCCTCTAAAACTCGGTTAGCCAACCGGGCTAACCAGCGGTTAGTTAACCCTGGTATCGCATTCTGCTCGTGGACAACAAGTGGAATACCCAGCAGCCAGGCCACTAAACCGCCAGGACCACTGACAAAGCCGCCCATTCCTAATACTACCTGTGGTTTAATACGGCGAAAAATAGTGGCTGCTTGCCAGACAGCTTTACCGATCATCAAGGGCGCCATCAATAAGCGGGTTACGCCACTGCCTCGTAACCCAGCCACACCAATCCATTCTAAGGGAATGCCAGTGGGGGGCACGAGCTTTGCCTCTAAGCCCCGTCGCGTACCCAGCCACACCACCGGAACGTTTTTAGCGCGTAATTGTTCTGCCACAGCCAAGGCTGGAAACACATGACCACCGGTACCACCCGCCATTATCACGATGGTTGCCCCCTGCTTCATCATGGTTTCTCCGACCTAAAGCGGCGTTGTACAAACATTCCCTTCTTGACAGCGTCTTGAGAAGCAGGAGCGTGCGCAGACCGTCGTCTAAGCCTTGGATCGGCGAGGCGCATCTCTGCGTCGATACGCAATAAAATGGCCAGGGCGATACACATGATCACAACACTGCTACCGCCATTGCTCAACAACGGTAGAGTAAGACCTTTAGTGGGCAACACACCGAGGGTTACACCCATGTTAAACAGCGCTTGAATGGCAAACCACAACCCGATGCCGTAGGCGACATAGGCAGCAAATCGCGCTTCAAGCCACTCTGCCCGCGCAGCAATAGAAAAAGCCCGGGTAACGATGATGGCGTATAAAGCAATCACTAGGAGTACACCGATGAGTCCTAACTCCTCCGCCAATATGGCAAACAAAAAATCCGTATGGGCTTCGGGTAAGTAAAATAACTTTTGCACACTGGCCCCCAAACCGACGCCAAACAATTCACCACGACCAATCGCAATTAACGACTGGGTAAGCTGGAAACCGCTATTGAATGGATCTGCCCAAGGGTCTAAAAAGCTCACTAAACGTGCCCGCCGATATTCCGAGGAGTACAACAACCCGGTCATTAACACTAAAATCACACCCTGCAAGCTCAAAAAACGCCAGATATTGACGCCGGCTAAAAAAATCATACCGAGCGCCGTGCCCAGCAGCACCACAGCAGTACCGAAATCCGGCTCCAAAAGCAATAAAACGGCTAGCCCACCCAACATTAAAAGTGGCCGCACCACCGCCATGGTGGACGTCTGAATGGCCACCCTATGACGTTGTAAATAGCCTGCCAAATAGATGATGGCGAATAATTTAGCGGGTTCTGAGGCTTGAATGGTGATAGGTCCAATAACGATCCAACGCATACTGCCATTGACTTGCTTACCGATACCCGGGATCAGCACAACCACCAACAGCGCAACAGCCAGCATGAGCAAAAGTGGGCCACTGGTTTGCCAAATTTCTAAACGTACTCGCAGTATTGCTGCGGCCAATAATAGGCCGATAGCCATGAATACACCTTGGCGCAGTAAGAAATAAAAGGGTTGACCAAACTTCTCTTGAGCTTGAGGCATGGATGCCGAGGTCACCATCAATAAGCCTAAAACCATCAGGACGAGACCCGTCCACAGCAACCAAGGGTCAAGACCCGGCAATGGGTTGGAAGGACCCATGGACCAAGACTTCTTATGTAGAAAAGCGCGGGCGTTCAACACGGAATTTGCTCTCGAACAGAATCCACAAACACGCTTCCACGCTCTTCATAATTGCGAAACATATCAAAGCTAGCACAGGCGGGAGACAGGAGTACGCTATCGCCGGGACGAGCGAGTTGGGCGGCAAGCGCCACGGCATGGCGCATATCCTGAGCACGATACCACGGCACAGCCCCGGTGATTGCTGCGGCAATGCGGCAGGCATCATGGCCCAGCAAAACCAACGCACGGACCTTTTGAGCAAGCACCGGCGCAAGGGGCGTAAAGTCTTGATCTTTACCATCGCCACCGGCGATCAACACCAAGTTACCCGGCAAACCCTTGATGGCTGCTACGGTGGCGCCCACATTAGTCCCCTTGGAATCGTTAATCCAACGAATACCTTTGCGTTCTAAAACCAATTGCGTGCGATGGGGCAAACCGGAGAATTCCCGTAGGGCCTGTAGCATGGGACGCCGTTGCAGACCCAAAGCGTAACCCATACTGAGACTGGCAAGGGCGTTAGCAAGATTGTGGGCGCCACGGGTTTTAAGCTGTGTTGCTGGAAACCAGCAGTCATTGCCATAGGCTAACCAGGTCTCGTTAGCATGACGGCGTAAACCAAACTCACCGGGCTCAGGTTCCCCTAGGGTAAAGCGCATGATAGGGCGATCAGGTTTTACCATAGCCATAACGGCTGGATCATCGACATTGATAACCATACCACCATCGCCTTGAAAGACCCGCTGCTTGGCTTGTTGGTAAGCGGCTAAACTGCCATGCCGATCCAAGTGATCATGACTGATATTGAGTACAGTGGCGACACGAGCATTGAGACTGTCGGTGGTCTGTAACTGAAAACTAGACAGTTCAAGTACATATAACTCGGTATTTGCCTGTTCCAACAAATCGAGGGCTGGGGTTCCCAAATTACCACCCACGGCTACCCGGATGCCGGCGTGCTCCGCCATCAAACCCACTAGGGTCGTCACCGTGCTTTTGCCGTTGGAACCGGTAATGGCTGCAATGGGGGCCTTGGCAAGTCTGGCGAACACTTCGATATCGCTCCATACGGGCGCCCCGGCTGCTTGGGCAGCCGCAATGGCAGGGATTCGTGGGTCTATCCCAGGACTAATTACGATTTGCTTGGCTTGCCTAAATAACGACTCAGGAAATTCCCCAAGATAGCAACGCACATCTGGAAAATCGCGCCGCAGCGCAGTTAATCCCGGTGGTTCGGAGCGATTATCAGCAACCACTATGTCACTCCCTAAACCTATTAATGCACGCACAGCGGACAGACCAGTCTTTCCTAGACCAGCGACCACCGTTATTCCGCGCAAATCCATCTTAATGTCCTCTACAGCCGTACAGAACTGTTTTGCCATAGAGAGATGTTCCCTAAGCAACGGGGATTGCTTTTGGTATTTTTCTGATAAACCAGGGATTTAAAAAGATAGTAGCTGTACATAAACATTCTCAACGAATCTTTAAACTGGCAAACCCGATTAACACCAAGATCAGGGTAATAATCCAAAAACGGACCACCACCCAGGACTCCGGCCACCCCTTTAACTCAAAATGATGATGCAATGGCGCCATGCGAAAGATGCGCCGACCGGTTAGTTTGTAAGAAGCCACCTGCAGCATGACTGAGGCTGTTTCCACCACAAAAACCCCACCCATGATCAACAACACAATTTCTTGGCGGGCAATGACGGCGATAACGCCTAACGCTGCACCGAGGGCAAGGGCCCCTACATCCCCCATAAACACCTGGGCGGGATGTGCGTTAAACCATAAGAATCCCAGACCTGCCCCAACCAGGGTACCGCAGACCACAGCCACTTCTCCCACATCAGCCACATAGGGCAACCCTAGGTAAGTGGAGAACTTGACATTACCGGTGATATAAACAAAAACCCCCATGGCGCCACCCACCATGACCGCCGGCATAATAGCCAACCCATCTAACCCATCGGTTAAGTTAACCGCATTGCTAAAACCCACGATGAGCAAATAGGTGAATGGAATAAACCCAAGCCCCAAATCGATGGCTACGTTTTTTAAAAAAGGCACAATAAGGTGCAGTTCTACCGGTGAGTAAGCTAACTCGTACAACAGTAAAGCAGCCCCCAACCCGGCACAGGACTGCCAGAAATACTTGACCCGTGCCGATAACCCTTTGGCGTTGCGTAGCACCAATTTACGGTAGTCGTCCACCCAACCGATCAAACCGAAGGTAAGGGTCACGGCGAGAACAATCCAAATGTAGGGGTTACGAATGTCGGCCCATAGCAAGGTAGAGACAGCGATGGCCACCAAGATGAGCGCCCCACCCATGGTGGGTGTACCGGCTTTGGCTAGATGGGTTTTTGGACCATCATCCCGCACGTACTGTCCGATCTGATAAAAGGTCAGTCGCCGAATCATAAGAGGGCCAATAAAAAAAGATAAAAACAGCGCAGTTAGCACCCCCAAAATCGACCGCAAAGTCAGATATTGAAAGACATTAAAACCGCTGTAAAACTCTGCTAACCACTCAGCCAATAACACCAGCATTACTGCTTCCTCTCTATACTGGTCAGCGGTGAGGCAGTATCTACTAAAGCTTCCACCACCTGTTCCATGCGCATGCTACGCGAACCTTTAATAAGCAAGGTTGGCTTACTGGTAACACTCGCCACAGCCTCCCGTAATGTCTCAATAAGCGTCTCAACGGTCTCGCAATGGGTACCGCCTTGCCCAAAACCTGTCACCGTGTGGCGGCTCAATGAGCCTGTTCCATAACAACGTTGAAAACCTGCTTTTCTCGCCTGGATCCCAGCTTCCTCATGACAAACCTCGGCTTGGGCGCCGAGTTCCGTCATATCGCCCAACACTAGCCATTTGGTGGCATTTGCCGCCCCTACTGTCGCTAGAGCAGCCGCTAGGGAAGACGGGTTCGCATTATAGGCATCGTGAATAAGGGTACAACCCTGGTGACCTGAAAAAACCTGCAGACGCCCACCCACAGGTTTGATTTCCAAAAGACCTTGCTGAATATCCGCCAAAGACACACCGACAGCCAAAGCAACCGCTGCCGCCGCCAGCGCATTGCGCACGTTGTGGTCACCCGGTAAGGGCAACTCAAAGGTGAGTGATTGCTTCTCAAAGGTCAGTTGTATACGGTTGCAGGAGGCATCGACGATATACCCCTGTACTTGAGCAGGCCGATCTAACCCAAAGTCGATAAAGCGGCGCTGACCTATTAAGTTGATCCAGTAGTCGGCATAAGCGTCATCTCGGTTGACAATGGCAACGCCATGGGGACCTAGCCCTTGAAATATTTCTCCTTTGCCTTTAGCAACCCCGTCTAAACCTCCAAAACCCTCTAAATGGGCTGACCCTGCGTTGGTGATCAAAGTCACATCGGGCCGTGCCAATTGGCATAGATAAGCAATTTCTCCTTGATGATTAGCACCCATTTCAATCACAGCATAGGACTCATTACCGAGTCGCGATAACGTAAGCGGCACACCGATATCGTTGTTCAAGTTGCCTTTAGTGGCTAGCACGTTATGCTTCACAGCAAGAATAGAGCGGATCATTTCCTTGACAGTGGTTTTGCCATTGCTGCCGGTGAGCGCAATCACCGTTCCTGAAAAACGTCCTCGCCAGGCTGCGCTTAGACGCCCCAAAGCAAGTCGAGTATCGGCTACCAGAACTTGAGGTAGGGCATCGGCTATAAAGCGACTGACTATTGCCCCTGCAGCGCCCTGCTCACGGGCCTTAATCACAAAATCATGGCCATCGAAATGGGGGCCTTGGAGGGCAACGAAAAGCTCGCCTGCCGTCAAGGATCGAGTGTCTGTATTTATCCCTGTAAAGGACACATCTTCACCGGTCAGCTCACCTGCCAGCAATAACGCAGCCTCGCTTAGACGCATCTTGATCACGACTGCTTAGCCCCATTGGATAATACAAAGGGATTTTTCACGATGTAAGACTTGCGCAAAGTAGGACTTGCGTAGCTCGTGAAAGAGGTGTTGGCGGTCGGGAAGGTCGTCATCAAGCCTACAGGGAAGTATTTACGGCGTTCTCTGGAACGAGCAGCGTAAGTCCTACTGATGAAGTCGTTACAGCAACTCATAGTCCATTTTCCTTAGTTGCATTCACCAACGTCGCAGATTCCATAGGCAGTGCGTCTGGAGCTATATTAAGAACCCGTAAAGCGCCTGCCATAATATTGCTGAAGATAGGCGCCACCACCTTGCCACCATAGTAATCCCCTTGTCTTGGATCATCGATCATCACCACCACCACTAACCGAGGGCGGCTAGCGGGCGCCATACCCGCAAAAATAGATTGGTAACGTCCACTCAGATAACGACCATCCTTAACTTTGCGAACCGTGCCTGTCTTGCCAGCCACCCGGTAACCCGGAACCGCTGCCCGGTAACCGGTGCCTTGCTGAGTGACCGCCAATTCCATCATAGTCCTGACGCTGTGTGCTGTGGCTGAGGACAACACTGGAAATTCATCTTTAAAAGAAGACTCGCCATGGATTATGCTCAACGGGCGACGCAGGCCATCTGCTGCTATGACAGCATAGGCTTGGGCCAGTTGAAGGGTGGTTACCGCCAAACCATAACCGAAGGCATGGTTGGCATGACCAATAAGACTCCAAGACGAAGAGTGCTGTAACACACCTTTTCGTTCGCCCGGTAAACCTAAACCCGACACTTCACCGAAACCCAATTTTTGGTATAGCTCCCAAAGTGATTCAGCGGGTAAGGAGAGCGCAATGAGACTGGTTCCCACATTGCTCGATTTACTAATCACCTGGGAGACATCGATAAGACCGTAGTCGTGGATATCCCTAACCAACCTGCCACCTACCTTAAGATAACCAGGCCGAGTATCAATAGGCGTGTGCGGTCGATACAAGCCGCTTTCCAGCGCCATGGCGATGGTGAAGGGTTTAAGGGTAGAACCCGGTTCATATAAGTCAGTAACGGCGCGGTTACGCAGCAATTGTACATCCCGATAGCTACGATCATTTGGATTAGCAGCAGGTTGGTTGACTAACGCGAGAATTTCGCCACTAGCCACGTCGACAACAATGGCCGAGGCGCTACTCGCTTTGTGTTTTAGAAAGGCGGCTTTAAGGGCACGGTAGGCTAAGTATTGAATGCGCCGATCAATGGTTAATGTTAGGGATTTGCCAGGTTCTGGCATTTGGATGCTTTCGATATCTTCGATGCTGCGACCGCGAAGATCCTGAATGATTCGCTTACTACCTGAAACTCCTTGCAAATGGTGATTGCAGACAAGCTCTAATCCCTCTTGACCGATATCGTCGATGTTGGTGAAACCCAGCAAATGGGCGCTCACTTCACCAGTGGGATAATAGCGTCGGTGTTCACGTCTAAGATGCACGCCCTGCAGCCGCATTGCTTTGATTTGATGGGCCAGTTCTGGGCTTAAATGGCGGCGTAAGTAAATAAATCGGCGCTCTTTGCGACGCTGCAATTTGTTTTGCAAAGCGGTAGTTTTCATCCCCAACAGACTTGCTAAAGCTTGCATATGCTTTTTATAAGGCAATAGGCTTTTAGGATCTACCCAAACGGAATCTACCGGTGAACTAACCGCTAAGGGTTCTCCGTGACGATCGAGTATCATGCCTCGATGAGCCGATACCGGCACCACCCGCAAATAACGTTCGTCACCGCGAGCTTGCAAAAAATCTTTGTGAATAAGCTGCAGGTAACCTGCCCGACAAACAATGCCTAACGTCGCTAAAGCCAACAGACTCAGTATAAAATAACGCCGTCCCCGGGCACCGGTAAATGCAGTGGGTTGTCTCATCATCTCAAGGGGCCACATATATGACGGTTTTTGGGGCTGGTCCGATCATATCTAACTGAGTACGCGCCAGTTCGTCTACCACCGACTCTGTCGCCAAGGTACTCTGCTCGAGTTGCAGTAATTCCCACTCCATTGCCAAGTTATCCCCTCCCTTTTGCAAGGACTGTAACTCAATAAATAAATGACGGCTTTGATGCTTTGTGTAAACAACCCCAATACCAGACCCTAACACCGCAATAAGCAATGCCAACACCCTAACACCCACATTCATGCCAGCCGCTCCGCTACTCGCATAATGGCGCTGCGGGCTCGGGGGTTAGCCTGGATTTCAGCAGCTGTTGGTCGCAAGGGGCGGCCTATGATACGTAGAGTCGGATTACAGCGGTCAGCGGGTATCGGTAAATCTGGCGGCCACATGGCGCCTTGCGCTTGTTCTCGCATAAACCGTTTAACCAGGCGATCTTCTAGGGAATGAAAGCTAATCACCACCAAACGCCCCTGGGGTGCTAATGCATCTAAGGTTTGCTTAAGGGCATCTTGCAGTTGCGATAATTCGTTATTGAGCTTAATTCGAATCGCTTGAAAACTTCGCGTTGCTGGATGTTTGTGAGATTCTCGGGTAGGTACTGCAGCAGCAATAATCTGCGCCAGACGTGCTGTGGTGTTAATGGGCGCTATACGCCGCGCTGCGACAATGGCGCGCGCAATACGGCGAGAAAAACGCTCCTCGCCAAAATCTTTAAGTACTTGACAAAGCGTCGGCTCACTGACGGAGGCTAACCAATCAGTTGCGCTCATTCCGCTCGTTGGATCCATACGCATATCTAGAGGACCGTCTTTTTTAAAGCTAAAACCACGTTCGGCGTTATCGAGTTGTCCTGAAGAAACTCCAACATCCATTAAAATCCCTGCTATGCGTCCCATAAGGCCGTATTTGGTAGAAATATTTTTTAAGTAACTAAATGTATTTCTTTCAAAGATAAAACGAGAATCAGTTTTAAAGTGACATTGAGCATATTTCTCTACATCAGGATCTCGATCTATCGCTAGCAACCGTCCTTCGCAACTAAGGACGTCTAAAATTGCTTGTGTATGTCCACCGTAACCAAATGTAGCATCCACATAAATACCTTGTGGTTTGATATTTAAAGCATTAAGAACTTCTTGAAGTAATACAGCTTGGTGCTTAAAGTTTTTATTCATTGCACCTAAATCATTCGTTTTATTTAAAATGCAAGTGTTTCTAATTCATCCGAAAGATCGCCGTCATCTGCACTGTCTTCAAGCCAAGTCTCTCTTATTCGATACCAACGCTGCTCATCCCAAAGCTCAAATTTATTGCCTTGGCCAATTAAGGCCACGCGTTTATCTAAAAACGCAAATTCCCTTAATAAGGCTGAAATCAAAATGCGGCCTTGCCCATCCATGTCACACTCTTCAGCATGCCCTAATAAAAACCTTTTTAAGTTTCGCGCCCGTTTATTAGTACTAGAGAGTTGAATGAGTTTTTCCTCAACTTCTTTCCATATAGGGCGAGGATAAAGCAACAGGCACGGGTCACGATCGACTGTTACTATCAATTGTCCAGCGCAGATTTCTCGCAAATGGTCGCGATATTTGGCCGGCATGGCCATGCGACCTTTGCTATCCAAGGATAAAATACTACTACCGCGAAACAAGTTTTTCTCCCTGCTGACATCTATATTCCCTTATTCCCCACTTTATCCCACTTTTCTACACACTATAGGTAGTCTTACCCTGCCATGTCAAGGAACAGGAAAAACTTAATTAGCTGTTTTAATTTATTGAAATAGAAGTGTTTTTTAATATAAGCAAAAAACTTAATAATTATTTAAAAAAAAGACTTGAGAGAACCGCAAAAGAAATGGGTGATTTGACGTATAAAGTCGCTAGCGCTGACGACAATAAAAAAATTGCGTTTGTATAAAATTTTTTCAAAACGCTAATTTTTTAGCCAATTAAAAAATCAAAATATCTTGATGGCAGAATGTGTAAGGAAAAGATGAATAGGCGTGTCGGGACTCTTTCAAATTACTGAAAAAATAACCTACCCCTAAATAGTGATCAATAATGGGGAGTTTAAAACTAAAAAATTGGGAGTCGGCCTATAAGCCGGGTTCTGTCAAGAGCAGTCATTCATCTGCGGCGCGTGTCACCACGCGTCTGTAGCGACCTACCCGAGAGTTGTGCGGACCACACATAGCACTCCCCTATTTGGTCTTGCTCCAGGTGGGGTTTACCCTGCCACTCTTGTTACCAAGAGTGCGGTG
>CAZGON010000099.1:0-13744 GCA_964527085.1 uncultured Candidatus Competibacteraceae bacterium
TGCTAGTGAGCTTCTAAGCCCGTATATTTTTACTTGTGCCATTTTGAAATATAACCATTAATTATCAATTCATTTTGCCTCGATACTCAAACCTACTACAGCAATCATTTCATGATCATATTACAAACACGAAGCCATCGCGGCATTATCATAACACTACTGGCTGTCTGAGTTATCAGAGCAAAAGTACCTTAGTATTTTAATATCAACAACGTTTTGCTCTGATAAAATTTGCTTTTCATGTTATCAAAGCAATACAAGCCTATTGTTTTCCAAACCAAATCACAAAATTGCGTAATTCGTCGACATGTAAAACCAAGTCAGCTATCTTACAACCACTTAACTCATTCAGCTTGATCTAAGAAGCTGTTTTAAAAATCCGCGACGTCCGCTGACTCGGCGTTGCAGCCCCTTCTCCACTGCTCATTTACTTTATGTAAACTGCGCTGCTCGAAGGGGCTGCAACGCCGAGTCAGCGGATATGAGCAGGTTTTGAAACAGCTTCTAACGAACTGCCATTAACGGCTACGACTGGCAGGCAACAGCCTATTAGCAGAAGCTGCCGTTTGGATGGCTGGCGGTTCAGGCAGCTGAGACCATACCAAGAACCCGGTTATCGCAATTGCAACCGCGGCTAGCCCGGCGTTTCCTCCATAACCGAAATGCCCATAGGTGATGCCCGCTAACGCCCCACCGAGACTACCCCCCAGATGACCGCTGGCAACCACTAAACTCAACAACGCGCCACGGCGATGCTCGGAGACCAAAGCCGTCAACAGGGCTTGGGGGGGACTTAAACGCAAAGCAAATAAAGCCATGGAAAATAACCGACCCCCACTAAGACGGGACTGAACGATAACGTTACAGCCAAAGCGAAAACGCTCTAGTCATATTATACTTTTTAGGATTTCGGCTGCCTTGTGTATAGCCAAAGCGAAAACACGCTAGCTATTGCCTTCCTTGGCAAACGGCAATAAGTCTACTATCACTCCATTAAACTAAGCGGTTATTAAACGTATTGTTAGTCTCCCTCTTCAACGTTTGGTTTTACTTCATTTATCTCAGGTGTAGCGTCTATCTCAGTACTGACACTGACCTCGTCGCTTACCTCAGGCGTGGCGTCGGTTTCAAAGGCGGCTTCTGCAGTAGTTCGAAGATGGCGTTCAGAGTGATAAGCAAGCCCCGTTCCAGCTGGAATCAATCGACCAACGATAACATTCTCTTTCAAACCCCGTAGATCGTCTTGTAATCCTCGCACGGCTGCTTCAGTAAGTACCCGTGTTGTCTCTTGGAAGGAAGCCGCTGAGATAAAGGAATCTGTTGCCAGGGATGCCTTGGTGATACCCAATAAAATGGTTTGAAAGCTGGCTGGTACACCATCTTCCTTGAGTACTCGGTCATTTTCCTCGAAAACCCGAGCCCGTTCCATTTGCTCACCCTTGATGAAGAGGGTATCGTTGGGCTGCACGATTTCCACCTTGCGCATCATTTGCCGAATGATCACTTCAAGGTGTTTATCGTTAATCTTTACCCCTTGCAACCGATACACGTCTTGAATTTCCTTGACTAAGTAAGAAGATAAGGCGCCAATCCCTAAAAGACGCAGAATATCATGGGGATTAAGTTCGCCATCGGCAATGGTCTCACCACGGGTAACATTTTCCCCCTCAAAAACATTGACGTTACGCCATTTGGGTATAAGTTCTTCATATTGATTGCCATCCTTGTCAGTGATTACCAGCCGTTGTTTACCCTTGGTGTCTTTACCAAAACCCACGGTGCCAGAAATTTCAGCAAGAATGGCAGGTTCTTTGGGTTTGCGAGCCTCGAACAGATCGGCCACCCGGGGTAAACCGCCGGTGATGTCACGGGTTTTACTGGATTCCTGGGGTATGCGGGCCAGCACATCACCCACCTTCACTTCGGCGCCATCCTCTAGACTCACGATGGCGCCTGTGGGTAACATGTATTGAGCAGGGATTTCAGTCCCCGCAATACAAAGGTCGTTATCGGCGTCATCTAACAGTTTTACCATGGGCCGTTTGTCCTTGCCAAGCATACCGCGTTGCTTGGGGTCCATAACTACTAGGCTGCTCAGTCCAGTCATATCGTCAGTCTGGCGTTGTACCGTGATGCCTTCTTCGAAGTCAAAAAAGCGTATTCGGCCAGCGACTTCCGTGATAACCGGATGGGTATGAGGATCCCAATTCGCCACTATCTGACCCGGTTGTACAGAACTTTCATCATTGACAGTGAGCACAGCGCCATAAGGGACCTTGTAACGTTCTCGATCACGGCCAAAATCATCCATTATGACAATTTCTCCAGAACGAGAAACAGCGGTCAAATTGCCTTCCTTGTTACGCACCGTTTTCATGTTTTGTAGCCGCAACGTGCCCTTGGATTTAATCTGGACATTGCTGATGGCGGCAGCCCGCGATGCGGCACCACCGATATGGAAGGTGCGCATGGTCAACTGAGTGCCCGGTTCACCAATGGATTGAGCAGCGATGACCCCGACGGCTTCGCCAATATTGACCAGATGGCCGCGGGCTAAATCCCGGCCGTAGCAGCTAGCGCATACGCCATGGCGTGTATCACAGGTAATCACGCAACGTACCGATACCTGATCGATACCTAGCTCGTCTAAAACTTGTATCGACTTTTCATCAAGTAATGTCCCAGAGGGTATAACCACCTCATCGTTGCTGGGATGTAATACATCTTCTGTGAGCACCCGCCCCAGCACCCGATCCTGTAAAGGTTCAACGATTTCACCCCCTTCAACGATGGAGGTCATGACGATGCCAGTTTGGGTTCCACAATCTACTTCAGTGATGACTAAATCTTGAGCCACATCCACTAAGCGCCGGGTCAAATAGCCGGAGTTGGCGGTTTTCAAAGCGGTGTCGGCCAACCCTTTGCGGGCGCCGTGGGTAGAGATAAAGTACTGGAGAACATCCAACCCTTCTCGGAAGTTAGCCGTGATGGGTGTTTCAATGATCGATCCATCCGGTTTTGCCATCAGCCCGCGCATCCCAGCGAGCTGCCGAATTTGCGCTGCGGAGCCACGGGCGCCGGAATCCGCCATCATATAAACCGAGTTAAAGGAAGGTTGCTTAGTCTGCTCGCCGTCCTTGTTCATGACGAGATCGCTGCCTAACTTATCCATCATGGCTTTGGCGACTTGATCGTTGGTTCGAGACCAAATATCCACTACTTTGTTATAGCGTTCTCCAAAGGTGACTAACCCGGAAGCATATTGATTCTCAATTTCCTTAACTTCACCTTCAGCTTTGCCAAGAATGGTAGATTTTTCGTCGGGAATCACCAAATCTTCAAAACCAATAGATGCGCCTGACTGAGTGGCGTAATAGAAACCTGTATACATCAATTGGTCAGCAAAAATGACCGTATCCTTAAGGCCCATTTGACGGTAACAGGCGTTGATGAGCCGCGATATGGACTTTTTATTAAGTATTTGATTGATCATATCAAACGACAGACCCTTGGGCAGCAACTCATAAAGAAGGGTCCGGCCCACGGTAGTTTCTGTGCGTTTGCGTACCGCTGTAAGGCTGCCATCTTCGCCAGGTTGCCATTCAATCAAACGCACCTGAATACGGGCGTGCAGTTCCACTTGGCGGTTTTCAAAGGCGCGGTGTACTTCAGATGGGTTGCTGAAGAACATGCCTTCTCCCTTGACGTTGATGCTTTCCCGGGTCATGTAATAAAGACCTAGCACGACATCTTGGGACGGTACAATAATAGGCTCACCATTAGCCGGTGACAGGATATTGTTGGTGGACATCATCAAGGCCCGGGCTTCCAGTTGCGCCTCGATGGACAAGGGAACATGCACAGCCATCTGATCGCCATCAAAATCTGCATTAAAGGCGATGCAGACCAGAGGGTGCAATTGAATGGCTTTGCCTTCGATGAGTACCGGTTCGAAAGCTTGAATACCCAAGCGGTGCAGGGTAGGGGCACGATTCAGCATAACCGGATGTTCCCGGATCACCTCTTCTAAGATGTCCCACACTTCTGTGCTTTCCCGTTCCACCATCTTCTTAGCAGCCTTAATGGTGGTGGCTACACCGCGGCGAATCAATTTACTAAAGATAAACGGCTTAAACAATTCTAAAGCCATTTTTTTGGGTAATCCACACTGGTGTAAACGCAGGGTTGGTCCCACCACGATGACCGAACGACCCGAGTAATCCACCCGTTTGCCCAATAGATTCTGGCGAAAACGGCCTTGCTTACCTTTGATCATATCGGCTAAGGATTTTAAGGGACGTTTATTGGTGCCTGTGATAGCACGGCCACGTCGACCGTTATCCAGCAAGGAATCCACGGCTTCTTGGAGCATACGCTTTTCATTGCGCACAATGATATCGGGGGCGTTTAGCTCCAGCAGGCGCTTAAGACGATTATTACGATTAATGACTCGGCGGTAGAGATCGTTAAGATCCGACGTGGCGAAGCGTCCGCCGTCTAAAGGCACCAAGGGGCGTAAATCAGGCGGTAGTACCGGCAACACCGTCATAATCATCCATTCTGGTTTATTACCAGATTCGATAAAGGACTCAATCAATTTAAGCCGCTTAGATAAACGCTTAAGTTTGGTCTCTGAGCCGCATTCAGCAATTTCTTCGCGAAGTCTAACCACCTCGTCCCGCAGATTCATGGAGCGCAGCATCTCGTGGATAGCCTCAGCGCCCATACGAGCATCAAAGTCATCGCCGTACTGTTCAATGGTCTCTAGGTAAGCCTCATCGGATAGTAATTGAGTCCGCTCCAAAGGAGTCATACCGGGTTCGATTACCACAAAAGATTCGAAATAAAGAATACGTTCGATGTCCCGTAGGGTCATATCCAACAACAGACCAATGCGCGAAGGCAAGGACTTTAGGAACCAAATGTGAGCCACGGGACTGGCCAATTCGATATGTCCCATGCGTTCTCGGCGCACTTTTGCCAGAGTCACTTCCACACCACACTTTTCGCAGACAACGCCTCTGTGTTTAAGGCGTTTATATTTGCCACACAGGCATTCGTAGTCTTTGATAGGCCCAAAGATTTTGGCGCAGAAGAGACCATCGCGTTCGGGTTTAAAGGTGCGATAGTTAATCGTCTCTGGCTTTTTAACTTCCCCAAAAGACCAGGCCCGGATCATATCTGGGGAGGCAAGTCCAATGCGGATAGCGTCGAAATCTTCGATAGTGCCTTGCTGTTTGAAGAGATTCAGTAAGTCTTTCATAGCGTGAAGTCTTTTATGTCGTAATTGCTTTCGTTAGAGGTATCTTGTCGTTCTACCGTTGCAAAAACGGTTGATCCTCGCGGTGAGGCGAAAAGCATTACTGGTTTTCCAGCTCGATGTTGATGCCTAGAGAGCGGATTTCCTTAATAAGCACATTAAAGGATTCCGGCATACCTGCTTCCATACGATGATCCCCGTCTACGATATTTTTGTAGACTTTGGTACGACCATTCACGTCATCGGATTTCACGGTGAGCATCTCCTGCAACGTATACGCGGCGCCATAGGCTTCTAGCGCCCACACTTCCATCTCTCCGAAACGTTGGCCACCAAACTGGGCTTTACCGCCAAGTGGCTGCTGGGTTACCAGGCTGTAAGGCCCAGTGGAACGAGCGTGCATCTTGTCATCCACTAAATGGTTTAGTTTTAGCATGTACATATAACCCACGGTCACTGGACGATCAAAAGGAATGCCGGTACGGCCATCATGGAGAGTTGCTTGACCCGTCTCTGGTAAGCCCGCTAGACGCAACATTTGCTTTAATTCCTCTTCGGTGGCCCCATCAAAGACTGGTGTCGCCATGGGTACGCCTTGGGTCAAATTACGGCTAAGAGAAATGACGTCTTGATCGCTAAACTCTTGAAAATCAACTTGTTTGTTGCCTGTGGAATTGTAAATTTGATTCAAAAAATCACGCAGTTCAGTGATAGATTTTTGTGTTTCCAGCATAACGGCGATTCTTTTACCCAAACCCTTAGCGGCCCAGCCAAGATGAGTTTCCAACACTTGCCCTACGTTCATACGGGATGGAACACCCAGCGGGTTAAGGACAATATCGACCGGTGTGCCATCCTCCAGATAAGGCATATCTTCCTGCGGCACAATCATAGAGACGACACCCTTATTTCCATGGCGACCCGCCATTTTATCGCCGGGTTGAACACGCCGTTTAACCGCCATGTAAACCTTAACCATTTTCAGTACACCCGGCGCCAGATCATCGCCTTGGGTTAATTTACCGCGTTTTTCTTCAAACTTGGCATCAAAATCTCGCCGTTGTTGATTGAGTTGATCAGCGATGATCTCCAATTGCTCATTGGCTTCTTCACTGTCTAAACGAATTTCGAACCATTGTTCGCGGGGTAAATTATTGAGGTAGTTTTGGCTGATGACATCTCCTGTTCTTAAATCGTCAGGGCCTCCCGCTGCGGTTTTACTCAGCAAAATCTTTTCAACCCGCTGATAAAGATCGTTTTCCAAGATCCGCAATTGATCATTAAGGTCCTTGCGGATGCGTGTCATTTCACCTACTTCGATTTGGCGAGCGCGGCTGTCTTTTTCGACACCGTCACGGGTAAATACTCGCACATCGATGATAGTGCCATCCATACCTGAAGGAACCCGCAGCGATGTATCTTTTACATCTGAGGCTTTTTCGCCGAAGATAGCCCTTAGAAGTTTCTCCTCAGGGGTCAATTGGGTCTCTCCTTTAGGTGTTACCTTACCCACCAAAATATCGCCGGTTTGTACCTCGGCGCCAATATAAACGATGCCTGCTTCATCCAGCTTAGCGAGCGCACTTTCACCCACGTTTGGAATATCAGCTGTGATTTCCTCTGGCCCCAATTTGGTATCCCGAGCCACACAGGTCAGTTCTTCAATATGAATAGTGGTGAAGCGGTCGTCCTTTACAATGCGTTCGGAAATTAAAATAGAATCCTCAAAGTTGTAACCATTCCAGGGCATAAACGCCACTAACAGATTTTGGCCTAAGGCGAGTTCCCCAAGATCCGTACTGGGTCCATCCGCCAATACATCATCCTTTGCTACCCCATCGCCGGGTTTTACAAGAGGTCGTTGGTTGATACAGGTGTTTTGATTTGAACGGGTGTATTTAGTGAGGTTGTAGATGTCTACCCCCGGCTCGCCGGCTTCTGTTTCCTCATCGCGAACTCGCACCACAATGCGTTCTGAGTCAACGGAATCCACCATGCCGCCACGTTTGGCAACCACCGTTACACCGGAATCGATGGCAACGCGCCGTTCAATGCCTGTGCCAACCAGCGGTTTTTCAGCTTGTAAGGTGGGTACGGCCTGACGCTGCATATTGGACCCCATCAGCGCTCGGTTAGCATCATCGTGTTCTAGAAAGGGGATAAGAGCAGCCGCTACCGAGACAATTTGTTTGGGAGAAACGTCCATGTATTGTACTTTATCTGGCATCGAGAGAGTGAATTCATTCATATGCCGACAAGAGACCAACTCATCGATAAGGCGGCCTTCTTCGTCAAGGATTGCGTTGGCCTGAGCGATGACGTAGTTGCCTTCTTCGATGGCTGACAAGTATTCAATGTCATAGGTCACCTTGCTATCGATAACCCGCCGATAAGGGGTTTCCAGGAAACCATATTCGTTGGTGCGAGCATAGACAGCGAGAGAATTGATCAGCCCGATATTAGGTCCTTCGGGTGTCTCAATGGGGCACACCCGGCCGTAATGGGTGGGGTGCACATCGCGCACCTCAAAGCCAGCACGTTCCCGAGTCAACCCCCCTGGGCCTAAGGCGGACACCCGTCGTTTGTGAGTCACTTCAGACAAAGGGTTGTTCTGATCCATAAACTGGGACAACTGGCTAGAGCCGAAGAACTCTTTTATAGCTGCGGCCACTGGTTTTGCATTGATCAGATCCTGAGGCATGAGATTATCTGATTCAGCACTGCTAAGACGTTCTCTTACCGCCCGTTCTACCCGTACCAAACCGACTCGAAAAACATTTTCCACCATTTCACCGACGCAACGAATACGTCGATTACCTAAATGGTCGATGTCGTCCACCGTTCCATTGCCGTTTTTGATGTTGATGAGCACCTTGAGCACATCGATGATGTCATCATCCTCAGCGGTCTCACATAATTGCTTATAAGAAGCATGCTGGGGGTTATCAGGTAGCATGGCGCCATATTGGCGATCAATCAGTACACCTACCCCTTCGATTGCGCTGTGTCCTACTCGCCGATTAAACTTCATTCGGCCGACTGGTGAGAGGTCATAACGCTCTTCGTTGAAAAAGAGGTTATAAAAAAGGTTCTGGGCGGCCTCTTTAGTCGGTGGTTCGCCAGGACGCATCATGCGATAGATTTCAACTTGCGCTTCCAACCCATTGTTAGTCTGATCACTACGCAGGGTGTTAGAGATATAAGGACCATGATCTAAGTCGTTGATGTAAAGCGTACTAAACGCCTCAACTCCGTTGGCGCTAAATTTATCCAATGTGTCGACAGTAATTTCATCGTTCGCTCTAGCCAGCAACTCGCCAGTATCCATACTGACCACATCATGGGCCAATACTTTGCCCATAAGGTATTCAGCAGGGACCGTCAATGTTTGAGTACCTGCTTTTTGGAGTTCTCGGATATGTCGAGCGGTTATCCGTCGACCGGCTTCGACTAATGTGTTTTCGCCAATCTGGATATCGAAGCTTGCTGTTTCTCCCCGCAAACGTTCAGCGACAAGATCCAACGTAATGCCATGTTCTTCAAAGTGAAACGTGTTTGTTTCGAAGAACATATTGAGAATTTGTTCAGGTTCATAACCAAGTGCTTTCAATAACACGGTAACCGGCAATTTACGACGCCGGTCGATGCGGGCGAAAAGCAGGTCCTTAGGATCAAATTCGAAGTCTAACCAAGAGCCGCGGTAAGGAATAACCCGAGCAGAAAAGAGTAATTTACCCGAGGAATGGGTTTTTCCCTTATCATGGTCAAAAAACACACCGGGTGAGCGATGTAGCTGTGAAACAATGACTCGTTCAGTACCATTGATGACAAACGTACCATTATCTGTCATTAATGGTAGCTCACCCATGTAGACTTCACTTTCTTTGATATCTTTTACTGAGTGTGCACCAGCTTCAGCGTCTTTATCTAAAATCGCTAACCGCAAACGCACCCGCAACGGGGCGGCGAAAGTTAGCCCTCTTAGTTGACACTCACGAACATCGAAGACCGGTTCACCAAGTCGATAACTGACGTACTCAAGGAGCGCATTACCCGAATAACTCGTAATAGGAAATACAGAACGAAAGGCTGCATGTAGCCCTACGTCTTGACGTGCTTCAGGAGCGACGTCAGATTGTAAGAAATTGCAATACGAATTGAGCTGTATTGCCAATAGATAAGGTTCTTGAAGAATACTCGGACGCTTACCAAAGTTGTTGCGAATACGCTTTTTTTCAGTAAAACTATAAGGCATTAGAATTCCTCGGAAACGCTTTCAACTATGGATAACTGGCTTATCCATAGCCACGATCATACATATAGGGATCGGAACTTGGGATTTCAGCTTATATATAAACCATACAGGAAAAGGCCGGTGACTTCGGTGGTCACCAGCCGTTTTTGCATTATCTGACGTGGTAAGCCAGCCCCATTCAGCGCTGGGAAACCGGTTATTTAATCTCGACAGTAGCGCCAGCCTCTTCTAGTTGTTTCTTGATGTCCTCGGCTTCTTCTTTGGCCGCGCCTTCCTTGATGGGGGATGGCACGCCTTCAACCATATCTTTGGCTTCTTTAAGACCCAGACCTGTAATGGCGCGAACCACCTTAATCACATTCACCTTCTTCTCGCCAAAAGCCGTCATAACCACATCAAATTCTGTTTGTTCTTCCGCCGCTGCCGCTGCTTCACCTGCACCCGCTGCACCCATCGCAGGCGCTGCTACAGCAGCGGCAGCGCTGACACCAAATTTCTCTTCCATGGCGGAAATCAAATCAACGACTTCCATAACAGTCATATTAGAAATGGTATCCAAAATCTCTTCTTTAGAAACAGCCATGCAAATCTACTCCTAAGTCATAGTCAAAAATCAAAAAGTGTCATCGAATTAATTTTGAAAAACTAAAAAGGTTAACTTGACGCCTCTTCAGCTTTTTTTAGGCGAACAGCCTCTACGGTCCGGACTAACTTACTAGGCACCTCGTTGAAGGTGCGAGCCAACTTATCAATCGGTGCTTTTAAGCAGGCCATTAATAAACTAATAGCTTCTTCTTTAGTGGGCAGACTTGCTAGCTTATCGAGTTCCGTGGCCGGTAGTACTTGTTTACCGATACAAAGCGTTTTAACGATTAGCTTATCGTTTTCTTTATTCTTGAGAAAATTTTTTAGTAGTCGTGCTGCGGCCCCTGGCTCTTGCTGGGAAAAAGCTAAAATAAGAGGACCTTTGAGAGTTTCGTTGATGGGTTCGAAGTCAGTTCCCTGCAGGGCGCGTTGGGCTAAGGTGTTTTTTACGACCCGAAGATAAACGCCGTTTTCTCTCGCTTGAGCACGCAATAGTGTCAGTTGATCAACGGTCAAACCCCGATATTCAGAGGCGATAACCGAATGAGACTGGGTGGCTACCTCAGTCACTTCGGCGACTACCGCCTTTTTTTGTGCAAGATTTAAGCTCATAAATTGTGTTCTCCTAGAGTAGAACTGACACTAAGCTGTTTTGACTTAAAGTAGTTGTCTACTCAACTATCACGGTTGACTCCGATACGGCGGTCTGCTCTTTTATAAAGCAAGTAAATCTGAAAAAGAGCAGGGCCATCTGCGCAGGTTATTATCAGTTATGCTCATATCAGCATAACTAATGATAATTAAGCTATTGGCGCCTGCGGTCTTTGACAAAATCGGCTTTGCCGATCCTAATAATGAGCTGTCCATATGCTCATATACAGTTTGAGCTGAAAATGCTGCTATTTAGCTAATAAATGATTAAAATGAAAGAGTCGCTTGATCCACAGCCAATCCAGGCCCCATTGTTGAAGAGACCGTTATTTTTTGGATGTAAATACCTTTAGACGAAGAAGGTTTGGCTTTTTTTAAATCAACCAGTAACGCTTGCAAATTCTCTTGAAGATTACCAGACTCAAAATCAACTTTACCAATACTGCAATGAATAATACCCACTTTATCAGTACGATAACGTACTTGTCCTGCTTTGGCATTTTTCACCGCAGTCACTACATCGGGTGTTACCGTGCCTACTTTAGGGTTGGGCATTAACCCCCGCGGTCCCAAAATCTGTCCGAGAGGCCCCACCACACGCATGGCGTCAGGCGTTGCAATGGCCACATCAAAATTTAATTCACCCGCTTTGACCTGTTGTGCTAAATCTTCAAAACCCACCAGGTCGGCGCCGGCCTGGTGCGCAGCCTCTGCGTTAGCGCCCTGGGCAAACACGGCTACCCGTACGCTTTTTCCAGTGCCATGGGGAAGTACTGTGGAACCCCGTACAACCTGATCAGATTTTCGAGGATCAACGCCGAGATTAATAGCAGCCTCAACAGACTCTGTGAATTTGGCGCTTGCTGTCTGCTTTAATAAAGTTAGCGCCTCTTCAATAGGATATTGTCTGCCGAGCACAATTTTGTCGTGAATTAAACGCATACGTTTGGACAATTTTGCCATGATTTAAATTCCCTCGACCTCAAGGCCCATGGATCGAGCACTGCCCGCAATGGTACGAACTGCTGCTTCCAGCTCGGCTGCCGTCAAATCAGGCGATTTAGTCTTTGCTATCTCTTCTAAATGCTGGCGTGTTACTGTCCCAACTTTTTGAGAATTAGGCGTGGCGCTGCCTTTTCCAATACCAGCTGCTTTTTTTAATAATACGCTGGCCGGCGGAGTCTTCATTATAAAAGTGAAGCTACGGTCATTATAAACCGTGATCACTACGGGAGTTGGAAGACCCTGCTCCATTTGCTGAGTTTGGGCATTAAATGCTTTGCAGAATTCCATAATGTTGACGCCATGCTGACCCAAAGCTGGGCCAACGGGTGGGCTGGGATTAGCCGCACCAGCAGGTACTTGCAGCTTAACATACGCAGATACTTTTTTTGCCATTACTTATCTCCTATGGGTACAAACGCTTCAAGCTGTTGTGACCGTATTTATAAAATTGAAATTTTATAAATAGCTTTCAAAAGCTCCCCAATTTGAACAAACAATCACGAGGTTTTTAATGAGTTAAAACAATGCATGACAATGATTTACTGAACAAAAATTTCTATTATAAAACTATTATTTGTGAGGGTTGTTTCTAAAGTACGCAATTGTTCGCTAAATCAACCAACAAAGTACCTTATGTTATTTAGAAATATCACGTTCACGCTTTCTCGACTTGACTAAACTCCAATTCAACGGGCGTTGAGCGACCAAAAATAAGAACAGCCACCCGAAGTCGGTTTTTTTCGTAATTAACTTCCTCAACGACGCCATTAAAGTCATTAAAAGGGCCATCATTAACCCTTACCACCTCACCCGGCTCGTAAAGTATTTTTGGTTTTGGTCGGTCAACCCCTTCTTGAACCCGTTGCATAATAGCTTGAGCTTCTTTTTCTGTAATCGGAGCTGGTTTGTCGCTAGTACCACCTATAAAGCCAAGTACTTTAGGAACGCTTTTTACCAAATGCCAAGTATCGTCATTCATTTCCATTTGAACCAGTACGTAGCCAGGAAAAAATTTACGCTCGCTTTTACGTTTTTGACCGTCGCGCATTTCGATCACTTCTTCCGTAGGCACCAAAATTTCACCAAATTCTTCTTCTATATTCTGGCGTCTAATACGCTCTTGCAAAGAGCGCTTTACTTGATGCTCAAATCCTGAGTAGGCTTGTACCACATACCAGCGCATTGCCATGACTAAATCACCCTTGGCCTGTTAGCAAACGCACGATCCATAGAAGCAATAAATCTAGTAGCCATAACAGCAAACCCATAATAATAACCATAACGATCACAGCTAGACTGGTCTGTAAGGTTTCATTACGCGTTGGCCAGACCACCTTTCGTAACTCCATGCGTGATTCTCTTACAAATTCCACTAAGTCACTTCCTTGAGGTGTGGACACAGCAATGAAGATCGCGACTCCGACAACGATCAGCAAACCAATAACGCGAACTAGCGTTGAATAGTCCGAAAAATAATAGAAGGCACCGAGGGCTGCTACAAAAATTGAAAATGCCGCAACAAGCTTAAGAATGCCCAGCCGTGACGGTGGCGCTTCAGACTTAGAGTGATTCATATTACAGAATAATAAAGGCTATATGGTTGTTCAACTTGATAAAGCTTAGCCGAGCATTTTATCGCTGACACTGTGATTGGAAGGAAAGCCCTAAACTGAGTAAATGGCAGGCCAGGAGGGACTTGAACCCCCAACCTGCGGTTTTGGAGACCGCTGCTCTGCCAATTGAGCTACTGGCCTATAACTGAAAATGGCAATATGTATAAGCTGCAAGATACTCAGATGATGTGCTCCCTTCACTAAACCGCTAGCAGTTTAGTGAAGGCTTTGTGCTAAATTTTATCTTTATTTATCGCCATCCGAGCCATACGACCAAGGATGGTGAATGCTGTGGTATGTTTATTTATGTATAAACAAATTTACTCAATAATTTTAGCGACGACGCCGGCGCCGACAGTACGCCCGCCCTCACGC
>CAZGON010000100.1:0-13694 GCA_964527085.1 uncultured Candidatus Competibacteraceae bacterium
AGAAGGGGCTGCAACGCCGAGTCAGCGGACATGAGCAATTTTAAAACAGCTTCTTGGTTAAACATGGCGCTTTTCTGAGCGTACAGAAAAGAGTAACTTATAACCTACCTCAAAGGTAGGTTAATTGACGATACTTTTTACTCTGTTTTAATGAACCTACAAGAAAAATCACAATGTGAGCAGTATCCCTACCAGTTTTATTAGACCCGGCACTCGGCAGATCGCCTGGCGTAACTTTTTGCCTTTCCTGATCTGGCGCAAACGGGTGACTGCTAAGACGCTCTGGGCTGATTTGCTGGCGGGCTTGACGGGTGCTGTGATCGTGTTGCCCCAGGGCGTCGCCTTTGCCATGATTGCAGGCTTGCCTCCCCATTACGGTCTTTATACCGCCATCGTTGTGCCTATTGTCGCTGCCTTGTTCGGTTCTTCTCATCATTTAGTCTCTGGGCCTACCACTGCGATTTCAGCCGTCATGTTTAGCGTGGTGAGCCAATTTGCGGTATCGGGGACCGCCGAGTATTTGGATTATGTCTTGACGCTTACTTTTATGGCGGGTTTTTTCCAGTTATTTTTGGGGCTTGCCCGGCTGGGTAGTCTAGTTAACTTTGTGTCTCACACGGTGGTAATCGGATTTACCATGGGGGCAGCAGTGCTCATCGCGACGGCGCAACTGGAACACGCCTTTGGCGTATCCGTCCAGGGTGGCGAGTCGTTTTTGGGTACCGTCATCGGTTTTATCAAACAATTACCTTCCGCTAACCCCTATGTGATATTGGTGGCGTTTGTTACCCTCGTTACCACGGTCGCAGTCCGGCGCTATCGGCCTCGCTTTCCTTTTATGTTCATTGGCATTGTAGTGGGTAGTCTGACCTGTTTATTGATCGATGGGAAAGCCCACGGGGTGCCCTTAGTCGGCTCTTTACCAAGTCAGTTACCGCCCCTTTCATCGCCTACCTTCTCTCTAGATATGTTTCGGCAACTGGCTCAAGGGGCGCTGGCGATTGGTTTGTTGGGTTTGATAGAAGCGGTTTCCATTGCCCGGGCTATAGCAACCCGTTCTCAGCAGCGCATCGATGCGAATCAAGAATTTATTGGGCAAGGACTGTCTAATGTGATGGGCAGTTTTTTTTCCTGTTATGCGGGTTCTGGTTCTTTCACCCGCTCGGGCGTCAATTATGAAGCCGGTGCTAAAACACCCTTGTCGGCTATTTTTGCGTCACTTATTGTAGCAACCGTATTGCTGTTGATGGGGTCATTGACCGCCTATTTGCCCATGCCCACCATGGCTGGCGTGATTCTGCTGGTGGCGTGGAATCTGATCGATATTCCCCACCTGCGACGGATTCTACGCACCAGTCGACGGGAGACAGCAGTATTATTGGTCACCTTTTTGGCGACTTTGTTTATTGCGCTGGAGTTTGCTGTTTATGTGGGCGTCTTGGTATCGCTGTTTATGTATTTGCAGCGTACCTCTCATCCTAAGATCATTAGCCTTGCCCCGGATGCCAAGCAGCCTAGACGCCGCTTGAGCAATGTGGCGCTCCATGAGCTTCCCGAATGTCCGCAGATAAAGATATTGCGGTTAGACGGTTCTTTATTTTTTGGCGCTGTGGATCATGTGCAAGAAACCTTGCACTGGATAGCCGAGCAAGGCAGTGAGTGGAAGCATGTGCTGGTTATTGGCAGTGGTATTAATTTTATCGATGTGGCGGGTGCGCAAATGTTGGCGCAAGAAGCACGCCGTTTTCGGCGCCGCGGCGGCGGCCTTTATTTATGTCGACTCAAAGATACGGTTGAGGGGGTTTTGGAGCGGGGTGGTTATATTAAGGTGATTGGCCGCGAGAATCTATTTCCCAATAAGGAAGAAGCAATTCGGCTTATTTTTCAGCGTCTCGATGAAGAGCGTTGTAGTCTTTGCACCCGGCGCATCTTTCGTGAATGTGCTACGGTGAAGTTTGAAGGCAAAGGGGTTTTGAGTTAAATCGATGTTTTTGACCCACTGGCTCGGAGATCTTTTGTAATGAAACCATTTTTTCATGGCTTATATGCTTTTTTATTGATGACTTTGCTAAATCTGGGGTTTTCCCTGTCAGTTCATGCGGCTGATTTGGTGGGGTTGCTGACTGACCAATTAGGAGTTACTGATGATCAAGCCGCTGGCGGCGCCGGTGCTATTTTTGAGTATGCACAAAATCAATTAGAGCCTGATGGTTTTTCGCAAATTGCTCAAGTAGTTCCTAATATGGATAGTTTGCTTGGGGCAGCGCCGAAGAGCGAAACCAGCGGTCTTGTTGACCAGGGATTATCAGCCCTTGGCGCCGATGCAGGTTCTCTTGGCAAGCTTGCCGCCCTAGCGGGACCGTTTAACCAACTCGGTTTGAGCCCTGACATGGTCAGTCAGTTTGTACCTATTGTTTTGGACTATGTTAAATCCACCGGTGGCGAATCGGCGCTGGGTCTTTTGCGAGGGGCGCTTTTATAAAACTCCTTAGAGTGGGCAATATAAATTGCCCACATGATAAGTCAGTTCCTTACTTTTCTTCTTGCGGCGGCAGCGTTAGCGCCAAGAACAATGCGCCGTCGCCCCGTTGGACTAAAATCGGAAAGGGCTTGCCGGTGGGTAACTGCTTGACGGTTTCCTCAAATTGTTCAGCGTTCTCAATTTGCTGGTTATTTAAACGCATGATGATATCGCCGGATTGAATACCAGCGCTGGCCGCAGGGCCTTCTTCGACTTCCTCGACTTTGACGCCTTCTTCCACTTCTGGATCATCAACCACCTTTAACTTCAAACGATTGCTCAGGGAAGGTTTGACAGACGCCTGCTGTTGAGGGTTATCAGGCAACTCTTCAATAGTGACCGAAATAGTTTGCTGTTTGCTATCTCGAATAATATTAAGGGGTATCTGAGCGCCGGGACGGATACGACCCACCATGGGCGGTAATTCGCTAGAATGGTTGATGGATTGATCACCAAACCCAGTGATAATATCGCCCGGTTGAACACCCGCTTTTTGGGCAGGACTATCGCCGATGACTTGTCCAACGAGGGCGCCGCGGGGTTTATCAAGACCAAAAGAACGGGCTAAATCCGTGGTCACTTCTTGAATAAGAACACCCAACCAGCCTCGGGAGACTTTGCCCTCGGTTCTTAATTGATTAGCCACATCCATGGCCACATCGATAGGGATCGCAAAAGACACCCCTTGGTAGCCGCCGCTACGGCTATAAATTTGTGAATTAACACCAATCACTTTACCCGCCAAGTTAAACAGCGGACCGCCTGAATTACCCGGATTTACCGCGGCATCCGTTTGAATAAAGGGCACGTAGTTATCTCTCGGTAGGCTGCGGCCCAAGGCGCTGATGATTCCCTGGGTGGCGGTATGTTCAAAACCGAAGGGAGAGCCGATGGCGAGTACCCATTGGCCAACTTTCAGTTGGTTTGAATCACCAATATCTACTGTCGGCAGTTCCTCTTTTGCTTCTATTTTAAGCAAGGCAATATCGCTGCGTTCGTCTTTACCAACGACTGTAGCCGGCAATTCACTACGATCGCTGAGACCCACAACGATTTTATCGGTGCCCTGAATCACATGGGCATTGGTCAACACATAGCCATCCGAAGAAATGATAAAACCTGAGCCCACAGAAGCCAGGGGTGATGAGCCGGGCGCGTTATCGGGAAGCTGTTCAAAAAAACGCTTAAAATAGTCGTGAAAAGGACTGTCTTCTGGAATCGAAGGAGGCGGAAAATCAGGTTTTTCTGTGCGCTGTTCGCCAGTGGCGTTAATGCTGACCACGGCTTTACTGTAATTTTCCACTAATTGGGTAAAATCTGGGATATCGGCCGCATACAGAGAGGTTGTCAAAACCCCCATACCAATCGCGCTAGCGAGTATCCATACGAAGGGCTTAAAACGCCACATACTCATCACCTCAAATAAAATTCTGGGATTGGGTCTTGAAATAAACATGGTTTTTGTCGTATTCACTTAGTGTAGTCGATGTCATTGTCATTGACGCTTTTATCATCGAGCTAGCTAAATTCTGGCGACATAGATATTGATTTTAATTGCTCGATGTCGACTGTATATTAAACCCTATTCACATTAATACGTTGTGGTTATTTCAGAGTAAGACCGGAGCATTTCCTTTAGGTTCGTTAGTATGGCTATTAAAGACCATCCAAAATAGCTTCGGCACGCCGACAAATTTCTCGTCCATAATCCGTCCATAGCCCTTCGCCCCAGTAGCGGTAGCAGCTGGTTTGCGAGGCCATCAAGTGAAATAAGGCGTTACGGTAGCGCGGATCAGCCGGAGAGAGATCAGGCTTGACGACTTTTTCGTAAAATAGCGAGCTGACTTTTTCCATAGGTCCTAACACATCCTCATAGCCTTTTACCCAGGAAATGTCGTTTGTCCAACTACCGCCATCCACATGAAAATTATTGTCTTCTTGTTTAAGGGTTTCGATGACTTTAGCCAATTTATCGGGGCCATCGCCAGGTTGAAAACGTTCCCAAATACGTTTTTGCAACGCCGGTTGCAGTACCGGCAAATCCGCTTCTTTGATACCCATGGCAAACAGGTGCTCTAGATATTCTGTCACGTTTACGGCGGAGGTTTGGGAACCGCTGCATTCGCCCATAACCTCCCTATATTTTCCGGGGAATTCATTCATCATGACGCCGCCGTTCTCGCCATCGGCAATTTGCGTTACCAGCGGCGGCACGGATTTACCCGCCAGTTTTAAACGGCTGAGGCTTTTGGCTTCATAATAGGGTTGCATCTGGGCCACGAGTTTAGTATCGCTACCCTGGGTTTTAATCACCGCGATGATGCTAACTGTGTCGCCGTGGGAGTTGCTGCACACCAGGCGATGGGGCAGGTGTTTTTGTTCAGGCCCCCAGCCATCGTCCGGTTGTTCCACCGTGTGTTCTTGCACCAACACCCATTGGTAGCCACAGTCTGTCAACGTTTTCACATACTCATAGGCTACATCAGGATGATTCGGCAGGGCCATTTCCGACGCCGAGAAACCCTTAACCCGCTGCAGTGCTTCCAGGCCAAACATAGCCGCAAAGTAGTGTTGCCAGGCTTTGACGTGGAGCCGGTAGTCCTGCACCGGTGTCGATGGGGCCACCGCGTGACCCCAAGGACAACCCAGCCATTCCGCAGCGTGCTGATAGCGGGGGTCGCAGGTGATGGTTTTGAGGGCGTCGATGACATCGTGCAAACCCATATGACGCAGGCCGTGCAAAAGCGTACCTGAATACTCCAACATCACCCGCGGCTGTTTGCCCTCGTCCATGAGCTGCGGAATAAACTCCCCGATACGTTTGTAGCACCATTGGAAGACCGGTGCATTGTGGTTGTCGCCGATATGTTGATTATCCATCATGTCCTTGAGGTTGCTAATCAGCTCCGCGGTGTGGAGATCGGCGCCGCCTGCCGGAATCAGGGGTTGATGCATATGTAAAGCGATGGCAAACGCGCTGTTGATAGCCGCAAAATCGATGTCGCTATTCTGATAAAGAAGTCGGTTGCGGCTGTCCTTTAGGGCGTCTGAAACCTCTGTTTCAGAGCCGCAAATATTGGGTACACCGTCAACATATTCAGAAAACTGCGTCATGGTTAAGATCCTTGCGACAAATTAAAATAAAAATGATCCTAAGCGTATATAAAGGCGCTAGTCATGAGTCAGCTAACCTGGTTCATCAAAGTAATCACGTTGTTTTAATCCCGTTCAGACACCATAACCAGCCCTTGACCTGGGTTTAAATCATAGTTGAAAGGCCGTGGTATATAATCTAGAGGATTTTCCGGTGAAACATCCACAATAGGAGCACCAGCTTGGACAAATTTATGCAGATTATCGGTAAAAAAATGCTGTTTGTTGGCAGTGTCTTTATTGAGGATTAATAAAGCCTCCTCGTCAGAGTTGGCAGAAGCTTTCCAAAGCATCAACACATTGGGGTTTTCGTTGGGTAATATCGTGGTGGGGCATTCCTCTAAGAAAATTTTATAACGGTTTTTTATCCCATTAACTTTGCTGATGTAGTCACGCAAATCCACCTGAGTTTCCTCCCAGTCCTTAGGCGTTGTTTCCACCACATGAAGCCGCTTACGGAAACCAAACTCAAAACCAATGGGTATCATAACTCCCGTTGAAAAAAGTGCAGCAAACAAATAGCGCTGCTTTACGGCATCGATGTTGCCGTCGTACTCTTCAAAAAGCCGTTCCGTATCATGGCTTTCGGGAAAGCTGATGGACGGTGAAATTTCACGCACCAAGTGGTATTGTTCCAATAACCAATTACCCTCGAAGTCCCACCATTTAGAGCTATTAAAGACATAGTCAAACCCCGCCTCTGCGGTTGCCTTGGTTTGTTTAGCGGTGCAGCCGAGGGTCTCGGCAGCAAAGATCGTATCTGGGTGCTCGCTTTTGGTATCGTTGATCAACCGTTGCCAGACGTCTCGGGGGAGCTGATAAGCGGCATCGCAACGAAACCCCCTGAAACCAAGTTTTATAAGATAACTGACAATTTCCCGGACATATTTATAAAGTCCCTCTGGATCAGACGTCTTTTCGTAATCAAAACGAATCAAATCGCCCCAGACCACTTCCTCTCCGTCCTCAATACAAGAGGGGTGGGCGATACTACCGTCGGCTTCTTGGACAAACCATTCTGGATGCTGAGTGGCCAGTTTAGAATCTACAGCGCAATGGTTGATCACCAGATCCACCATCATTTTCATACCTCGTTCTTGCGCTGCCTTGATGGCGTTTTTTAACTGATTTTCGGGGGTGGTTTTGCTGGTGGAATCCACAAAAAGCGGGTTAAGTTCAAAATAATCTACGATAGAATAAAGACTTTTTGACATCCCTGGTTTTTGTATTGGGTTGACAAAAATCCAATCGAAGCCCATATCGGCGGCTCGCTCAATATGAGACTGCCACTGGCTGAAGGCGCCGACCAACGGCGGAAAAAGATTATACATAATCATAAAAAGTCAACCCCCTAATTGGGTATGGTCAATGGATCAGTAAAAAGCGCTAAGATTAACAAAAATAGCATTAAATTTATTAAAAGCTTTAATACCTACTGTACTGATCTCAGGGATTCCAGTAGATTAACGAAGTTTTTAAAACCGGATAAGTTAACAAATGGTATGAAACCATGATCAAGCCCCAGATTAACGACGATCTGCAACGTATATTGGACGCCCGCCATCATGATCCTTTTGCCGTGTTAGGTAAACATGATGAAGGTCAGGATCAGGTGGTGATACGCGCCTTTTTGCCCCACGCTGTCGACGCCACTCTCGTTGAGGTAGAGCAACCTATGCAGCGAGTGGGTGATACGGCTTTTTTTGAATGGCGCGGTAGCGCTGATGATGTGCCTCAACATTACCGTTTACGCTGGTGTGATGACTACAAACATGAGCATATTGCCTATGATCCTTATTGTTTTTTACCCCAGTTATCCGATTTAGATCTGCATTTGTTTGGCGAAGGCAAACATTGGAATGCTTATCGGTTTTTGGGATCCCATGCCAAAGAAGTCGATGGGATCGGTGGAGTGCTATTTGCGGTATGGGCTCCCAATGCGGCGCGGGTCAGTGTCGTAGGTGATTTTAACCGCTGGGATGGTCGTGCCTATCCCATGCGGGTACGTGGTGGCAAAGGTGTTTGGGAGCTTTTTATTCCAAATCTCGGTCCTGGCACCTTATACAAGTTTGAAATTCGCAACCGCCATAGCGGCAGTATCTCTTTAAAAAGCGACCCTTACGGCCAGCGTTTTGAATTACGCCCCAGTACCGCCTCTGTAGTGGTCAACAATGCTGCTTATGATTGGCAAGATAGCCAGTGGATGGAAAATCGTAAAACCCGCGACTGGCTGCATACCCCCATGTCTATTTATGAAGTCCATCTGGGTTCTTGGCAGCGGGGTCAAGAAGGGGAATTTCTTAGTTATCGAGAATTAGCCCATCGGTTAGTGGATTATGTTAAAGAGATGGGTTTTAGCCACCTCGAACTAATGCCGGTCACCGAACATCCTTATGATGCCTCATGGGGTTATCAGGCAACCGGTTATTATGCGCCCACCAGTCGGTTTGGGAGTCCTGATGACTTTCGCTATTTTGTCAACTACTGTCATCAGCACGGTGTTGGCGTGTTTCTCGATTGGGTGCCTGCCCACTTCCCTAAAGATGCCCATGGTTTAGCCCAGTTCGACGGCGAACCTTTGTATGAACACGCTGATCCTCGTCGAGGAGAGCATCTGGACTGGTCCACGTTAATTTACAATTACAGTCGTTACGAAGTCAAAAATTTTTTGCTTTCTAGCGCTTTATTTTGGATTGAGGAATTTCACTTAGACGGGCTTCGGGTGGATGCGGTGGCTTCCATGCTTTATTTGGATTATTCCCGTACTGAGTGGATTCCAAATCAGTATGGTGGGCGGGAAAATCTTGAAGCCATTGATTTTCTCCGGGAACTGAATACTGTCACCCATAGCGAGTACCCTGGGTCACTGGTGATGGCGGAAGAATCAACCTCTTGGCCCCAGGTAACTCGGCCGACCTATCTCGGTGGTCTGGGTTTTAGCATGAAATGGAATATGGGTTGGATGAACGATACGTTGTCCTATATGAGCAAAGAGCCTGTCTTCCGTAGATATCATCATGATCTGCTGACCTTTAGCATGCTGTACGTGTTTACCGAGAATTTCCTATTGCCATTCTCCCACGATGAAGTGGTGCACGGGAAAGGTTCAATGCCCAATAAGATGCCCGGTGATGAATGGCAGCGCTTTGCCAATTTGCGGCTTCTGTATACCTATATGTTTACCCATCCGGGTAAAAAGCTCCTATTTATGGGTACTGAATTTGGTCAAGGCACCGAGTGGAACAGCAGCCGAGAGTTGGACTGGTATGTGTTGCAGTACCCGTTTCATAAAGGTGTACAAAACCTAGTTAAAGACTTAAATCATTTGTATCAAGGCTCTCCAGCGCTGTATACCTATGAATTTGAGTGGCAGGGCTTTGACTGGATCGATTGCCACGACGCAGAACAGTCCGTGTTGAGCTATATTCGCAAAACTGAAGACGATTTTCTCATTATGGTGGTTAATTTTACGCCAGTACCTCGCTATGAATACCAAATCGGCGTTCCGGAAGAGGGTGAATATTGGGAAATCCTAAATTCTGATGCCCAGAATTACGGAGGCAGCGACGTGGGAAATGGGGGTGGCCCTTTGTACACTAAAGCGGTGGAGTGGATGAATAGACCCTATTCGCTCACCCTGACGCTGCCTCCGCTGGGAGGCATAGTGCTTAAGTGGTCGGGTAAAGCACCGGATTAGCAGCAAAATACACCCATTTTTAAGCGGACGGACCGTTAAAGCCTAACGCTTGTTTTTGATGATAATTCAGGTGATTATTGCGCAGCAGGCGCGGGCGTCAATAAAATTAAATGGTTTAACAAAAAAGCTTACGAGGAGTCATTCACCCATGACACTATACATCCGCACACTGGTTACTGCAGCTCTGCTGGCGCTTGGGGCTGCAGGATGGGCCCAGGGGGCTGATGACCCCATCAAGATTGCGGTAGTGGGTCCCATCACGGGTCCAGTTGCCCAATATGGCGAAATGCAAATGACCGGGGCCAAGATGGCGGTGCAGCAGATCAATGCCAAGGGTGGTGTGTTGGGCGGTAGGAAACTGCAGGCTGTGTTGATGGACGATGTTTGTGAGCCCAAGCAAGCTGTGGCCGTGGCCAATAAAGTAATCAATGACGGTATTCGCTATGTGGTCGGACATCTTTGTTCTGGTTCCACCCAGCCAGCAGCAAATATCTACGACGAAGAAGGTGTCTTGATGATTACCCCAGCGTCAACTAATCCGGCCATCACCGAACAGGGGTTGACCATGGTGTTCCGCACCATCGGTAAAGATAGCCAGCAGGGTCCGGTGGCCGGAAACTATATTGCGGACACCCTCAAACCAGCGCGTTTGGCCATTATTCATGATAAACAGCAATATGGTCAGGGTATCGCCGAGGAGGTCAGAGATACTGTCGAGGAAAAAGGCATCGATGTGGTGCTCTTTGAAGGTGTTAGTAAGGGCCAGAATGATTTCTCGGCATTGATCACTAAATTAAAACGAGCCAATGTGGATTTTGTTTACTATGGGGGCTACCACCCTGAGTTGGGGTTGATTTTGCGGCAAGCGCGCACGCAAGGATTTGATGCGGGTTTTATGGGGCCAGAAGGTGTCGGCAACAAAGACATCAGCGCTATTGCTGGCCCAGCTTCAGAGGGTTTATTGGTTACCTTGCCTGCTGATTTTTCGCAAGACCCAGCCAATGCTGAGTTAGTGGAGGCTTTTAAAGAAAATAAACAAGACCCTTCTGGGCCCTTTGTAATGCCCTCCTATACGGCAGTGCAAATTATTGCTCAAACCATGGATAAAATTGGTAGCGATGATCCGGAAGAGGTGGCTGAAGCGCTGCGTGAAACCACCTATGAAACCCCTATCGGCACCGTCGCTTTTGACGACCAAGGAGATTTGGAAGAGTTTGAGTTTGTTGTCTTTACCTGGCATGAGGACGCGACAAAGACCCCGGCTCAATAAATTGCCCGTTGCTCCCGTGTAATAATCTTTCTTTTTAGCGCCCTGGTTTCCGTGAGGAGACGGGGCGTTTGTTTTGCTGGGGGTTGTTATGTCCGATGACTTGCTTGAGTTTATTCAGCAGACCATCAACGGATTGACGCTAGGTAGTATTTATGCGCTGATCGCCATTGGCTATACCATGGTGTATGGCATTATCGGCATGATCAATTTTGCCCATGGCGAGATCTATATGATCAGCGCCTATGTGGGACTTTTGATGATTACCGCGTTGAGTCTCTTCGGTTTAGAGACGATCCCTTTGTTGTTGCTGTTGACACTGGCGGTGAGCATTCTAGTCACCAGCGCCTACGGTTGGACGGTGGAACGGCTTGCCTATCGGCCATTGCGGGGAAGCCCGCGCCTTGTACCGCTGATCTCCGCCATCGGCATGTCCATTTTTCTCCAAAACTACGTGATGATTGGTCAAGGCGCCAGAGACGTTTCCATGCGTCCTTTGATTACCGGCGGCTGGCGTTTTGGTATGGAAGGGGGTTTCCAGGTTTATTTGTCGTATATGCAGGTGATTATTGCGGTGGTCACTGTCATCTTCATGACTCTACTGACCTTGTTTATCTCCCGCTCTCGCCTTGGACGCGCCTGTCGAGCCTGCTCTCAGGATCGAGAAATGGCCAATTTGCTAGGTATAGATACCGATCGGGTGATTGCTATGACCTTTGTATTAGGAGCGGCTTTGGCCGCCGTAGCCGGGGTGTTGGTGGGACTTTATTACGGTCTTATTAATCCTTTTATAGGCTTTGTCGCCGGTATCAAAGCCTTTACCGCTGCCGTATTGGGGGGAATTGGCAGCATTCCTGGGGCCATGCTGGGGGGGATATTGCTGGGTTTGACGGAAAGCTTTACATCGGCCTATCTCAGCACCGAGTACAAAGACGTGGTCGCTTTTAGCATTTTAGTATTAGTGCTGTTGTTCCGACCTACTGGTTTACTGGGGCAACCCGACCTGGAGAAGGTATGAGTAGACTGCATTGGCTTGACGCCATACTGATGGCGTTACTTGCGGCTGTATTAACCATACCCATCCTCGGTTTACATATTCAAGTACGTGGTATCAATGTCGCCTTGGTAGGTGATGCAACGCCGGTGTTTTTCGCCATGGGCGCTGTATTTATAGTGCGCTTACTGCAAGCGCCTTTGTCCAAAGCAGTGGGTGGGCTTCACTTGGGCCGTCTATTGCCGAGTGCTGAAGGCATGACAGCGTATCGCCCAGCCCTGTTTGCCCTGCTTGTTGTATTTGCCGTCATTTGGCCATTCACAGCCTCCCGGGGCGCTGTCGATGTGGCCACTTTGGCGTTGATTTATATCCTGCTAGGGCTTGGACTCAACATTGTGGTGGGCTTTGCAGGGCTTTTGGACTTGGGCTATGTGGCCTTTTATGCGGTAGGCGCCTACACTTACGCGCTGCTGGGCCAGCACTTCGGTCTGTCATTTTGGCAGTGTCTACCTTTGTGTTTGATGATGGCGGCAGCGACCGGGTGCTTATTAGGTTTCCCCGTGCTGCGTTTGCGCGGCGACTATCTGGCCATCGTAACGTTAGGTTTTGGTGAAATTATTCGTCTGCTACTTAATAACCTAGATGAACTAACCGGAGGCCCTGACGGTATCTTGGGGATCGAAAAGCCAACCTTGTTTGGACTTGAGTTTTCCCGCCGGCCCAGCAACGAAAACGCCACGACCTTTCATGATTTTTTTGGCCTAGACTATAGTGGCGGCGATACGGTGATATTTCTTTATTTGCTAGGGCTTGGGTTGGTGCTGATTACCCTGTTTGTTATCAATCGACTGATTCGGATGCCTATCGGTCGGGCTTGGGAAGCCCTCCGGGAAGATGAAATCGCCTGCCGCTCACTGGGTTTAAATCCCACTATCGTTAAGCTGTCAGCGTTTACCTTAGGAGCGTCTTTTGGCGGTTTTGCAGGGGCTTTTTTTGCGGCTCGGCAAGGCTTTATAAACCCGGAATCGTTTACCTTTATCGAATCGGCCATTGTGTTGGCCATCGTCGTGTTAGGGGGCATGGGGTCGCAAGTGGGTGTGATATTAGCTGCAGTTGCGCTCACCGTATTACCGGAATTAGGCCGGGAACTTGATGAATATCGGATGCTGTTTTTTGGTCTGGTGATGGTGCTGATGATGATTTGGCGACCGCAGGGTTTGCTGCCCGCTAAACGGCCACGTCTGGAGTTATCCCCATGACCTCCCGGTTGTTAGAGGTCAATGGGCTTAGTATGCGTTTCGGAGGACTATTGGCTGTGGATGGTGTGACCTTGACTGTCAAACCAGCTCAGGTGTTTGCCATCATTGGTCCTAACGGCGCTGGCAAGACCACTGTTTTTAATTGTATTAGCGGTTTTTATCGGGCCACCGCCGGGCAAGTTCATATGCACCTAGGTGAACGAACCGTTGATTTGCTTAAGATCCTCGGCGGATCACTGCATTTAACCGATGTTGGTAAGCCTAGCGCTCTGCTAGAGTGGTTGTTTTACAAGCTTTTTGGTGGTTCTCACCAGGTGGCCCGAGTAGGGGTCGCTCGCACCTTTCAAAACGTGCGTCTGTTTAAAAATATGACGGTGGTGGAGAATTTGTTAGTCGCTCAACATACTCAGCTTAAGACAGGACTATTAGCGGGATTATTTAAAACCCCCACCTATCGCAAAGCCGAGCGCGGCGCTACGGAGCAGGCAGCTTTTTGGTTGGAAAAAGTGGGTTTATTGAAGCTAGCCAATCGGGAAGCAGGCAATCTTGCCTATGGTCAGCAGCGCCGTCTTGAAATCGCCCGCTGCATGGTCACTAAACCGCGTCTGCTAATGCTAGACGAACCCGCAGCGGGTCTCAATCCTCAGGAAACCCGCGAACTGGATCAGCTGATCATGGGTTTGCGTCAGGAACAGGGCGTATCGGTGTTGCTCATTGAGCATGATATGAGTCTAGTAATGGGTATTTCCGATCAAATTTTAGTCATGGAGCATGGCCGTCCCATCGCCACCGGCACACCGCAA
>CAZGON010000101.1:0-3970 GCA_964527085.1 uncultured Candidatus Competibacteraceae bacterium
AGAACAGGGTATGAAAATAGGCGATGTCTTTGCCGATAAAATGGTACAGCTCTGTCTGGCTGTCATAGCGCCAAAAGGCATCAAAATCCATACCTTCCTGCGTACAATAATTTTTGAAGCTGGCCATATAACCGATGGGGGCGTCCAACCAGACATAAAAATATTTGTCGGACACACCGGGAATCTCAAAACCCCAATAAGGGGCGTCCCGGGAGATTTCCCAATCCTGCAAGCCGTCTTTGAACCACTCCGCCAGCTTGTTGGCCATTTGCTCTTGCACATGGCCACCCACCGCCAGCCAGTTTTGCAGCATATCTTCGAAGTTACTGAGCTTGAAAAAAAACTGCAGGGTTTCCTTTTCCACGGGCGCCGCGCCGGACAGAATGGAGCGCGGATTTTTTAAATCGGTGGGGGAATAGGTCGCCCCGCATACCTCGCAGCTATCACCGTATTGATCCAATGCGCCGCAGCGTGGGCACTCCCCTTTTATAAAGCGGTCTGCCAGAAACATGTTTTTTTCTGGATCATAGGGGCGCAGAATCGGCCGTTGGCTAATGTGTCCCCCGTCTTGCAAGCGCTTAAAAATAAGTTCTGCAAAATGGCGGTTTTCATCGGAGTGGGTGGAGTAATAATTATCAAAAGCCACCAAGAAATCGGCAAAATCAGCCCGATGCTCGATACCGATGCGCTCGATAAGCTGCTCTGGAGAGAGTCCATCTTGCTGGGCGCGGAGCATAATAGGGGTGCCGTGGGCATCATCGGCGCACACATAGATGCAACGGTGGCCGCGGAGCTTTTGAAAACGGACCCAGATATCGGTTTGCACATACTCCACCATATGCCCTAAATGAATAGGGCCATTGGCGTAAGGCAAGGCGCTGGTGACCAAAATATCGCGAGGGGAAGCGGTCATAGAATCAATCACTGGTTTCAATAGTTCGTTTATTAAAAGGGTTTACTGGACTTAATAAAAAGCGCAAAAATTAGCGCGTGGGCAACAAGTTGCTTACCCTACAGGGCTGCTTAACTGTAGGGTGCGTTTTACGCACCATAAGTTATCCCCAATGCCATACGTTAAATGGTGCATTAAATGCACCTTACCTAATTTTCCCTTTCATAATAAGCGTAACCGCTCAGCGAGGCTACCAACTACGCCACAACAGCTTTACCACAGCGCCCCATAGCCAACCGATAAAGCACCGGAATTACAAATAAAGTCAATACACTGGAAAAACCTAATCCCCAGACAATAGCCGACGCCACGGGGCCCCACAATAGCGATTTGCCGCCTAAGCCGACAGCTAAGGAAAAAAGCCCGGCCATGGTGGTTAAAGTAGTGATCAGAATCGGTATCAGTCGACGGCGGGCTGCGTACACGGCAGCGTGGGTGACACTCATGCCAAGGGCTAAGCGGTCATTGGCTGCCACGATTAACACGATGGCGGCGTTAACCGCGATACCTGTGAGCGCTACAACACCATATAAGGTATACAGGCTAAGGGGATGTTGACTGAGCAATAAACCAAACACGACGCCACTGAACGCCATGGGCACGGACGCAAGAATTATTAACGGCTGCCAATAGCTGCCAAACTGGGTTGCCAAAATGAGATAAATAACGGCAATCCCCAGCACAAACAGGGTGGCTAATGCCTGTAATCCTTCCTGAATATCTTCAAAAACACCGGAAAAATCCAAATCCACACCGGGAAAACGACGCCGCAATGTCTGCCATTCCTCTTGAATACGCTGATTGACAGCCACGGCGCTGGTTTGGGTTTTATCGATATCAGCTTCTACCGTGATACTACGGCGAAATTTATAATGTTGAATAGCAACGGCGCCAAAACCTTTTTCTATATTGACCAACTGGCGTAAAGCAACCTCACCACCGTTAGGCAAGGCAATGGGTCGATCAAGAATGGCGTTGAGGGCGTTTGTCTCAGGCAACCTGGCCTGTACCCGCACGTCTACTTTTTCACTTTGATCTTGAAAACTCGCCACCACTTCACCATCCAATAGTAAGCGAATGGCACGAACCACAGTGAGGGGATCTAGACCAGCCCGCTGAATGGCTGCGCCGTCAAGACGTAGATTTAGTTGTAATTTACCTGGCACATCATCATTACTGATATCCTTGACGCCAGACATTTCCTGTAAGCGACTTTCTAGAGCTGCCACCGCTTGGCGTAGTTCGGTAAAATCATCGCCTCTGACCTTGACATTGATGGGTTTAGTGGCCGGCGGCCCCGTCGCTCGGCGCACAAAAAACACCCGTACCGGTCCCGGTGTGCTGAGCAAATCATCCCGTAACGCTTCAATCATGGCGTCTACACGGCGTAAACCGGGCGCACGGGGATGCAGGCTCACCGCCAGTTGGCCGTATTGGTCACCCGACACCAAGCCATTTTCGGTAAACATAAGACCCGCATAGCCGACCAATTCCCGCAATTCTCCGGGTTGGGCCTGGCGTTTTATTTTGGCTTCCAAGACTTGCACTAATTGCAGTGTTTCTTGTAACGAGGTGCTAGGCGGCATTTCCAGGTTCACGTAAAACAATCGAATGGGGTCGGTGGCAAAAAAATCGGTACGTACTAAACCGCTGCCTAGCACGCCGATAGCTGTGGTAAACAACACCACAACCGCCACCAGGGTAATGACTGGCCACCGCAACACCCGTAGCAGCAGCCGTGTATAGTTGATCCGTAACCAACCCATGGCTCCTCGCCGATAACGCTGCACGGTGGATAAGGCGTGGTTTTTGACGGGAACCCCGTTGGCGATGTGGGAAGGCAGCATCCATAAGGCTTCGATTAAACTGATCGCCAGGGCAACCGTAACCACCAAGGGAATCATAAACATAAACTTGCCCAGCAACCCCGGCGTGAGCAACAATGGCAGAAACGCCGCCATAGTAGTCATGACGGCGGTCACCACCGGTGCGGCCACTTCCGCAAATCCGGCCAACACGGCTGCCAGCGAATCCATCCCTTGCTGCAAGCGATAGTGGATAGCCTCCATCACCACCACGGCATCATCCACCAACATACCTAACGCGATGACAATACCTAAAAACACCGCGATATTGAGACTCTGATCCAACAAAAAAAGCACAATAAAGGTACCCGCTAGGGTAAATGGGATACCGATACCGATAAAAAAAGCCAGCCGCCCGCCGAGAAAAATCCAGGTTGTCAAAATCACTAAAGTCAACCCTAACAGGGCATTATTTTCCATGATACGCAATGCCCTGCGGGTACGAGGGGTCTGGTCGTCCACCAACACTAATTCCACGCCAGTGGTGCGGCTCAAGCTTTGTTGCCGTTGCAGATAGGCTTTTATTTGTTCTAGCAGGGCAAGGGCGCTGACTTTCGCTTTTTTACTGACCACCAGCAGCACCGCGGGTTTACCGTTGTAGCGCACCAACTGGGCGGGTTTTTCGCGGCTGCGGCCGAGGGTTGCGACACGCTCCAAGGGGATGGGACCTGCGTTTGTATTCAACGGCGCCTGCGCTAATACGTCCAACTGACGGCTCATCCCGATGAGACGCACTAACCATTGTTGTTCGCCCTGACGTATACTACCAGCGGCCATATCCCGCAGATAAGCGGACACGGTATTGGCTAGGTCGATAGGCGTGACGCCCACGTTGGCGAGATCTTCAGGAGAAAAGATAACTTTGAGTTCTGGATCGTGGAGCCCCCCTGCTTCGACACTTTCCACCTCGGCGAGTCGTTCCAAATCCTCTTGCACCCGTTGAGCATTGCGGCGCAGGATTTCATCGTCGGCGGCACCGCTCACCACAATCAACGCAGCAGGAAACATATTGGCGCTGGTTAGCTCAAAGAACTGCGGCTCTTCCGCCGCTATAGGTAACTCTCGGTCTGCTTCGGTCTGCACCTCGCGACGTAAGTCATTCATACGTTTATCGTAGTCCCGCTCGCTCAAATCTTGAAAGCGCACCAACAAA
>CAZGON010000101.1:3980-13317 GCA_964527085.1 uncultured Candidatus Competibacteraceae bacterium
CAGTGCGAACGGCTTCTTCGAGAGGTTCGGTAATCAGTTTTTCCACATCTTCCGCCGACGCCCCTGGCCACGCCGTAGTAATCTGCACCCAATTAAAGGTAATGGAAGGATCTTGTTCCCGGGGTAATAAAATATAGGCCAGTGTACCGGCCCCTAAAATCAATACGAAAGTTAGATTGGCAAGTACATGATTTCGCAACAATCGAACGAGCATAACGTGACACTTCCCTTTGCTTTATAAACCTCGTACCCTGCACTGGCTGCGAAAACTTGGCGTGTTGTTCCGATGTTGACCGGTGCTGAGAATTTTTGGCTAAACGGGTTAGAGCGTTTAGCTCCCCAAAGAGAAAATACTATAGGGAAACACTGCCAAAATGAAGGCAGTTTATAGACAATACCGGAGATTGGATTAGGACTATTAAAACGAGCTGATGGAGTTCTCGTGGTATGAAAACCTCACCGCTGGATTATTTGCTAAGTACGTTTGTATTGACGTTACTGGTCGTTCTCGACGTAGGCTTATTGGCCTTCTTTCTGGTACCCATTTCGCAACATTGGTTTGGCGATTATCATGTGCTGGTGGACGGTCTCTTGTTCCTTCTTTTGTTCGGTTTACTGGCCGCTCTTTGCTACCGCATAGCGCTGCGGATACATCCCCTGGCTGAGGGCTTTTATGCGATAGAAAAGGCCCCCTTTACCTACTGGAAATTATTGAGCGTCGTCGAAGAATTCGGACGTTTTACCCTGTCGCCCTTCACCACGGTATTTGCCCGCCCTGCTGTTGCTAAGTTATTTGGCGCTCGGGTGGGGCGCGATGTTGCTATTGCAGGGATTCTTCGGGAACCGTGTCTTATCCACCTGGGAGACTATGCCATCATTGGCCAAAATTCTATTGTTTCGGGCCATATTATGGTAGGCGGCCGTATTTTAGTGCGTCCGGTGCATATTGGCGCCAACGTCACCATCGGCGCCAACGCCATTATCACCCCAGGGGTTGAAATCGGTGCAGGATCAGTGGTTCGCGCAGGCGCTTTAGTCACTCCGCTGACAAAGATCCCAGCGGGGGAAGAATGGGGAGGCAACCCAGCACGCAAGATTCGTATTCTTAGCCCAGCGGATTTACGCGGCTGAGGAACGTATTTAATAAGGATTTCATTATGAAGGATAGCTTTGATCCCGAAAAAACCCTCTGGGATATCATTGTCGTAGGTACCGGAATGGGTGGCGCGACATTGGGTTATGCCTTAGCCAAAGCGGGTAAACGGGTGTTATTTTGCGAACGCGGACGCTCCCATCTAGACAAATCAAGCGCTTTAATGGGTGATTATGCCGAGCATTTTTTTCATCGACCCGCGGTTGCGCAACGACAACATAAAACGATTCTCGCCCAGGCAGGTCGTTACACAGACCTCATTGAAGATTTTAGTGGTTCGCAGCCACGTTCCCATATCCCCTTTATAGGTCAGGGCACTGGCGGAAGCAGTGCCCTCTACGGGATGGCTATGGAGCGGTTTTTTCCAGAAGACTTTTATCCACGGACTCAGTTTGCTGAGGTGAATAACACTAGTCTGCCGGAAGCTTGGCCAATTCGCTATGAAGATCTAGCGCCCTATTATACCCTCGCGGAACAGCTTTATGGCGTGCGTGGCACTTTGGACCCGTTGCGACCAACAGAAACCCCTACCTCCCTGTTACCACCACCGTCTTTAAGTGCGGCTAATCAGCATCTCTATGAGAAATTAAAAAGTAGGGGACTACATCCCTATCAACTTCCTTTAGCTTGTGAATGGGTAGCCGGTTGTCAAGGCTGTCAGGGTTATCTTTGTCCCAATGCCTGCAAAAACGATAGTAGTCGAGCTTGTTTAAGCCCTGCCTTGAACCAATACGGTGCGCAACTACTGGATGAATGTCAGGCGCTAGGGTTAGAAACTCATGGCGATCGGGTAAAGACCGTGGTATGCGCTTGGCAGGGTAAAACGGTACGACTGCAGGCGAAACAGGTGGTGCTGGCGGCGGGCGCTTTGCAAACACCGGTATTGTTACTCAACTCTGCCTGCCCCGAATGGCCCTCTGGTTTAGCCAATGAATCAGGGCTGGTGGGCCGCAATTTGATGCGTCATTGCATCGATCTTTATGCCGTGTTCGTGAGTAAGCAACCGATTTCCCACAGCAATGACAAAGAACTCGGCTGCAACGATTTTTATCGCAACAAAGATACTAAACTCGGTTCGCTACAATCCTTTGGTAGCTTACCGCCGGCGCCTATCCTGGTGGAGCAAATGCAGCAGGACCTGCGGGAAGGTCGCTATCCTCAGATGGCCCGGGTGTTTGGGTTAGCAAAACCATTGTTTAAGGGAATTTTTAGCCAACTATTTTCCCGCAGCCTTATTTTGGCCTCCATTATGGAGGATTTACCACATCCGGAAAACCGCGTCCAACCTGGCTCTTCTCCGGATCGTATCCAGTTACATTATCAGTTGCATCCTTACGATAAACAACGCATTCAATTGTTTCGTCAGATGCTGAACAAGGCGTTAAAACCACAGCGTTTTATGCTGCTCAAACAAGCTGAAAACAATGATCGGATTGCCCATGTCTGTGGCACCTGCCGGTTTGGTGTGAACCCTCGGGAAAGTATATTGAATCCTTTTAACCGCGCCCACAGCGTGGCTAATTTATATGTGGTGGACAGTTCTTTTTTTCCCTCTAGCGGTGGTACAAACCCTTCCCTTACCATTGCGGCCAATGCATTACGGGTAGCAGATCACATGCTTGGCAAATCCTTACAAACGCCACAGAGTTTGCAAAAATTACAATAAAAGTTGAAAAACTTATCAATTACCACAAAGATTTTTGAGGTTTACAACGACTTTTCCAACAGGTTAATTTGCACCAAGGGCATAAATTTATACTCTTGGAGCGCTTTTTCAATGGCTTTTGTCAACTGTTGACGAATCTCAGTATCTGTCAATGCCGGATCTGCTGCCCGACGTTGGGCATAAACCACCGTGAGTAAGGTCTTTTGCTCAGCATCGGGGGACGACGAAGTAAAGCGGGCATCCACCTCCAAAGGCCACGCCAAACCACTCCTTTCAACGGTCTGGCGAATCTCCGCAATAGCTCGCTGGGCCAAACTTGTGCGTTGTAGATTAGGTTCGTCCCAAAATTGCCATACTAATAAACCGGCTAGGATAACCGCGGCTATGCCAACGCTGCCTAAAAATATCCCTGGGCGACCCCGCTCATAACGGGCACCGCTGGAGGTGAGACCAAAACCGCGAAACACCAAAGCGCCTGCTAAATTGATCCCCACCAACTGTAATACCAACAAAAATAAGCCGTTGGCCACCATATCCCAACGTTCCATCACGCCCGCCATACCCACTAACCCCGCCGGCGGCGCTAATGACGCAGCCACCAACATACCCGTCGCTGCGCCTGACACTAAGCTGGAGCGCTCGGACTGGACTAAGTTCAAGGCACCGGCGGCGCCAGCCACCAAAGGCAGCAACACAGCAATGGATGATATCTGACTGGTGGCATCCATTAACGATGTTACTACCTCTTGCTGTAACACAAAGCTAAGTAAGGCAGTCATCAAAATACACACCGCCAGCGCTGCAAAATAGCGCCGCAGACTACGCCACAACAGCTGAAAGTCACCTCGAGCTGTGGCCAGTGCCGTGTTCATGGCAGGACCTGCAAAGGGAGCGATGAGCATGGCGGCCACCAGCAGATAACTGGAATTGGTGAACAAACCGATCCATACCACCACACCCGCCGCCGCTGCATAGCCTAGAAAACCAATCCAGGAACCGACACTTTGTAAACCACCGAGAAAGACCTCTATGGGGCTGCGCAGGGCCACATCTGTCACTTGTTCTGGCGCTTGCGACGTGGGTGGACGCAAGGGAATGACGCCGACAGGTAATAACGTGAATTTCGTGCGGGGTAGCTTTTCAAGCTCCGTCAATAACCCTTCAACCTGACCATTGGAGACATGGATAAGGACCATATCCAGAGCTTCTTGACCATCCACGCCTGCCCAGCAAGCAAGATTGATACCCCCATAGCGGCGCGCAATAGCCAATGCTAATTCGCCGTGACCTTGGCTAACCTGAACGATAATTTGACGCATATTTTAAAAGTTTTTTGGTGACGGAGCCGCTCCATTCAGAAACATTTTGAGTGACTCTATTGAAAGGGTACCTTAAAGAAGGCAGAAGTCATGCCATATGAGAAAGCACTTGGCGGAGGGTCAATGTGGCCATGATCACCTATCGCCCGCTCACGTTAGCAACATGCCTCATCCCGCCCGAATCACTTGCTCGGTGGTCAGATCGCGAATCTCCGTTGGCCCCTTAGCCCCTTGCGTCTGACCGGAGACAATAGCGTCCACTTGCTGACCTAACTGTCGGCGTACCGCTAAAGCTGTGCGAGCTGGAAGTCGGGTGCTAATGTTGGCGCTGGTGGACACCAAAGGTCCACCCCAAGCTCGGCAGAGGGCCGCCGCCAGCGGGTGAGCGGTAATCCGCACAGCCAAGGTGTTGTGGTCGCCCCGCAGCCAAGCAGGCGCATCTTGCGCTGGCAGCACCCAGGTGACTGGACCTGGCCAGGTTGCCTCTAGTCGAGCACGGGCTGATTCAGACAACGGCTCAATCAGTGAATGCAGCTGCTCAAGGGTAGCGGCGATGACAATCAGCCCCTTGGATTGGGGGCGTTTTTTAATAGCCAGTAACCGATTGACAGCATTTTGATTGCAGGGATCACACCCCAAACCAAACACCCCTTCGGTGGGATAGGCAATGATGCCGCCGTTGCCTAATAGATGAACAACTTTGCGCATTTTATAAGGATGCATAATGGGCTCCGACGTTGCGCTCAGAAAAACAGATACTACGTTGGGCAGCCATACTGCTATTGCAGGTTTACAAAATCAAGCACCTTGAGGTGATATGCTGAGTCAGTCGATGCAGTTCAATGCAGGAGAAAAAATGCTTTTGGTGTAACTGCTCACTCGTCATTCCGGCAGGGATTGCCGGAACCCAGTTGCCAGGGAGGGTGACAGGCGGTTATCGCCCACGCTTGCCGTCCATGCTACTAGATTCTCGCCAGTCCATGGCGAGAATGACGGGGGGGAGTGAGTCGTTACCTTTTGGCTTTAAATCTTAAGAGTTTTTTGACACAAGTTGAGACACCAAAAACAGGAGTAAAGCAGGTATGCAGTTGCATGATGCAAAAGCCCATTGGGCCCTTGTTACCGGCGCCTCTGAAGGCATCGGCCGGGAGTTTTGTGAACAACTAGCCGCTGCTGGGTTGAATCTAGTGCTGGTGGCGCGAAACGAAGTTCGATTGACCAAAGTCGCTCAGCACCTTACCCAAACCCACCCCATTAAAACCCTGGTGGTGGCCATGGATCTGAGCAATCCAGACGCTGCTAGTCAGCTCAAAATACGTCTTGATACAGCAGCAATCAAAGTGCGTTTATTGATCAATAATGCTGGCGCTGGACGTTGGGGACATTTTGAGAAGGCAGCACTTTGCTGCTATCAAGAAATGATTACCCTTAATACAACCGCCATGGTGTCTTTGTGTCATCAGTTTCTTGTTGATCTTAGCAGCTGGCCCAGCAGTGCGGTGATTAATGTGGGCTCCGCAGCAGCCCTACAGCCAATCCCCTACATGGCGGTTTATGCGGCTAGCAAGGCGTTTGTGCATAGTTTTAGCCAAGCCCTTTATGGTGAATGGCAGGAACGGGGCGTTTTGGTGCAGACGTTGGTGCCTGGACCCACAGCCACTCACTTTGATGAAAAAGCTCACGCTTATGAGAGTTCTCTGACAAAAAAACAGGACTCACCCGCTTATGTAGTGCAGATTGCACTGGCCCATCTCATGAAAGATTCGCCCTTGGCGTGCGCCGCAAAAGGCACTTATAAACAGCGTCTGTTAGCCGGTTTAATGCCCGCAAAAGTGTTGATCCGAGAGGTCGGACGCCGTTTTAAACCGCCTGTATAAAGAGGTATTTCGCGAGGCACTGGCTATTTTTTATCTAACTGAGCTGTCACCCGTTCCGCAAAGGTGCGATGGGTATCGTGTTGATTTATGCGTTGCTGAAGATGACGCGCTTTCTCGGTATAGCTTGCATCCTGCAAAAACCGTTTTACTGTCTTCTGCAAGTGTTCTGCTGTCAGCTGCCCGGCGCGTAGACGAAGGCCCACCCCTGCTGCTTCTAAACACAACATATTAAGGTGTTGATCCATATTATTGACAACACCGATAACTGGCACTCCCGCGGCTAACGCTTGTTGCGTGGTGGGACTGCCGCCGTTGCATATCACTAAGCAGGAACGCGCGGATGCTTCAATGCCCGGCAAAAAAGGCGCAACTCGGGCGTTGCTGGGCAGTTCCTTGGGAAGAGCGCCACCCGCAGTGGCGGCGATAACGATAACAGGCAAGTTAGCCAGGGCCTGCAAAATAATAGGCAATCGATCAGCTTCCCCTGAACTGCCTAGAGTGACATAAATAATAGGCTGTTCCGCAGGTAAATGCCCCCACCAGTCGGGCAGCTGGACTTGAGGCGACCAAAGCACTGGCCCTAACCAGTGATGATGGGTTGGTAAAGAAACCGTGGGTACGAGGTGCGGGATATCTGCATAGAGGGTTTGGTCGGCTTCGGTGTAAATTTCCCGCAAATTATAACTAAGGCTGGGCAAGCCAAACTCACGGCGGACTTTGTTAAAAGGAATGCTATGGTAGGCAAACACGCCGGGCCGAACCAGTCGAAACAGACTCTGGGCTAAGGTTACACCTACGACACGGGTCAGCGGATGTTCTGGCAATGGAAAAGAGAGCCGCGAGTAAGGGCTCCAGTAGGCATTGCTGATAGTAAAATAAGGGATGTGGGTGAGCCGGGCGCTTATCGCCAAAGACAAGCGGAAATCACCGATCACTAAATCCGGTTGCAGCCTTTCCATGAGGGCAAGATCATCCCGCACATAGGCGCGCAGGGTTGCGGTATCGTAAACCGGTTTGCCCTCTGCCAAAGCCCGATTGAACTGGGCACTGGAAATAGTTCGCAGCGGATAAACCGGCATCTCAAGTTTAGGAAAAAGATGCTGATAACGGTTATCACAAGCTATTGTGATCCGAAAACGCTTTGCATCAAGGGACCGCGCAAGGGTCACGGGGCGCGCCACATGGGCTAAAGTAACCGCCTCGGCAAAAAACAAAATGGCAGGCCGTTGCTTCGTAATGGGTTGAAGCGCGTCATTTTCCTGCATACTGGGTTTGAGAATTACTATAAAGATTTTTTAAGGATTAACCACAGTCACCAGGTCCCCGTCTGCCAATAAGAAGCGACCATCAATGATTACAGCACTGTCGTTGGGTAAATCCACTGGCGCTGGTTGACCTTCTTGAGCCTTTTCAAGCGTGATAAATTTGGCGTGCTTATCGGCAACGATAAAAAGACCTAAAGCGCTGCCACGCCGAACCAGCAAATCAGCCGGTAAATGTGGCTCGTCTCGGCGCCACAGCAAATACCCAGTACTACCCACTAAAGGTAATGCTTCAGTAAAACGAAAACGCACCTCTTGGCTGCGTTCCCGCTCATCCATGGCGGGTGTAACCGTGTACAACTCGACAGGATAAGCGCGGCCCTGGGACATAAAATTCACATTTTTGGCAGATTTTAGTGAATCAATATGTTGAGGTTGCAGCTTTGCTGAAAGCTGAATTCCCTCAACATCTAGCATCCGAATCAATGGTGTTCCAGGTATTGCAAGCTCGCCAAGATGGCTTAAACGTTCCATCACGATGCCCTTAAAAGGGGCGCGTAGCACTGATTTAGTCAGATTGCGCTGAATTTGTGCGATAGCGACTTGTTGGGCGGTGATTTCCGCCTCGCTAATCTGCATATTCGTCTCGCGCCGATGTAGTTCTTCTTCAGATAATGAGCGCTGCTGGGCCAGGGTCTGGGCGCGCTGTAGTTGACGTTGGGCTTGTCGTTGACGGGCTTCAAGGGAACTCAAAATAGCTTTAGCTCGCTCTAGGGCAAGCTCAGTATCGACCCTATCGAGTTTCACCAACGGTGTACCCGATTTCACCACTTGACCTACCTGCACCGGAATATCAGCAATGACTGCCGTTATTTCAGAACTCAAACGACTGTCATTGAGACTGATGACCTTTGCGGGTTCTTGGCGCAGTGGAAATTGCGCCACTTTGGCTAATGGTTTAACCGTTACGGAAATGGGTTCACGAGCTGCAAGACTCGGATTAGCCAATAGAAAAATACTACCTAGAACACAAGCGACATGTCTTACCTTGACGTTCACCTGCATAAATTCCCTTCCATAACTGGTAACGCATTACTTACGTTAGCTTATATTTGCCACAAGCCCCACAAATTTAGCGCCGAAAAAACTTTTAACTAACTCAACTATTGGGCAGGATCGAGACCTGATTTGGCAATTTCGTCCGCAAGACTTTGGTAGACCAAATCGTAAATCTCCTTAAGTTCACCTTTCATGCCTTGTAGCATTTGCCCGGCAGTCAAGTGATAAGGGGCTCTGGGTCCATGATAATCCATAAACTCACCAATCTGTTCGAACTGTAAACCCAATCGCCGCAGCAACCGAGAAAGCCACTTTTCGATCATCACAAAGAGATGACAACGTTGAGACAACACCATGAATGCTGTGGATGCGGCTATTAAGGCAATACTAATCAGCGGAAAGGTACGTCGCTCCAATGCAGAAGTATCGGCATTTAATAATGCAGGACCTGAACCTAAGGGCGATTCGGATTCACCTGAACGCCTACGGAATATCGTATGGACAGCTAAACGGGATATCTCACAGAGACTTGAGCGGGATAATTGCTCAGAGTAGATAGGACTCATGCGTAAACTGTCACCACATACGGTCTCCAGCGGCAAGGTAACTGTAAGATTGTTTCGTGGCACTTTAACTAACCGCACACAACCTGCTGGCATGTTAGTTGCTTTGTGAATGACCAGACAATGTAACGAAAAGGCATCATACGCATCTTGTTCCAGTTGGCTGGGGTATTTTTCTTCATTCTCATAGTGAAATTCGCGGCAATAAACATCGTAGCGCACCCGATACACTTTTTCCAAGCGTTCTGGTGTGTGGGCAAAGACAATACTGAAATAATTGGCAAAGTGCATACTCAAGGATGATTCGTTCATTATTTTTCGACCCTCACCGAACCAACTCTAAAATAAAATTAATTTTGTCATACACTTAAAATAAATTGTCCGATAATTAGACCAAAACTTGTAAGTTAGTGTGATTGTTCTAATTTTACTTGTTAG
>CAZGON010000102.1:0-12349 GCA_964527085.1 uncultured Candidatus Competibacteraceae bacterium
AACAGGTGACGCCCACTTATCTTAATAAATTAAAGTTGTATCGAGACCAGACACCGCTTTTTACCCGTTTTCAGATTGAAAGCCAGATTGAAACCGCTTATCAGCGGGAAGTCGCTTTACCCTCTGGGGGAGGCATCGTTATCGATTACACAGAAGCATTGGTGTCCATCGATATTAACTCAGCGCGCGCCACCAAGGGCAGTGACATCGAAGAGACGGCCCTCAACACGAATTTAGAAGCCGCCGATGAGATTGCTAGACAGTTACGCCTGAGGGATTTGGGCGGTTTGATTGTGATTGACTTTATCGATATGGCTTATTCTCGAAACCAACGGGAAGTAGAAAAGCGGTTACGGGAATTGTTAAAAATGGACCGGGCTCGGGTGCAATTAGGGCGCATCTCTCGGTTTGGTTTATTAGAAATGTCCCGCCAGCGGTTGCGACCTTCATTGGATGAAGCGAGTCATATAGTTTGTCCGCGCTGCGATGGTCAGGGAACTATTCGCAGTATTGAATCGGTGGCTCTTTCAGTCCTGCGGCTGATGGAAGAAGAAGCCATCAAAGATAAAACGGGCCAGGTTTTTGCGCAATTACCTCTCAAAGTGGCGACCTTTTTACTGAATGAAAAGCGCGAAGCTATACGGGCAGTTGAAATAAGTCATAGCGTAAAAGTGATTGTCATACCGCAAGCTTCCATGGAAACCCCCCATTTCAAGATTACTCGACGGCGCAGTGATGAGGTACAGGATCTTCAGGAAGCTTCCTATACCTTTCATGAACAGGTAGAAGAAGAAACTATTGAACAAGCGGCTATTTCACTCCGTGGTGTTGAAACACCCCTAGTTAGATCTGTTCAACCGGCAAAACCGGCGCCACTTTCCACCGCTACATCTGAACAGCATGAACACCATACAGGTTTCTTAAAATGGTTGTGGCGTAATTTGTTGAATTATTCTCATTCCGAGCTTCCAAAAGACGCCCAGGAGATACAGAATAGGCAATATACCACTACCTCTCAAATTGATAATGATTCCCAAGAAAGCGTCTCGCCGTCTCGACCACGCAGGCGTGGGCGGCGTCACCGTGGGGGAGAATTCACAGAAGAACCTGGGCGCGGCAAGACGATCCCAGAAACCTCCCAGGAAACACCTGTAACCACTGCCCAGCAGCCACTCAAAGAGACCGCTGGTCCAAAACCAGAGCCTGCCTCTGAAATAGTCGACCAGAGTGAGTTACCTCGTAGCAGTAGCCGACGTGGCCGTAGAGGTGGTCGGCGTCGCCGTAAGCCCGAAACCCCTGCGACCGATGATATGGTTGCCGAGACAACCCGTGCTCGAGGGCAGGCCGACGAAAACGCTACAGACGAACAGGGAACTGAAGCCACATCGAAATCTGCCGTAGCCACAGAGACTGCTGTAACCGTCGCTAACGAACCGGCTCAGAAAAAAGATTCTTCTTTATCTGAAGATACTGGGGAGCCATTGTCGACTGACCGGAAAATACGCACTGGTCGGCCACGTATTCCTAAATCAGCGGCTCAAGTGCAGTCTCAAGACGAGCAATCTGCTGAGTTTCAGACGGACGAAAAAAACACTGCCAAGCGACAAGACAGCCACGTTGATGAGAGAGAAACCGATTCGGTGGCACTGCCAGCAACACCCGATCAGGTGGTAACAGATCAAATTGCCAGAGAAACCACCGAGATTGTTGAAGAAACCTTGCCGGTTGCTGAAAAAACACCTCCCACATCGTCTCTGTCAACTTCAGAGAGCAACCAACCAGCACCACAGCATGTAGACAGTTCCACCCAGACGCAACAACCACATCCAGAGGAAACCGCGTCAAGGGTAGCTACAAGGGACAACCACTCGGAGGATTTGTCAGCTTCAGAAGCGACTAGTACTGAAGATCTTATATCATCTTCTTCTCAGTCAAATCCCGCAGCTGATGATTCCCAGGCTAGCTTACAAGATGAGCAAGCTGAGTCCGCAAAGACTACCCCGGCGGAGGCCACTCCTCAGGCAGAGACTATCCAAGTAAACAATGGCCAAGAAAACCCTATTCAAGACGCTACCCAAACAGGGCCTGATCAAGAAGGCGATGGATCGGGTACTCCGGGATTGTCAAATGAACAAGATCAAACCTCTGCCAATCCGATAATTGTTGAACAAGCCTCAGAGCAAAAGGAATGGTCTACTCAGGTATCAAGGCCCGAAGATAAACAGGTATCAGTGCCGCAAGATCAAGTTCAAGATCAAGATCAAGATAAGGAGAACAATAATCAAGTATAAGATTTATGCTCAGAGATGGGGTTTAGTTGCGTATGGTATACAGGCTATCACTAACTTATTGCTACGCGGGTTAATGAAGGGTTTGTAGAGCAGCCAATAAAAGAGCCGAGGCAAGGGGGAATTGCCTCGGCAACCAACCACCAGAGGAGGATGTACAGAAATGATCCTTATTACGGTGTCTTCTCTGCACATGAATGCAATAAGCAATAACAATACCATTTTTTTTAAATTATTGTTTTTAAAGTATTTATTTCATATCTTTATGGATAATAAAAACGTTGATGTTAACCAAACTGACGCTTTTTGTTCAATTTGAACAAAAGCTTGTATTTACTTGTATTTATAAGGGTAACCACGCGGACCTTTTCCAAGGAGGTTTATGATCTTGTTATTAGCGCTGTCAAAATGCCGGTGATGGATGGTCTTGAAGTGTTGCAGCGGGTCAAGCAAACGAATCCCGATTTACCCGTCATCGTGGTTACCGCCCACGCCACTGTGGATGTGTCCATTTGTCTGAAGAAACTGGTGGTATTGTTGAGGACATGGCCCAGCAGGCGGGTATCACTGAAAAACTATGGTTTACGCTGATCGCGTTCTTTTGCGTTAAGCCCAGTTTTCCAACATCAGCGGTGCTGCGATCCGTTGATAATGCCGATTGTTGTTGGTGACCAGTACCGCCCTGGCGGATAGCGCGTGGGCGGCGATCTTCATGTCCATTTCACCGATCGGTTGCCCACTGCTAATGAGCTGGTGGCGAATGGTCGCGTACCAGTCCGCCGCTTCAAGGTCCCATGGTAAGCTACGGACGATCTTCAAAAATTGCCGCACCGTGAGATGCAGACGATGATCGGCAGGCAACCGCTGCAACCCATATTGCAACTCGGCCCGCGTCATCACCGAGATGCAGACCTGTGACGGTGCCAGGGCTGCCAGCCTGCGTTCTATGGCGGGCGATTTACCTTTGATAAGGTAGCTCGCCGTGTCAGTATCAAGCATGTAAAGCAGGGTTAACGTTCCTAGTCACAGTGCGGGGAAAATTCATCATCAAAAACGCCTGACGCTTGCGGCAGGTCGTTTAGCGGGCGGTTGGCCATGAACTCATCAGGTGCTTCATTAGTATGTAGTAGCTCAAAGAATGGGTTCCAGGCTTTGACACCTGGCTGCTTGGACAGCACCACATCACCGGTCGTGTCATCGCGTGTGATATATACTTCGTCTCCTTCAAAGCGGAACTCTGCAGGTAAGCGAACTGCCTGGCTAGCTCCGTTCTTAAACAGCTTGGCAACGTGCGTCTCAGTCATCTTACACCCCTAAATTTTGGTCAAAAAATATATGCAATAGTCTATACTTTTTGATGCAAAGATCCAGTTACCATTGGTGAAGAATCCGTAATCTATTGCATAAAATCACTATTGCTGGCGATAGTGGCGCTCAAATTTAAACGCAGTTGCCAGGGGGCAGTCCTTGTTTTTAAGTGCCTGGCGGTCCATGGACTCGACGCTAAAGGCCATTTGCGGTTGATGATCGATAAAGATGAGTTGGCAATTTTTCGGGTTGAGTAGTTCCGGTTTGACGGTCATGGGTGTTTGCCTTGCAGTCGTTTAAAAGACGCCTGCTATTGCACCACATGATGAAGTGGAGGGCGTTCATAAAATTGCTGCGATGTGCTTATTCTTGCTTTTTTAAGCGGTCAATATACGGTAGGTTGTTTAATGGCGAGTGTAGTGCATAGATTTAAGGGCATTCTTGTATCCTTACGCAAGTCATTGCTTTAGATAAACTACTGTACCTGACGAAACGCCGAAGGCGTCACCCCGAATTGGCGTTTGAACTGACGTTCAAAAAACGTGAGCCTACCATTGCCCAGTTTCGGCTTGCCGACAACGGCACTCCCAGCGCCGCTGGCTGGGGACGTTAGCCTTTTTTGCCAGTGCTCCGATTTTAAGGTGATTGACTATCGATACAAAAGCCTGTCGCTTAGGTATACTAGCAAAATTGCCTATTTTTTTCCTGTACTGATATGCATAAGGTTATGGATTCTCAAGCTTTAAAAGACGTCGGCCTAAAAGTAACCCTGCCGCGCATGAAAATTCTGGATATTTTGCACGACCATCCGGAACTTCATTTAAGAGCGGAAGATATTTATAGACAATTAATAAATACTGGCGAAGCCACCAGCCTGGCCACCGTGTATCGGGTGCTGACTCAATTTGAGGCCGCCGGCTTGGTAAAACGGCACAACTTTGAAGGTGGCCAGTCGGTTTTTGAACTGAATCAAGGGGATCATCCTAGTCTAACCCCTGAAGAGCTTAAGGGTAAACCGCTGCAACGCATTGAAACCGATACCCAGCAGCACGGTCTGGATGCTGCATTATCTCGGGCAGCGCAGCGTGCCGATGCCCTGATCAGTGACATCATGACATGGCCAGAGATGTTGTCATCGGATGAGATGGCTCATCGGCTCGGTGTTACCCGTGATACCGTCAACCGTCGACGAGAAGCGGGTAGGTTGCTGGCCTTGAGTGGCGCCGAGCGCGGTTTTCGCTATCCGGCCTGGCAGCTTGATCAACACGGCAAACCTATCGTGGGTTTAGAGCGGGTATTGACAGCGGCGGGTGATGCGTGGAGCGCCTATCGCTGGCTAACTGCCATGCATCCGGAACTTGATCATTGCTCAGGTCTTGATGCGCTTCGCAAAGGACAAGAACACGACTTGCTTGCCTTAATTGAACATAGGGGCGAGACATTTGCCTAGTGAGTAATATCAGACGCTAGAGCTAGTAATGTCTGGGTCCAACGTCTCATGCGCACATCTACCTGCTCGTCTTGATATTGTTGAGATCAATTTATCGGCTTATTGCCGTATTTATCAGTCCCAGCACCCAAATCCGTTGGGTTATGGCAAATCCAGGAGTCGCTTTGCCGATCCGCGTCCATTATCAGATGACGAGCGATTTGGTGTTCTTTATCTCGGCGAAAGCTTTGAGGTCTGTTTTGTTGAAGCTGTCCTGCGAGATCGCGCCGTGGGTTCGTCAGGGCCGTTTTTTCTCACTAGGACGGAACTTGAACAATTTATGCTGGCGCAAATCAGCAGCACATCGCCACTGCGACTGGTCGACTTACGCAGGGAAGGACCTGCTCGCATGCGAATACCGACTGATGCCGTCCGGGGGCAGGACCATCGGTTGAGCATGACCTACTCGCTGGCTTTTTATCAACATCCAGAAAAGCCCGATGGACTTCTTTATCGTTCGCGTATCAATGAGAGGATCAATATTGCGCTCTACGACAGGGCTATACAAAGACTCCGCTGCGATGCCAGTATAGCACTCCTCCAACACGCTGGCCTAGCCGATCTGTTAGATCAGTACCATCTTATTCTTATGCCATAATGACACTTACTACTTTGTATTCATAACGCGTTCCTCGTAGATACTGAGTTTTTGATTACTAAATTATTTTAGTATGATACCGAATTACAACAAACAGATGTCGGCAAGGCGAGTGTGCTGGATGGGTTTAAGGATATTTTTAAGTTTTTCGTCGGACGCCCGGTTAAAATAGCAAAAAGTTATTTAATAACTAACCAGAAAGATAAAGCGACAATGATAAAAATAAGGTGTTTTTTAATTAGATGTGTGGCGTTTTTAGGTTTGGCTATAGGCACGATTTCATTGAGTTTTGCGCAAGCCGTCGATACCGAATCCAACAATGTGTGTGCGCAAGCTCAAGTTGTGGCGTCAGGACCGGTTGCGCTGCCTTTTAGCATCACTGGCAGCCTTGATACGCCTCCTACAAGTCCTGATGTGGATTTTTTTAGGGTTAGCCTCTCGCCGGGTAGTGTGGTTAAAGTAAACCACGAAGGTGCGCCAACTGGTAAAGGCACTTTGTCAGATCCTTATCTTGGATTATTTGATGTAGCCTGTAATTTACTCGATTTCAATGACGATACTGGAACAGAGAATGCCAGCCTCCAGTTTACCGTGCCTGCCAATGGTGTTTTTGTGTTAGCGGCCACCAGTTGTTGCGACGAAGGCTTTATCGGCCAAGGTGACGGTGGTGGTACCTATCAAATTATTCTAGTACCGCCGCCACCCCTCATCGGTTCTATTAATGGCCGCGTTATCGATGCCGTGACAGGTATGCCGTTGTCGGGTGCAAATGCGTTGTCTGCCTCAGCAGAACTTTTCAAATGCGTGGCTGGAGACTGCTCAGAAAATGTCGTGTCTCAGTTGCTCAGCGAGCAAGGGCAGTTTGTATTTAATAAGAATCTGGATGGGTTTCCCCTGGAAGTCGGTACGTATCAAATTGAGATCTTCGCTGATCAATATCAACGAGCCTCCATTGGACCTTTCCCAGTGGCGCAAGGTCAGAATCTTGTTCTCGGCGCCAACCCTGTCCAGCCGTGGCCAGTGCAGGTTTCCAATATTGTCCCCTGCGAACTGCCGCCGCAAGGTGGCGTCTGTCTCTATAATGTCACCCTCACCAACACGCAACCGACGCCTTTTGGGGGTGTCGCTTGGAGTATCATCGAGGCTGACGATATTGGATCTGTTGCGGGGGGCACCCAGTTCATGACTAGGCAGTATGTCTTAAACCTACCACCTGCGACCCCTGTCAATTTTGCCTTTCAGTTTAATCTGCCAAACACGGTTCAAAACGGCGCCTTTATTTGTACTGAATTGGTGGTTGGTCAAAATCCTGGACCTTTATTTAACACGACGGTTGACATGGAACTCTTTTGCATTGAAAAAGGCATTCAGGCTATGACCACCATCATAGAGCCAAAAAAGCTACCAAAAAAGCGGCAGCTTCTTAAGCGGCGCAGGTAACCTTGTTTCTATGATAGGTTCGAATCGTTTTAGTGATGCTGAAATCGACGCGGTTTACCGAGTTATCGCCGAACGCCGCGATATGCGCCATTTTTTGCCTGATCCCATTGACGAGGATACCCTCAAGCGCTTGCTTTATGCCGCTCATCTTGCGCCAAGCGTTGGCTTTATGCAGCCTTGGCGGTTTATTCGCATCACCGATCAAACATTGCGGCAAGCCATTCACCGGATGGTGGAGGCAGAGCGGCAGCGTACCGCTGCAGCATTACCCGAACGTCAGCAGGAATTCTTACGTCTTAAAGTAGAAGGTATTCTAGAAGCCAGCGAAATCTTAGTAGTCGCCTTGATGGATGGTCGTGAAAAACACCTTTTTGGTCGACGTACTTTACCGGAAATGGATCTTGCTTCAGTGGCCTGCGCCATCCAGAATCTCTGGTTGGCAGCCCGCGCTGAGGGGTTAGGCATGGGTTGGGTATCGATCTTCTCCCCCGAGGAGTTGGCCCGTCTCTTAGAGATACCTCACGGCGGTAAGCCAGTGGCTATTCTTTGTCTAGGACATGTGGATGCTTTCTATCCGCGTCCGCTGTTGGAACAGCAGCAATGGGCACAGCGCCAATCCTTGAATGACGTCCTGTTCGAAAACCGTTGGCATAGTTCGCCTCTTACTGGGACATGCAATGACTGATTTGCAATGAAAGGAAGGCTGCTATGAGTGATCCTATGGAAGATAATCTTCATATGTCTTTGAGGGATATTTTACCCCGTATTCAGCAGCGCATTATGTGTGAAACCTCGTATTTTGGCGTAAAAACGCTTAAGAACCCGTTTGACTATTGGGTTTACCAAGAAATTATTTATGCTGCTCAACCCGATGTTATTGTTGAAATTGGGACTAATTGGGGAGGGAGTACCTTGGCTTTGGCCCATCAGCTCGATTTATTAGGCAAAGGTCGGGTTATCGGTATCGACATTGATCACAGTAAGGTTCCCATCAAGGTGCGTGCTCATCCTCGTATCCATCTTATTGAAAACTCTGCCGTTGCAGCATTGGCCCACGTTGAGCGGATGATTGACGCAAACGAGCGTGTGTTAGTGATTGAAGACAGCTGCCACACCTACGAGAACACCTTGGCCGTACTTAGGCTATACAGTCAGTTCATCCGAAGCGGTGACTATTTTATTGTCGAAGACAGCATCTGCCATCATGGGTTAGAGGTCGGACCATCGCCAGGTCCCTATGAAGCCATTGAGACTTTTATAGGTGAGCGCGATGATTTTGTGATTGATCGCAGTAAAGAGAGTTTTTTCATCACTTGGAATCCAAAAGGTTTTCTTAAAAGGAAACGTTAAATTTTATGCATCAATCTTCTCTTGAGAATATGCAAAAGTGCTTCGAGCGTTACGTAAAGCCTTTGCCTTGGGATGATCGTGAGTGTATTCAGGTGGTGGATATCGGTGGGGCGAATATTAACGGAAGCTATGCCGATATTTTTTCAGGCTACGAGTTTGACTACAGAGCGGTAGATATTAATGCTAGCGCCCATGTCGATATGGTTTTAGATGATTCTTACACGTTACCGTTTGCCGATGGCAGCATTGACATTTTCGTGAGTGGGCAGGTATTTGAGCATGTAGAGTTCTTTTGGGTGCTGTTCAGAGAGATGGTGCGTGCACTCAAATGCGACGGTCTGGTTTTTTTAATTGCGCCTTCAGCCGGACCTATTCACCGCTACCCGGTCGATTGCTACCGCTTCTATCCTGATGCCTATCGCGCCTTAGCTAACTACAGTCAGTGTGAGTTAATCGATTTGTGGCACGACAACCGAGGCCCGTGGAACGACTTGGTTGGCGTGTTTGGCAAACAACCGGTTGCCCGTTACAACCCCAAAACCGCGTCTCGATCTGGGCGCATATGGGAGTTGAATCGATGTGAGCAGACAACGCGCCCCGTTGTTGCAACGCCAAAACACCCCGATATGGCAGCCGAGGCGCAAAAAGGCAACAGCAGTTACCTGAATGTTTTGAGCCGCTTACATCAGATATTACAACCCAAATTGTATCTAGAAATAGGTTTGCGTCATGGTAATAGTTTGCGTTTGGCGCAATGCGATGCTTGGGGTATTGACCCTCAGCCAGAAGTGGCGGTTCAGCTTGCTGGGCAGCACCGTATTTTTAAAACCACCAGTGATGCCTTCTTTGCCTTTGATGCGCCAACGTTGTTGGAGAAACGCGCCATTGATCTTGCTTTTATCGATGGGATGCATTTGTTTGAGTTTGCACTTCGAGATTTTATGCACATTGAGCGTTATTCGCATCCCCATACGGTGGTGGTGCTGGACGATGTCTTTCCCAACCATCTTTTACAGGGGCAAAGGGAGAGAAAAACGGCTACCTGGACCGGCGATATTTGGAAACTTTCTCATTGTTTAGCGGCTAAGCGGCCGGATTTGCAGCTCACCTATTTGGATGCTTACCCGACTGGATTGCTGGTGATTACAGGGCTCAAGGCCAGCAACATGACTCTATGGCGGCAATACAACCCCTTAGTCCGTCAATACAAAGAGATGCCCTTCGAGGGAGAGGTCGCGGAGTTGGCGCTGTATCGTAGGGGAAGTATTGATCCTGAGCAGGGACTGTTGTGGCGCTGGTTGAAGGATTTTATCGCTCAAAGGCATCGACAGCCTGCAGCTAAGGGGCAGCAGACTGCTGCTCGCAGTATCCAATGGTGGCGCCAGTTAGAAAAAAGCAAGTTTCGGCTCAATCCAAAAATAAGCGTAGTGGTCATTGCCTATAACATGGCACGAGAACTTCCGCGCACGCTGTTTACGTTGCGAGCACCTTATCAACAGCAACTTAGCAATGATGAGATAGAAATCATTGTGGTTGATAATGGTTCCAAAGAGCCCTTTAAGCCTAAGCCAAGCTGGTCTAACGTGCGTCTCCTGCATGTCCAGAATGCCTCTCAGTCACCCGTCGCAGCCGTCAATCTGGGGTTGACGGAAGCCAAGGCGCCTCTTGTCGGTGTGCTCATCGACGGTGCTCGCATGGCAAGCCCAGGTTTACTGCATCATGCCTTACTTGCTAGCCGTTTAGGCGAGCGTACCGTGGTGTCAACCATGGCTTATCACTTAGGATCTGAGGTGCAAATGAAAAGTGTACCTAATGGTTATAACCAACAGATTGAGGATGGGTTGCTGGCATCAGTACCTTGGCAAGAAAACGGCCATGAGCTGTTTAACATAAGCGTTTTGGCTGGTTCCAGTGGTCAAGGTTGGTTCAAACCTGTTGCAGAAGCCAACGCATTATTTATGGTAAAGGATTTGTGGGATGAATTGGGTGGCTATGACGAACGGTTTCAAACACCGGGTGGTGGCTTGGCGAACCTTGATATTTACCTGCGCGCTAGCGAACTAACCAACAGTTTCTTGGTAACCCTGGTGGGCGAGGGGACGTTTCATCAAGTGCATGGCGGTATTGCCACCAACCAACAGCGCACAGACGCCAGTTGGAAAATATTCCATGACGAATATGTAAAACTCAAAGGTAAGCCGTTCTCAAAAACCACACGTCAGTCGCTCCTGTTTGGACAAACGCGGCCGGAACATAAAAAAGTCATAGAGGCATCTTTGGCTCACCTTTAGTAAAGGTTACAATCTATTGTATCGTAATTTGCCACAGAAGATTCTCCACGGAAGCCATTAAGCCTGAGGGTTGCGGGCTGATCCTGCCCTCCTCAAACTTATACGCAGCGGCTTACCCAATAGTTTCCTATCGCTAAAAACGTACGAATTTAAAACGTCGCTTTAACACCCCCATAAAAACCCCGTTCAATACCGCCGTAGCCAAAAACTTCTTCATAATTTTCATTAAAAAGGTTTTCGATCCGGCCAAATAGTTCCAGATGGTCGTTAATTTGATAAGCGCCGTTGACATCGACAAGGGTAAAACTGTCTAAATCCACCGGTGTGCGGGCAAAGGTAACCGGGTCAAAGGCATCATCCACTTGATCGCCATTGAAGCGAACACCTAGATTAAGATTGGCACGGTTTTCCAGAAAGCGATAATTGACCGTGAAACTGGCGATATGTTCAGGACGACGCACCAGATCATTACCGTCAGGATCTTCGGCATTGGTATAAGTGTAGGCACCAATGATATCGAGATTATCCAAGGGCCGAGCTGTGAGAGTCACCTCTACACCGTTAAGTTCGCTTTCGCCGTTGAGGTTTTCCACAGAACGCCCGCTTCCTAAGATGATATCTTCGATACAGTTGCTAAAATAAGTCACGTCCGCTGTTAATCGGCCGTTCCAAAAAGCCTGCTCGACGCCGATATCCCAGCCGTTGGATTGTTCCGGTTCTAAGTTTGGATTGCCTTGAAAATCTCCGGTAAAACCGAATAACTCCGTTAAAGTTGGATTTTTAACCCCTCTGCCAACACTGCCATGAAAACGCGTACCCCACGATTCCATCACATAAGCCCCGGTGAAACGGTAAGTGGTGGTGTTTTCAAATTCATCGTTGTAGTCATAACGGCCACCGGCGGAGAGGAATAAACTGTCTGCGATCGTCATGCCATAAATGCCGCTGAGTCCGGTGTTTTCAACCTCGTTTTTAGCGAAAAAACCGCTTTGGGCTTCGTCTATTTTGTGTTCCACCAGCACGGTAACCGTGTGTTCGTCGATGCCCCACTGGGGGGTGCTGAGGAAATAATTGGATTGATAGGTCACCTCGGTACTTTCCGCCTCCGAGGAGAAGTCGGTAGACCCATTGGTTAGAGTATCGTTGTCGAGATTATAAAAAGAACCGCTTAACACATGTTCCCAAGCACCCTCCAGTAACGCCAATTTAGCCTCGCCCCGGACAAAGTACTGCTCGCTGTTGAGATCTTTGTCGGCATCCACTACAGGACGTTCACTACCGCCAAAAAAATCATCAAATTCATTTTGTTCATCCACGTAGCGTCCTACGATGTTAAATTCCAGATTATCCAAGGGCTGCACACCCCCCTTGAGCATCAGTGTGGTGTTGCGAGCACCGTCGTTTTCGTCGTTACCGCGTTTCTTACTACCAGCGGAGATGCCCTCGGTATCCAAATGACTGCCACTCAGGAGTATGTCATAGTTGTCTCCTTGACCACCAAGAGTGGCGGCATAGTGTTGTGAAGAAAAACTGCCCACTTCGGCAAATAACCCCCCCTGCAGAGGTTGGTCAGCTTGCGCGGTGA
>CAZGON010000102.1:12359-13242 GCA_964527085.1 uncultured Candidatus Competibacteraceae bacterium
CCCCGCCGATGGCGGAACTGCCATAGAGTACGCTTTGCGGCCCGCGCAGCACCTCGATGCGCTCCACCTGAAGGGCCAGTAAGTTATTGAAATTAAAAAATTCTCCATCCGGGTCATTGACCTCAACCCCATCGATGAGCACTAAGGTTTGATTGCTTTCAGTGCCCCGCAAGCGCACCTCCGTTTGACTGCCGACACCGCCGCTACGGCTCACGGCAACACCCGGTATAGCTCGTAGAGCGTCGGCAACATAGCGCACTTGACGTCTCATTAGCTCCTCGGCGGTGATGATGCTAACGGCGCTGCCCACCTGTTCGATGGGTGTCGCGACCCGGGTAGCGGTCACCACGATAGGGGATAATGTCTGATCTTGGGCGAGAGTAAATCCAGGTAGGCATAATACAGTGGTTAAACCGACACTAATGACGGATTTAGGTGGGTAATGCTGGTTCAGATTTACCATCGTTGCGCTCTCTGTTTTATTGTTAAATGATACTAAGGGTAGCAAGCGCCTTGCAGCGCAAAACGATGGAAACGGCGTTAGTGCGGATAATAGGCACGGCCACAGGAGAATTAATTCCTGTGAGTTGTAGAAGGGCCTTTCAAGGGAAGCGCCCAACGGCTGTCCGGCATCTTGACAACGCAGTTTCCCGCGTCGCCAATACGGATAAAACAACCGTCCCGCTAAAAGAACCCCGTCCAGCGGAGGGCGACGCCTGTGATGGTAGGTCTCCTGGCTTGCGGGTCACCATTGCACACTCAGCCTTCCCAGTTTCCCAGTGGCTTCAAAGGAGCGTGAACTTACCGCTTACAGTTGCGGGGGCAGCCAGGGTTTTGCACCCTGTTCCCTTTTGATCCCCTCAGGGGGAACCATCACAGTGTT
>CAZGON010000103.1:0-13206 GCA_964527085.1 uncultured Candidatus Competibacteraceae bacterium
GTGCCTATCCTTCAGCTCCTTTCCTGGCCACAGGTCGCTTAGGGTCGAAGCAGTTGCATAAATTAGAAACCCTGCTGCTGAAAACCGGGCAACAGAACCTCTTCCGGGTTTTACTCATCCATCATCCTCCCTTAAGGGCTGCCGTTGCTTGGCGTAAACGTCTCATGGATAGCACCGCTTTGCGTTCTATTTTAGTGAAGTGTGGTATCGAATTGGTGTTGCATGGTCATGCCCACCGAGCAGTTTGGGAAGTCTTACCAACCCGCTTTGCCAATAACCCGGTGGTGGGGGTGCCTGCGGCGTCGGCTTCCGGTCAGCGGTCAGGTCACCCGTCCCAGTATTGCTTATATCGGGTTCAGCGCTGTGGCCAGGGCTGGACGCTGCAAGCCCAGGTAAGAAGCTACTCAGTAACACAACAGGGTTTTTCCGATGGCAGGCATAAGGAATGGCATTGGCCTGTGAACCAGAGTGACGTTAATAGCTACAACTAACTATATTCATCGTGGTCATTTATATTAATATAGCGACAAATTTATAACGGCAAAGATGCTGGACGCGGACAACAATACGCGTTTGAGAAGGTAGTAAATACCGTTAAAAAACTGCCCGGTTTTTGAAGTGTTGACCGTAGCAACAAAAATGCGCGACGCACATCTGAACAACGGATGACAAACCGTAACTCTATGATTGGAGAAAACTCATGGCAGACGATAAACGACCTAATATGAATGAAACTATGGCGCGTTTTGCCGATCAGGAAATTGGCCTTGGCGCTGGCGGCGATACCCACCAAACCACCAGCGACCCTGAACAGACCATGACCACCAACCAAGGCATGCCCATCGCGGATGATCAAAATTCGCTGAAGGCAGGCGCTCGCGGTCCTACCCTGCTGGAAGACTTTATCCTGCGGGAAAAAATCTTTCATTTTGACCATGAACGAATCCCTGAACGGGTCGTCCATGCCCGGGGCATCGGCGCCCATGGCTATTTTGAAAATTATCAGTCCTTAGCTGATATCACCTGTGCCGATCTGTTCCAGCGGGTTGGCCAGAAAACCCCAGCTTTCGCACGGTTTTCCACGGTGGCCGGTAATAGAGGATCGGCCGATCTGCCCCGGGATGTGCGAGGGTTTGCGGTCAAACTTTACACCCAAGAAGGCAACTGGGACATCGTCGGCAACAACATTCCGGTCTTTTTTATCCAGGATGCCATCAAATTTCCCGATTTAATCCATGCCGCCAAACAAGAACCGGACCGCGCCTTTCCCCAGGCCCAGACCGCCCACGACAACTTTTGGGATTTTATCTCCCTGACGCCTGAAAGTATGCACATGGTGATGTGGATCATGTCGGATCGCACCATTCCCCGCTCGGTTAGAATGATGGAAGGCTTTGGTGTGCATACCTTTCGGATGATCAATGCCCAGGGTAAGTCCACCTTTGTTAAGTTTCATTGGAAGCCAAAACCGGGTATGCAGTCAGTGGTTTGGAATGAAGCATTAAAGATCAACGGCGCCGACCCTGATTTTCATCGACGCGATTTATGGGACGCCATCGGCAACGGCGATTTTCCAGAATGGGAATTGGGTGTGCAAGTGTTCGATGAGCAACAGGCTGAGCAGTTTCCCTTCGATGTGCTGGATTCTACCAAGCTCATACCCGAAGAAGACATACCGATACGTCCGGTCGGGCGGTTGGTATTAGACCGGCGGGTGGATAACTTTTTCGCCGAAACCGAACAAGTGGCGTTCTGTACTCAAAACATCGTGCCAGGTATTGACTTTAGCGATGATCCGCTGCTACATGGACGCAACTTCTCTTACCTCGATACACAGCTAAAACGGCTTGGTAGCCCTAACTTTAACCAGCTACCCATCAATGCGCCCAAGTGCCCGTTCCACAATCTACAACAGGACGGACATATGGCCATGGTCACTCCAAAAGGCCGCGCCAATTATGAGCCGAACTCCTGGAGTGATAACGGGGGGCCGCGGGAAAACCCTGCTCGGGGCTTCCACAGCTACCCCGCTGAGGTGGACGGACCAAAACGGCGGGTACGCTCGGAAACCTTCGCCGATCATTACTCCCAAGCGCGTCAGTTTTATATCAGTCAAACCGAGGTGGAGCAGGGACATATCGTGTCAGCGTTGACCTTTGAGCTGAGTAAAGTGGAAACTTTGGCGATTCGTGAACGGATGGTTTCCCATCTGTTAAATATCGATGACGATCTGGCCAATAAAGTCGCGCAGGGCTTGCGACTCAAAAAAATGCCAGAAAAAGCTGACGCGGCGAAGCCAACCCGGATGGATCTAGCGCCATCACCGGCGTTGAGTATTCTAAAAAATCAAAAGCCTACCCTGAAAGGACGTAAAGTGGGTTGTCTGGTCAGCGACGGTGTTGACGGTAAACTGATCAGTGCGTTACGCAGCGCCATTAAAGCCGAAGGCGGGATGCTTAAACTCGTCGCGCCTCGGGTGGGTGGCATCGAGACCAGTCAGGGTGAATGGCTTGAAGGCGATGAAAAAATCGACGGCGGTCCATCGGTATTGTTTGATGCGGTGGTGATTGCTGTGTCGGAACAAGTGGCTACGCAGTTGGCCAATGAAGCCACCGCCCGGGATTTTGTCGCCGATGCGTATGCCCATGTGAAATACATTGGTTATGTGCCGGAAGCCAGACCCCTCCTCGATAAGGCCGGAGTGCCTGAAAATGGTGACGAGGGTATGATTCGACTATCAGCAGGGGATAGTGACGTTGCCAATTTTATAACGGCGGCGAAAAATCTTCGTTTTTGGCCGCGGGAAGCTAAAGTCAAACAGTTTTGAAAAACGTCTTGAGACTTACGCAAAAAGGACTTGCGTAGCTCGTGAAAGAGGTGTCTGCGGCCTGGAAGGCCGCAGTCAAGCCTACAGGGAGGCATTTACGACGTCCTCTGGAACGAGCTGGGTAAGTCCTATTTCTGTAGCAGGCTACGCGAGCTTTCCTGCCCCCACCAAGATCCAGTTCATGCCTGTTTTACTCCTGTTTAAGCATCCGTGACGCAACCCTGCGAAGCATCTTTTACCGTTTGAATATACTTGTATAACACACCACGGGTAGCCTTATAGGGAGGCATTTGCCACTCGGCTTGGCGTTCCGCCAGCTCAGCATCGCTTAAAGCGACGCTGAGGGTATTGTGGGTGACATCGATGGTAATACGGTCGCCGTTACGGAGCAAAGCGATGGGTCCCCCTTCCTGGGCCTCGGGTACGATATGACCAATGATAAAACCATGGGAACCTCCGGAAAAACGGCCATCGGTAAGCAGCGCCACGTCATTACCAAGCCCAGCCCCCATAATAGCGGAAGTGGGTGTGAGCATTTCCGGCATCCCGGGACCGCCTTTGGGACCTTCGTAACGAATCACCACCACGTCGCCCTTTTGAATCTCATCCCGCTCCAAGGCATGTAACATATCTTCCTCAGAATCATACACTTTGGCAGGACCTTCGAAATAAAGTCCTTCTTTACCCGTGATTTTGGCCACTGCACCACCCGGCGCTAAATTGCCCCGTAGAACCTGAATATGACCGCTGGTTTTTATGGGTCGATTGATGGGTTGGATAATGTCCTGACCCCGCGTCAGCGCCGGTAGATCCTGTAAATTCTCACTGAGGGAACGACCTGTGACGGTAAGACAGTGACCGTGCAAGAAACCATTTTCCAGTAAATATTTCATCACAGCCGGGGTACCCCCCACCCTGTGAAGATCTTCCATGACATATTTACCGCTGGGTTTAAGATCAGCCAGCAAGGGGACTCGGTCGCTAATGGCTTGAAAATCTTCAAGGCTCAAAGGCACCTCTACCGCACGGGCCATGGCAAGCAAATGGAGTGCGGCGTTGGTGGAACCCCCCAAAGCCATCACCAGGGTGATGGCATTCTCAAAGGCTTCCCGGGTCATGATGTCGCGGGGTTTGATATCTTGTTCCAGCAAATGGCGAATGGCGCGACCGGCTTCAATACATTCATCCAATTTAGCCGGATCGGTGGCCGGTATGGAGGCGCTATAGGGAAGCGCCATCCCTAAGGCTTCGATGGCGGACGCCATGGTGTTGGCGGTATACATGCCGCCGCAAGCGCCAGCGCCTGGACAAGCCCGCCTGACAATATCCTGACGGGTGGCGTCATCGATTTTTTGGGCCAAAAACTCTCCGTAGCTTTGAAACGCGGAGATGATATCGAGGGTCTGCTCCCCGTCCGCATCTTGCCGATGACCAGGCTTAATGGTGCCGCCGTAAACCATAAGCCCCGGACGATTGAGTCTGCCTAGAGCTATCATCACCCCCGGCATATTTTTGTCGCAGCCGGGAATGCCGATACAGGCATCGTACCACTGCGCCCCCATAATGGTTTCAATGGAATCCGCGATGAGATCGCGAGAGGGTAGCGAATAGCTCATTCCCTCGGTACCCATGGAAATACCGTCCGAGACACCGATAGTATTAAAACGCATAGCCACCAGGTCAGCGGCTACTACGCCTTCTTTGACGTGAGCCGCCAGGTCATTCAGGTGCATGTTACAGGTATTGCCTTCGTACCAGACGCTGGCGATACCCACCTGGGCTTTGTTCATATCGGCGTCACTGAGGCCAGTGCCATAGAGCATAGCTTGGGAAGCGCCCTGGGATTTTGGCTGGGTGATACGAGCGCTGTAGCGGTTTAGCGGTTGCGGCATGGAAGTCTCCAAATTATTGGGTCTTGCGTAAAGTCAAATTGTGTATCAGGACTTACCCGGCTTGTTCCAGAGGACGCCGTGAACACTTCCCTGTGGGCTTGACGACGGCCTTCCGGGCCGTCAACACCTCTTTCACAAGCCACGCAAGTCCTTTATGCGAAAGTTCAGATTGGATACAAATCTTCGCATTTTTTTCTCAAAAGCATAGTGCTTTTTATCACATAGCCTACCAATAACCCACTCAAGAACCCTGCGGCGTGTGCCTCGGGCACGCTAGGCCAGGCAGTTTCGGTTAATAGCGCTTGACCAGCGCTGATTTCCACCATGATTTTAGCAATAGCCCCCAACCCTATCAGCCACACCAACGGTTGACGAAGGTCATACCAAAGTTGCACAAGTCCTACAGCCAGTAAACTGTTTAGAATTCCCGACAAGCCGCAGTAATAGCGTAGTGTTCCATCACCCCACCAAAGCCAGAGATTGACCCCTAGAGTACCGATGACCAAGGCTAGCACAAGTCTTCCTTGCAGTTGTTTCTCCAGCAGTGTCCCCAAGAGTATTAAAGCGCCGATATTCCAAAAAGCGTGCGTCCCATCGCTATGCATCCAGTGGCCGGTAATTAGTCGCCACCATTCGCCCTGGGCCACTGCCGTTCGATCAAATATCCACGCCTTTGGTGCAGCGCCTAAAAATAGGTAGCTGGCCAAGGCAAGACTTGCCAGCAAAAAAGTGCGCCATGGCAGCAATAAACCGCCACGGCACGCTTCTGATTGAGCCAGTATGGCCATTACTTAACCTTAACCTTAATCTCGTTGGTCGGACGCAAACTGAGCCAAGCAAGGGGTATAAGCAGCAACAGAAACCAAGCGTCTAAGGCTCCTGAACCACCACTGTGGCTGGGACGGTTGGAGGTATACATGGGTTCTTGGGTATCTACCCGACGCGACACGGGGGGACGTTGGGCGCGTTGTTGCTGAGCGGCATGTTCGACGGCAAGTCGCGCTTGATTATGGCGTTGGATGCCACGCTGGGCAAAGACGTCGTCTTGCATCACCACCATGGCGGTGTAGTCGGTCACTAAACTATACTCAACGCCGAGATCAATCACTGCCTGTTTTAAGTCCGGTTTCTCACCAAAGTCATCGATTTTCTGACTGATATCTTGAATGTAGGCATAGGCCCATAGCCGTTCTATCTCCGGATTTTCGGTGGCTACATTGGGAAAAGCGAAACGGGTTTGATAGACCTTTGATTGACCGGAGATGCGGCCTTTGAGCTGCACGTCCGCCATGCCCTCGCCCCAGTAGTGTCCGAACATGATCAATTGCTGGCCCCGGTACAGACTACCTATCTGTTGCGGGGTGAGATCGGCTGTTTTAACGCCCTCGATGTCAAGCCTAACGCCGTGCAGGGCTTCGTGGGTCACTTTAGCCGTGGCCGCCAGCAGTTGGCCCACGATATCGTCGCTGTTGGAAATGCTCATGGCAAAGCCGTTTGAGGCTTTGGTCATCGCTTTCAACAATGGTCGATTAGCGCTGTTACCCATAACAAAGGTAAATAACCGTACATCTTTGGTTTTGATAAGGTCGATAAATTGGCGCTGTTCAGTCTCACCCATATTGGCAACTCCGTCGGTCACCAAGACTAAAGCGCTGGTCCGGTCTGTATCCAGGGACTGAAGGCCCAGCTTAAGACCTGCATAGAGGTTAGTGCCGTTGTTGGGGGAGATAGCCGCCACCGACTGACTGTATTGGGCCACCGCTTCGGGGGTCGCTTGGGTAAAGCCTGCGGTGAGTTCACGGGTACCGTCGTTAAAAAGCACAATACGAAAACGATCCTCACTGCGCAGTTTTTTGAGGGCCCGCTGCACACCGTCGGCCAGGGTGGCGTATTTGACCTGCATGGAGCCAGAGATGTCGAGGATAAACACCCAGTCTTTACCTTCTACAATGGGCTTGAGGTCTTCGCCGGGGGTGACCACCAACATAAAGGTGCCGCGATCTTTTCCTTCAGGTTTGTGGGCGATAAGATCCACACTGCCGGGCAGCCCCTCTTGGTGACGCCAATAAACCACTAAGTCTTTATCCAGGGTAAAGACGGGAGTGCTCGAGCTTGCCAGATTGGCAGATGGTGCAAGGTTGGTTTGTCTTTCTTCGGGATCTTCCCCGGTGATTGCATTGTTAAAACCCGCTGATCCGTTACTCAGCTCAATCTGCCACTGGCCTGAGTCCTGCTGTTGGATGAGGGCTTGGGGTTGGTTTGGCATCCGTACCGCATCGATGGGATAGGCGGAGCGGAGCTGCAGTGTAAAGCTAAACTTTTCGGTTACCTTTTCGTTGGAGGTCCAAAAGGCGAGTTTTTCTTCATCGACGCCGCCTTCTTCCAAGGGGTAAACATAACGACCGATACCGGTATCCACCTGGGCCGGTTGCAGGTAGACCAGACGCACGCGAGTATCTTGGCCAGCCCGTACTGGGTAGACTCTGGCATCAAAGGTTTTATAGCTGTCTTTTTCAGTGATACCAGCATCACGTCCAGCGGCTTTCTCTTCTTCGTAGACTTGACGTGCCTGCTGGCGCTCCATAACTTCTCCAGTCACCGGCTTACCGTCAATCCAGAGAGTAAATTCGGCCACCGAACCACGTTCGGGTACGGGGAACGAATAATGAGCTTCCAGATCGTTGCTGTGGGGGTTATGGAAAACCTGCTCGACACGGGTGATGGCGTAACCATCTTCGATGACCACCTCCACCTGATGGCTCTTGATTTCCAGGGCAGGGAGGCTGCCGTCGCTGGGCTGCAATAGACCAGTAGCTGAAGCGCTACCTGCAAAAAGAAATGTAGCGAGCAGGCATACAGCTTGCCAACTATGCCTCTTTATTATGTGCTTAATCATTTTTAATGACCTCTTTTGTGAACGATGTTCAATTTTTTGCTAAAGATTGTCTCTGAAAAACTGTTCAGAGGGTTGACTACGTTTTAAATAAACGCTGTTCAATTTTGGTTTCAAAAAAAACTTCTTATCAAGCAGAAGATGGTCTATATGAACAGTGTTCAATTTATAATATAAAAATAAACGCTGTTCAATAATTAAGTTAAAATAATTGTGACATAAGTTTAAAAAGTAAGTCCTATATCAAGAGGATCAATCCATGGCACGACGCAGCGACCACAGTCGCGAAGAGATCCGTGAGATGGCCTTAGTGGCTGCCGAGCAGCTCGTCACGGGGCAGGGTTATGAGGGCTTGAGCGCCCGCAAGGTGGCCAGCGCCATCGGTTATACGGTGGGCACTCTTTACTTACTATTTGACAATCTCGACGATCTTATCTTGCATATCAACGCACGTACCCTAGATCGTCTTCATCAACGTATTATTGAGGAACAGACAAACTGTCGAGATCCCTATGATTGTTTACAGCAACTAGGCCAGACCTATATCAGCTTTGCTAAAGACAATCCTCACCTTTGGGAAATGGTGTTCAAGCACCGATTACCACAAGGGCAGCAGGTGCCTCCCTGGTTTCAGCAAAAGGTGGTTCGTATATTCGCCATGGTGGAAGCAAAACTTAAACCCCTCGCTAAACACCGCTCGCAGCAAGAAATTGCCCAAGCAGCCGGTGCTCTGTGGGGCAGCGTACATGGCATTTGTATGCTAGTTCTGACAGGAAAAATTGGCGTTGCGGGGGAGGTTTCAGCGCAGGATTTGACCGAGTCGCTGATGCGTAATTATTTAAGGGGGTTTACTCATTAATAACTCAACACTTACTCACGAGCCGCGTCTTTAACGATTTCCTCAGCGCTCCCCTGCACTGCGGAAATACGCCGCCGGAACAATTCATCTAAAAATTCCGAGCGTGATAACCCTGCAATTTCTGCTGCTTTGCCTTGTGACACTTGGCCTTGGGCGTACCAGTGACAGGCTGCTGCAACCCTTAATTCATGAGGAAATTCTGCCGGTGATTTTTCCAGCACAGAGTAGACATCATTGGGTAAATTAATTGTCACGGCTGTCATTATTATTAACCTCATGATTACAATCAGCAAGTTTTGGGGAATATCTTTTTTATTATGACTCTACGCATGGGTTACCAAACGGTTTGTAATCCGTATTTGGAATAGATGTCAAATTGGTTATCTTTGGAAATTGGGATAAATCGTTTTTGAATAGCTAGCCAAATGATCATCCGGTCAAATGGATCTTTATGGAGCTGTCTGGGCAATCTATAAAAACTGGCTGCAACATCAGGTTCTAAGCCAATGAGTTCAATTCCCATTTCAATAGCCGTGGCAGGAAGCTCACCCTGCAAATATTTTAAAATTAATAGACTCGTTTAACTGACGCGACACGAAGCAAAGCGTCCGGTTAAGTACTTTATTAAGAACCTTTGCATATAAAAACTAGCCTCTCTATCTATCTACCTTATCCGGATCCGGGTTTCATTAACTATCCAAAGGTGACCCATGATGGACTCTTCACTAAGCACCTTAAGGATACGGCGAAAGACCGACAGTACATGCGGTTTGTCTTGTTTGCCAAGACGCAAAACTAATAAACCAGAGTACTTTTCGGGAGGGTAAAGCCGCAGATCTGCAAAATCTGTATCCAAGGTTATAAGAATTCGTTCTTCGGTTTTACAAACCCGGGCAAGATCGATATCTGGACTACCGATCAGCGCTTGTTCGTTGACCGTAAGAGCGTCATGCTCTGCTTCGCGTAGTAGCTCGGCCACCTCCACCGGAAGATTCTCGTCGATCTTAAACTTCATTGATCGACTATGCCGGCAAGGTCACTACCCGCTCGCGAGTTAAATCAGCGGCATAAGCAATCGTTGCCTGCACCGCCTCGCGGCTGACCGAGGGGTAACTTTTCACAAGCTCTTCCAGAGTCAGACCCTCAGCAAGATTATCGAGGATTACGGACACCATCACGCGTGTACCCTTGATACAAGGTTTGCCATGGCAAATACTTGGATTAACAGTAATATGTTCTTTCCAGTTCATTTGTTCACCTCATCCTCATCATAGTCGCATCCTCAACGGAAAAACCCTAAAAGATACAATATAGGTTTTAAAACTAACTCAATCTAAAACCTAACAGAAACTTTACTTAATCGGTATGCGAATCTCAAAAGTTGCACCTCTTTTGAAAAGCAACCATTAAATATCACCCGAGTGAGCGGCAAATTAAGACTTTACAATGGTAAGACCAGGTCCAGTACCGGGTTATTTATCTGTTGTCATAAAAATCAGATTTGCTCTATGGCACAGGGTACAATTGGCAAAATGCTCTCAAACGCGAGCTTGTGGTGATCTAATATCTAGTCTCACGCCAAGCGCTTCGAGTAATCGGTGCACGGTGTTAAAACGTGGCTGAGCACCCGGTTTGAGTGCTTTGTACAAGCTCTCACGGCCAAGGCCAGCATCTGCTGCAACTTTAGCGATGCCGCGTGCTTTTGCAACATCACGAACTGCAACCAGAAAGGCATCAGGATCGGGGTTTTCTAATGCAGCCGTAAGATACTCGGCAATGGTCGCCTCACTGTCCAGACAATCACTGGCATCGAAGGGAGCAAGGCCCAAATCGTCAAATTTGCTCATAGGTTAATCATCCTTTAGTTGTTGAGCTATTACCTGAGCCTTGGCGATATCACAGGTTTGCCCACGTTTGGTTCCACCACAGAGCAATACATAAACCACATCCCCAGTGCGGGAGAGGTAGATTCTATAGCCCGGCCCAAAATGAGAAGCTGTTTCAAAACCTGCTCATGTCCTTTAGTTTGGATAACGACAAGCTAACCCGCCGTTTTGGCGCAGTAGCCACAAAGGCAATTGGGTTAAGCGCCTGGTTAGGTGTCTTTACTTTTGCTTCTCAAGGACATTGCCCTTCTACTTATTTCAGTGATGCTCAATTCTTCGTCCAATGCTTGTCTCCATTTTGTATAGTCAAATGGCTCCCTCTGAATGAGTGCAATAAACCGCTCCGCTTCAACATCACCAAGATACTGCGATAAGAGCTGAATGCCTTTTATCTTTATCTCTGTATCCGTCATCATACCGATACCTCTTTGATGAACCCGATGGGGTTTATGACTCTCAGATCCTGAATAAGCGTCAGTTTTTTCAGAATGCCGTCATCAGTGGTTAGAAAATAGTCTGCTTTTGCTTTGATAGCGCACGCAATGTGCAAGGAATCTATCTTCCTAATGCCTTGTTGATTAACGGTTGCAGCGGTATGGATAATGTCATCGTCTTCTACCATGTCATCGGCCGCGTATTTTCGCCAGGCAGCAATCTGTTGGCGTCTTTCCGGAAAGGGATTCTTGCTATTTTCGTAATCCAAAATGTATGACCATATCAGTTGATGTAGACCTGCGCGAATATCTTCTTGGATTTTTAGTTTTGCTTCAGTTTCCAGTTTTATTCGCATTTTAAGCTGATCATCAAAGGGCCGATTAAAGCAGCAAACGTCAAGATAGATCTTCATACACCCGGGTCCTTTTTTACTGCTTTTTTTACCTAACCACATATCAAATGCTACGGTTCTAATTATAGTATTCATGGGTTGTAGTGCATTAGAGCCCCCCTCCTGGGCACAACAACTTGCACAAATGCTTGGCGCAGGGTACAAGTTTCATAAAATCTTAGCCACGTCACGGGGAATAGCGAATGGCTGACGAGAGTAAACGTAAGCGAACAACGACGGGGACGACTAAGTCGACTCGTTCTGTTAAACCAACTCCACGAAAACCCGCTACAGCTCGAAAAACCGCTCGTAGCGCAAAAGTTACCGACAAAGCAAGCTCCGCCAAGCTCGATAAAGGTGCAAAATCTACCACGGCTGAGGACAGTAAAACGGTGGTGATTCCTGAAAACGCCGATCCATCTTTGATTCGTAAATTAACAAGCCTACCCGGCGCCATGGCGGACAGCGCCCTGCGTATGGTGGTAAAGACGACAGATGTGCCTCTGCGGGTGGGCAAAGCGTTATTCCTAAAGCCAGAGCAGCAAGAGCGCATGAAGGAAGCCGGGCAAATGCTCAAGGATTTGCGGGAAGTCACCGGCTTAACCCGCGACGAACTCAGCGAGGCATTGGATTTAAAAGATCACTCGCTGATCGAGGCAGTTGAAAATGGCACAGCCATTTTGTCTTTTGAATTGATTCTGCGCCTGGCGGCTGTGCTAGCCCGCCATGATCCTATTCCCGTTATTTTAAAATTTACCCGCACCTATAACCCAGAGCTTTGGCGGATTCTTGAAGATTGGGGGTTTGGGCGGTTATCGCTGCATTTTGAACGAGAACGGCATTTTATCAATATATACCGCCGTCATGATGCCGCCAGAAAGCTCTCCGATGAGGGTTTTGATCGAGTGTTGGCATTTACCCGAGCGGCCTTTGAAATGGCGTTACACTTTGCGGCGGAACAGGAAAACTTAGATGATGATTTAGACGACCCAGAAACAACCGATGAAGCTGACTCAGATGATTAAAGTAAAGCAGCACTGGTGTGACTTTGTAAACCGCCGGTATGGAGCGCCACAATCCGAGTGCCCGGTGGAAAGACCCTTTCGGTGATTAACTGGTAAAGTCCATAAAACATTTTAGCGGTATAGATGGGGTCTAGGGGCACGCCGTGTTGGGTGGTAAAAGTGGCCATAAAGTGTTGTAAAAAAGGTGGGCATTTCGCATAACCACCGCAATGATAATGGCTATAAAGCTGCCAATTGTGGCGATCAGCAGTTCCTAACAAAGCGCGTATATTATCTGCCAAGAAGTCACCGTTTTTGAGCACCGGAAAACCTAAAGCTATTTTCCCGATCGGCAAATGGTCGGCTATGCCAGCTAAAGTGCCGCCGGTGCCACACGCGGTTGTCACAAAATCGAAAGCACCGTCAGTTTGTTGCAGGAGTTCAGCGACGATTTCGCCGCAACCTGGTAAAGCCAATTGATTAGTGCCCCCTTCAGGAAGCAGATAAAAATCGCCAAATTGATGTTGCAGTTCGGCCAGTAGGGCGGGGCTATCTTTTTGTCGGTAGCGGGTCCGGTCTAGATAAAAAAGGGTCATACCGCAGTGTTTGGCGAAACGCAAAGTAGGATTAAGGGGTTGATGGGCTTCGCCACGAATAATGCCGACGGTGTCAAATCCCCACCGCAATCCGGCTGCTGCTGTGGCATAGATATGGTTAGAATAGGCCCCGCCAAAGGTAAGCAGTCTGCAGTGGCCTTGTTTTCTCGCCGCCACCAGATTGTATTTTAACTTACGCCATTTGTTACCAGAAATATGCGTATCGATCAGGTCATCGCGTTTGATAAAAAGTTTTATACCGGATTGAATGAGGGTGGCATCATTAATAGCTTGAAGTGGTGTAGGCGCTTTGTGGGAAAACATTATTTTGATGGTTCTTACATAAGTCTATAAATCTATAATTCTTGAATGTCCCCTTCGGGGATATAAAATCCCTCGCCTTCAGGCGAAGGAAAGGGATAG
>CAZGON010000104.1:0-13154 GCA_964527085.1 uncultured Candidatus Competibacteraceae bacterium
GCCGCCGACACTTCTTGCACGAGTTACCCAAGTCCTGTTTTTGCGTAAGTCATGACCCGTAATCACTGAGGAGAAAGCATGATGCCAAGTGACAAGAAAACCGCTTTAGTAACCGGAGCTAATCGCGGCATTGGTTTTGCCGTCGCAGTGGTGCCGTTAAGCATCCAGGTGCTTGGCTATGTACCCGCGGAAAAGCTAGGCTGGGGTGCTGATTTACCCGCAGGTGTTGCCCAACAATGGGTACGATGGTGTTCTCGGCCAGGCTATGTGGCTAACGGTTTTGGTAAGGAGATTTCGCAGCACTGGTACGATGAACTCATCATGCCAGCATTGTGGCTGTATGCCGAAGATGATCCGATCGTAACGCCGGCAAATGTTGATAATTTTCTGAGGGTATGCCCAGCTCTTGATCCTGAACGGAAAAGCCTGCGGCCCGCTGATTACGGATTATCTCGTATCGGCCATATGGGCTTGTTTCGTCGCCAAGGGTCTTCACTCTGGCCAATTGTGGCTGAGTGGCTGGCTAAGCAGAATGTTGCGGTTTTTGCTCATGGGGCAAATTGAAGATTTTATCGCTCAATAGTCAATAGCTTGCAGTATTTTCTTCTACTTTGTGATTTTCTGATCCAACAACGGCAACACCGCTTCTAGAGTAGTATGCAATTCATCCTTACTGTTAGACCGTAACATGCAATGACCGACTTTGCGGCCAGGTCGGGACGATTTTCCATAGACATGTAGATGCGTACCAGGTACGGCTAACAGGGTTTCATAATCCTCCGGAAGGGTGCCGATACAATTGACCATTGCAGAAAAACCCGTTGTTGTTGTGGAACCCAATGGTAGATCAAGGATCGCCCGCAGATGGTTTTCAAACTGGCTCACTTCAGCGCCTTCGATGGTCCAGTGACCGGAGTTGTGGACCCGAGGCGCCATTTCGTTGGCTACTAACTGGCCGTCGCATTGGAAAAACTCAACCGCCAGCAAGCCCACGTAGTCCAGCTGCTGCATAAGCTTTGTGACGTAATCCTGGGCTTGGTGGGCTAAATCGGGTGTCTGATCGGGTGCTAAAGATAGCCGTAGAATACCGTCGCGGTGGCGGTTTTCCACCAATGGATAAAAAGCCGTCTGATGCTGACGATTACGCACTGCCAACAAAGAGACTTCCCGCTCAAAGGACACAAAGCCTTCTAAGATTAATGGTGTATGGCCTAATGTCTGCCACGCTTTATCCACATCGGCCAGACTGTGCAGCAGATATTGTCCCTTACCGTCGTAACCAAAGCGGCGGGTTTTTAATAAGGCAGGTAACCCTATTTGCTTGACGGCTTTGCGTAAATCGTCCAGCGAGTCGACTGCGCAGAAACGCGGAGTCGGAATGCCGAGGGTCTGAAATAAAGTTTTTTCGTGAAGACGATCTTGCGCGGCGGCGAGGGCGGCAGGGGGTGGAAAAAACGGACGCTGTTGTTCTAAAAACCGTGCTGTTTCGACGGGTACGTTTTCAAAGTCGAAGGTGATCACATCGGCCTGTTGGGCCAGCTCATTAAGTTTGGCCGGATCGTCATAAGCGCCTTCGATCAGTTCAGCCACCTGACCCGCGCAAGCCTGCGGATCGGGATCTAAAACCACAAAGCGTAATCCCAAGGGATAACCGGCTAAAATTATCATGCGAGCCAGTTGACCGCCGCCGATGATGCCAACGATCATGGTTGTGACCGGGGATCTGGCTGGTTCAAAACGGCCGCCGTTTGTTGGTCGCGAAAAGTTTGTAAGGCAGTACGTGTCTCTGGATAACGAGTGCCCAGGATGCTCGCCGTTAACAGCGCCGCATTCACTGCACCGGCCTTACCGATGGCGAGGGTAGCGACAGGCACACCGGCGGGCATTTGAACAATGGAAAGCAGGGAGTCGAGTCCATTGAGCGCCTGGGACTGGATCGGTACCCCCAGCACCGGTAAACAGGTTTTTGCAGCCACCATGCCAGGTAGGTGAGCAGCGCCGCCAGCCCCAGCGATAATAACCTCTAAACCGCGGATTTCCGCGTTTTCGGCGTATTCAAACAAAAGATCAGGGGTGCGATGGGCCGAGACCACGCGAACCTCATAGGGGATGCTCAGGGTGTCCAACATCTCCGCCGTATGTTGCAGCGTATTCCAATCAGATTTTGACCCCATAATAAGGCCGACCCGTGTTGTCATGAGTAAACTCGCAAAAAAGAGTCGTATTGTAAGACTTATCATAAAAAATAAAACGCTATAGCGGCGCCAAACTAGGTTAATAGCCTATAACAAGTGTCTGTCGCTTAACGTATCTCAGCAATAGTTAAGCACACACCTATTGAATTCACGCTTCAGTTTAGAAAAGCATTTTCAAGTGCCTCGCGCTGTGGTTCAATGAGTGTTGCTGAAGCGGGGGTGCTCCTGTGAGTGGGAGCTGAGAGAGTCCCTTAGAACCTGACCTGGGTAATACCAGCGTAGGGAAGCTATTCTCTTTTTTAAGGTGCGCTCTCGTTTCATTACAATTGTCTCAAGAACCACCTTGACCAAGAGGATCAACCGCTTGTGAATGCCATTCCCGAAGCCTTTGTAAAAACCACCGCTGAACTCAGCGACAATGTTACCCGACCTTTTCCCAGCGCTCAAAAAATTTATGTAGAGGGGAGCCGTCCCGATATTCAGGTCCCCATGCGCGAAATTGCCCAGACCGATACCTCGGCTAGTTTTGGTGCCCAGAAAAACCCCCCCATCACCGTCTATGATACCTCGGGTCCTTACACAGCGCCGGATGTGGACATCGATCTTATGGCGGGTTTGGCGCCGCTGCGGGCTGTTTGGGTCAAGGAACGCGCCGACACGGAACAATTAACGGGCGCAAGTTCCGCCTACGGTAGACAACGTGCTAACGATGCTACCCTCGACAGTTTGCGGTTTCCCGCTGTTGCGCCGCCGCGTCGGGCACGTAGTGGCGCTAATGTCTCCCAAATGCACTATGCACGGCGGGGCATTATTACCCCAGAGATGGAGTTTGTCGCCCTGCGCGAAAATCTCCGCTTAGAAGAACTCAAAGATATTTCGCTACGCCGCCAGCATCCGGGCATGTCCTTTGGCGCTGCTATCCCAGAACGCATCACCCCGGAATTTGTGCGGGATGAAATCGCCCGCGGTCGCGCTATTATTCCCGCCAATATCAATCATCCTGAGCTGGAGCCCATGATTATTGGGCGTAACTTCCTGGTTAAGATCAACGCCAATATCGGTAATTCTGCGGTGACTTCTAGCATCGCCGAAGAAGTGGAAAAGATGGTGTGGGGTATTCGCTGGGGTGCAGATACCGTGATGGATCTATCCACCGGTAAAAATATTCACGAAACCCGTGAATGGATCTTGCGCAATTCGCCAGTACCCATTGGTACTGTGCCCATTTATCAGGCGCTGGAAAAGGTTAATGGTAAAGCCGAAGAACTCACCTGGGAGATGTTTCGGGACACTTTAATTGAACAGGCCGAGCAGGGGGTCGATTATTTTACCATTCATGCGGGGGTAAGATTGGCCCATATACCCCTCACGGCAGAACGGGTTACCGGCATTGTTTCCCGCGGCGGCTCCATCATGGCGAAATGGTGTTTAGCGCATCATCAAGAGAGCTTCCTCTATACCCATTTTGAAGACATCTGCGAAATCATGAAAGCCTACGATGTTTCATTCTCGCTGGGTGATGGATTGCGGCCAGGTTCTCTCGCCGACGCCAATGACGCTGCCCAGTTTGCCGAACTAAAAACCTTAGGGGAGCTGACTGAAATTGCTTGGCGGCACGATGTGCAGGTGATGATTGAAGGGCCGGGTCATGTTCCCATGCAGCTGATTAAAGAGAATATGGACAAGGAGTTGCAGGACTGCTATGAGGCACCCTTTTATACGTTAGGTCCTCTGACAACCGACATCGCCCCTGGTTATGACCATATCACCTCGGCCATCGGCGCCGCTCAAATCGGTTGGTATGGCACCGCCATGTTGTGCTACGTAACGCCTAAGGAACATCTGGGTCTGCCCAATAAAGACGATGTCCGAGAGGGTATTATTACTTACAAAATCGCTGCCCATGCGGCGGATTTGGCGAAAGGTCATCCAGGTGCGCAGATTCGTGATAATGCGGTCAGTAAAGCCCGTTTTGAATTCCGTTGGGAAGATCAATTTAATTTAGGTCTAGATCCCGAGAAGGCGAGGGAATTCCACGACGAGACACTGCCAAAAGAGTCCGCCAAAATAGCCCATTTTTGTTCCATGTGTGGTCCCCATTTCTGTTCCATGAAAATTACCCAGGATGTGCGGGACTATGCGCGTAGCAAAGGCATTCAAGATGTGGATTCAGCGGTGACCCAAGGCATGCAAGAAAAGGCGCAAGAGTTTCAACAGCAAGGCGCCGAAATCTATCGTAAAGCGTAGGGTGCATTTCATGCACCAACAAAGTTTGGATAATCGGAACTAGTTAAGGTAGGGTGCATTTCATGCACCAACAAAGTTTGGATAACCGGGACTAGGTAGCCTTGTTCCAGGGGACGCCGTAAATCCTTCCCTGGAGGCTTGACGACGGCCGTCCAGGCCGCCGACACCCCTTTCACAAGCTACCCAGTCCCGTTCTACCCGACTATCTGAGAATATCTAAGAAATCGGACTATAGGTCCCCACAAGATCCCTCGCTGCTATTAGTATCTTCGGTTGATTCAGGAGCTTTAATAGCAGAGTCAGGTGAAGCGTCGGATTGTCGCACCCAATGGTGTAAACCAAATGACACTAACGCGCCTATTGCAATAATAACCAAGATCCAAACTAGATTTTTGGGTTGAGGGTTTTGAAAAACGTTGGCGATGCCATCCGCAAAAACGGTCAGACCCAGGGTTATCGGTAACATGCCCAGTAGGGTGCCCAGCATGTAATCCCAAAAACGAATATGGGATGCACCCGCCACCATATTGACCACGGTGAACGGTGCTGCAATCGGTATCCAACGGATCATCGCCGATGCCAGAATACCTCGCTTAGCCAGCATGACATTTAAACGGTTGACATGAGAACCCGCATAACGACGAATGGTATGGTGGCCTAATAGATAACCAACGCCGTAGGTGGAGGCAGCACCCACCGCTGTGCCCACTATAGCGTAAATAAAGCCCAGCGTCGGACCGAATAATAGAGCGCTGGTTACAATGAGAAATAAAATAGGCAGTGCAAGGACACAGCCAATGGCATAAATCAATAAAATGAGGGGAAAGCCTTGCGGGGTTTTACCCAATTGGTCAATTTGATGAGTTAGATTTTGCGCCGATGACCAACTCTCTAAAGGCAACCACTGCCAAGCAAGCCCAAGCAGAACAAAAGGGCCAATGATGAGAAGCGCCTTAAACCAAAAGGTGTTAAAGGCCATAGCGGCTATCTTTGCCATGGGTGTTGGTGCTCCATCAATCCGTCAGGGAACGTCCACTGAGACTTTGCTGCCGCCATAGCCATGTACCGAGTCATGAGCCTGTACGGTAACAGATTGTACTTCTGGTGAAATTTTTACGTCGTTTAGGCTGCGGGTAAAAGGCTGTTCGTCCACATGGGGATGGAGCAATTCTCGGGTTCCAAACACTTGCCCATCAGGTCCTATCACGTCCCACTTATCCGCGTAATGATCCCAGCCAGTATCGGCGTGGCGAACAGTTGCCGTAACCCGGTATGTATCTGTTCCGGTTTCTATAATTTGCACCTCTAAAACATCTGCTTTGCCTGCCCAGGCTATACATGGAACTAGTAATATTGCGCCAAGTATAAATTTTAAAAATGGATTAGTCGTAACCATGTACATCTTACCTCCACATCAAGCACAGCTCGCACATCGACAATCTCCGCGCCTTTAGCATGAACGATAACGGGATTGAGATCCAGTTCGACAATATTAGGCCGCTTAAGAGCTAGATCTCCTAGGGCGACGATAAGGTTCGTAAGCGCCTCTTTATCCACTGGCGCTGAACCACGAATCCCGCTAAGCAATTTCTGACCGCGTAAACTGTCAAGCATGGCCAATGCTTCCGAAGGGTCGATGGGTGGCGCCCGGAAGGCGACATCTTGCAAAAGCTCAACAATAATTCCACCAAAACCCACCATGATGATAGACCCATAGGTGGGATCACGCAGCACCCCCAAAATCATCTCGACGCCTGCGTGCGCCATAGGCGCGACCAGTACGCCTTCCACATCAGCCGTTGCATCGTAAGCTGCCGCATTTGCCAGGATGCGCCGCCAAGCGTTCCGTAATTGGTTTTCGCCAGTGACATTCAGCACCACGCCACCGGCATCGGATTTATGTAAAATTTTACGAGAGACCAATTTAACGGCTAATGGCCTATCACTAAAACGCTGGGCGGCGGTCGCTGTGTTGGCTTCAGATGTGCAAAATAGCCAGTCCCTTAAGGAAAAACCATGAGTCTCAAGTAGCCTGCGTGCTTCGGGTTCGGTGAGAGCCATAGGCGCACTGGGTGCTGTCGACATGGGTTGCTCATCAGCGCCCATCGTTATCCCATTCCTAATCTTTATCTCAGCACGGCGCGCCAATGCAGCAAGGGCCTCGGCGGCTAATTCGATAGAAGTCTGCACCGGAACCTTGGCGTCAATAAGTTTCAAAAGCGGCGCTGTGTGGGCTGTGGCATAGAGTGATTGAACAATGATCGGTTTACCCGTGGTGCGCTGAATGGTTGCCAACGCGGTTGCTGCTTTCACCTCGGCATTTTCAAGGGAGGCATCGAAACGTAATCCGTAACCGCCAAATAATCCTGTGATGAGTACCATATCGATCCCTGGATCGGCTGCTAACACGTCGACGCAGGTGGCAAACACATAAGGGTTTGAGTCGCTGGCGCCGGCCATGTCCACCGGATTGCCTAAAGCCGCAAAAGGTCCAAGCAGATCCCCCAGTTTGGTTTTAGTATTCTGGGATAACCTAGCCAAGGTTAGCCCTGATTCCATAACGGCATCGGTGGCAATAACCCCATGACCGCCGCCATCGGTTAAGATAGCTACCCGTTTTCCTTTTGCGACAGGACAAAAGGTTAACGCTTGGGCAACGGGTACTAACGTATCCGAGCGACGCAGCACTGTAGCCCCCGCTTGTTGAAAGAGTTGCTCCGCGAGGGCAAAACGACCGGCAAGAACTCCGGTGTGCGATTGGGCGGAACGAGCCCCTGCTTCGGTACGGCCAGTCTTATAGAGAATCACCGGTTTTTTTGCGGCCACTTGACGGATTGCCGACAATACCTTGGAGCCTTTTTTGATACTTTCTACATAGAGAACCACTGCGGTTGTGTTGGAGTCTTCCCCGGCAAAGGCAAGATATTCATCAAATCCTACATCCGTTTGATTGCCGACCCCCACATAAAAACTAAAACCTAGACCTGCTTGTTGTCCTTCTGTAAAAATCGTCAGCGCCACATTTCCTGACTGCGAGATAACCGCAAGCCCGCCGGGCGTCAACCCGCTTATGCCATGCAGATTGAGACGTCCGTGTAAATTAAAAATACCCGAGGTATTGGGTCCAATAAGTCGCACGCCTGCTGTCTTCGCTGCTGCAGCGGCTTGATTTTCTAAAAGGCGTCCCTCAGCGCCGCTTTCAGCAAACCCAACCGCAAGTATTACCACCCCCGCTAGACCCTTGCGACCACAGGCGTCAACAATGCTGGGTACGGTGGCGGCAGGGGTGCAAATCAAGGCTAAATCCACAGCGCCCGGTGTCGCTTCGATGTCCGGGTATGCAGGCAGCCCAAGAATCGTTTTAGCCGTGGGATGAATGGGCAGGATAGCGCCTTGGTAGCCGTCTTTTAGGAGACACTCGATGGCCAAACAACCCCGTTTACCGGGTTTTTCGGATGCGCCAATCACCGCCACAGAACGAGGGTTAAAAAGTCGTGTAAGCCCGCCCGTCGTTATCATGACCTGAATTTTCAATGTCCCTTAAACACGGGTTTGCGCTTTTCAGCAAAAGCCTTAATTCCTTCTGCCCAATCTTCCGTCATCATGCAAGCGAGGATGCCTTCAAGCTCTGCGCAGAGCACGTCCGCGTAGCGTTTTTCGCTACCTTCGTTTACTTGTTTTTTGGCCAGGGCCATGGATAAAGGCGCTTTTTCAGCCAAACGCTCAGCAAATGCCACCACCTCCGTCTCAAATTGCTCCTCTAGAATGGCGCGGGTTGCCAGACCGATCCGGACGGCTTCCCGCGCCTCAATCCTCTTGCCCAGAAACAGAAGCTCCCGCGCCTTCGCCAGTCCCACTAAGCGGGGTAGGGTCTGACTGATCCCGCCCCCCACAAAGGTGCCTAAGGAAACTTCCGGGAAGCCCATTTGTGCCCCTTCCTTCATCAGCATAAAGTCGCAGCTGAGGGCCATTTCAGCCCCAGCGCCCAAAGCATAGCCGTTGACTGCCGCTATCACCGGTTTTTCCAAGCTACGCAAAGCATTACATAACGCATTGGCCAGTTGCAGATAGTAGCGTTTTTGTAGAGGCGTTCGGGTGGCGGTCTGATGCGCTTTGAGATCAGCACCGACGCAAAAGGCGCGTCCGCTACCTGTCAGCACCACGACTTTAATGTACGGATCACGGCGGGCTTGCGCCAGAGCATCCAGGAGGGTTGTATAAAGTTCTTCCGTGACGGCATTCAACCGTTCCGGGCGATTAAGACACAGTTGCAAAATCCCACCGATACGAGTTATAAGCACGACATCCGTCACATCAAAGCCTCTCTACTAGCACTTCACACAAAGGACTTTAAGTTGCTCGTAACAAGAGGTGTCGATGGCCCGGACGGCCATCGTCAAGCCCACAAGGAAGTGTTCACGGCGTCCTCTGGAACGAGCTATGTAAGTCCTGTCTATCAATCAACCTAACCTAATGCCGTATCCAATACGATCATCAAACAAAATCCCACTAACAGTCCGAACGTGGCTTGGGTCTCATAACCTTTGCGATGGGTCTCGGGAATCATTTCGCCACCCACTACAAATAGCATTGCGCCAGCAGCAAAAGCCAATGCCCAGGGTAGCAAAGGTTTTACATAGGCCACCGCACCGGCCCCCACCAAGCCCCCCACCGGTTCTACTAATCCAGTCAAGAGCGCCACTAGAAACGCCAAGCCGCGACTATAGCCCAGGGAAACCAGCGCTAATGCCACAATAAACCCTTCTGGCATATTCTGTATGGCGATACCAGTGGTCAGTGCCCAGCCGCTTTGCGGATCAGATCCGCCAAAACCAACGCCAACCGCCAGACCTTCTGGGAAGTTGTGTAGCGTAATGGCAATGATAAGCAGCCAGAGGCGTTTAAAAAAAAGGCTATCTTTATGGGTCTCTGGACAACTTTCAAGTCCTTTGGTGAAATGTTCGTGGGGCACATAGCGATGCACTAGCCAAAATGCAGTACCTCCCAGCAGGGTACCCGTAGCCACCAGTAAACCCGCTACGCTTTGGTGCGTGTTAGCTGCGATAGCTACCTCTAAGCCAGGTATCAACAGGGAGAATGCCGATGCAGCCAGCATTATCCCACCCGCTAACGCAAGTAGGGTGGTTTCCATAGAGGTGCTTAGGCGTTGTACAGCGAAGATGGGTAATGCCCCTAGCCCCGTGCCCAGCCCAGCAATCAGGCTCGCCAGCGAGCCCAGCAGAAAAATCTCTTGTTGGGTCATTACTAAATAATAGACTTCACCACGCCACCATCGACTCGCAACGACGCGCCATTGATGGCAGAGGCTAGTGGACTACAGACATAAACAATAAGATTACTGACCTCGTCTGGGGTAATAAAGCGCTGCAACAACGATGTGGGACGGACGTTTTGAAAAAAGTCTTTCTCCATTTCCGCTACACTAATATGACGTTCCTCAGCCATCTGTTCGACGAAGGTAGCCACGCCTTCAGAGCCTGTAGGGCCAGGTAGTACGCAATTCACCGTGATCTGGGTTCCTTTAGTCAACTGCGCGAGCCCCTGGGCTACTGCCAACTGCGCCGACTTAGTCATGCCATAGTGGATCATTTCCATCGGGATGTTGATGCCGGATTCACTGGACACGAACACCACTCTCCCCCAATTTCGTTGCTGCATCCGTGGAAAATAATGGCGCGCCAGGCGTACACCGCTCATGACATTGGTTTCAAAAAACCGTAACCAGTCGCCATCGTTGATTTCTTCGAAGGCTTTTGGTTCAAAGATACCCAAGTTATTCACTAAGATATCCACTTCCGGCACCTGTTTTAGCAACGCCGTACTTCCTTCGGCTGTCGCCAGATCTGCCGCACAGCCGGAAATTTTAGCTTCTGAGACTTGGCCTCTAATTTGGGCCATGGCCTGTTCGACACTCTCTTGGGAGCGGCCATTGATGATCACATGGGCACCTTGGTCAGCAAATCCAGTCGCAGCGGCAAAACCAATACCGCGGGTAGATCCGGTAATCAGCGCATTTTTTCCACTTAGCTTGAGGTCCATAGTCGTCTCCTAACTTGAATGGTTGCAGCTATACTAATGCTAATTCGTTTAGACAACTGAAAACAATTGACCTGACAAGTTTCTATGCCTACTGCACTTCAAATGGGATTAGCCCGACTTACCGACGCCCAAGCAATCGCCTTAATATCTCGCTCTATCATCGAATCGGGTTTGATGTGGTCGTGGACGCCGGCGCGGGTGGCAAAACATATTCGATGCCCGGATACCGTGGTGTTAACAGCTCGGGAACAGGGGCGTTTGGTGGGTTTCGCCATCATGCACTTTGGTGACGTCAATGCTCATTTAAATCTTTTGGGAGTGCGGCCTAGTCATCAACGCAGGGGAATTGGTCGAGGTTTGGTAGCGTGGCTTGAACAATCGGCACGGGTGGCAGGCATTGCTACCGTGAACCTTGAAGTGCGGGTCAGCAACAAAGCTGCCCGCGGTTTTTATAAGTCGTTAAATTATTGGGAGGTAGTATCTATCCCTAATTATTACCAAAGGCATGAATCCGCGATGCTTATGATGCACGATTTGCATGTGCCCTGCTCATCGTAGTTAAATGGGGTCAGGTCTTGCATTGTGCATCTGGTTAGCCAGATGCACAATGCAAGACCTGACCCCATTTTTCTCAATGGCCAGGGCGACCGGTAAACTCATCCATACTTCTACTAACCCCTAAGATACTCATCACGGCGTCAAAGATTGGGACGGGTAACACTCGTACTAGATAAGACGTCAATACAAAGCGGGGCATTACAATGCGCTGGTGATTTTTCAAAATGGCATTGATAATTTTATCGGCCACATATTCCGGTTCAAGGATAGGCAATAACCACGAAAAACGGGTTTTTGCCCCCTCAAACATACCGGTATTGATGTAGTAAGGGCAAACCATAGTAGTGCGGATATTGAGCTTCTGACGTTTTAGTTCCATACGCATGGATTCTGCATAGCCAACCGCCCCAAATTTGCTAGCGCAATAGTCCGTCAGTCGGGCCGTACCCACCAACCCGGCAGCGGAAGCGATGGTGACAAGGTGTCCGCTGTTTCTTTGCACCATGTTAGGAAGAAACGCCCGGGTCGTCCAAAATAAAGCCAGCGTATTGACATCAAAGGTGCGAATGATTTCCTCATCGGAAGCCTCAGTGAGGGGTTTCCCAGAAACAATACCAGCATTATTAATTAGTATATCAATGGGACCGCAGTCCTTATGCACCTGTTCGGCGGTCGCGTAGATAGCCTCGCGGTCGGACAGGTTACAAACATAGGTTGATACCTTAACGTTTCTTTGTTTGAGTTCTTCTTCAAGGGTAGTAAGTCCCTCCCGATTGACGTCCCAGAGGATCATTTGTCCACCCTGGTCGGCAATCTTTTCTGTCAGCAACCGTCCGATACCGCTGGCCGCGCCTGTAATAAGTACATTTTTTCCTCTGAAATCAGTCATATTGCTTGAGCCTTGTGATGTTTATTGTGAGTTTTAAAGAAATTGAAAATTAATAATAGCCTGTGGTTGCCCCTGTCAACTTGTAGAAAAAAGCTAACTCCAATGCTTGCCGTCCATGGCGCTGGATTCTCGCCAGTCCATGGCGAGAATGACGGGAGGGCGAGTGGTTAAAAAATTTGTTTGATTGACTCGGTGTGATAATTACTTTTACACTATCGAGCTAGCTTGCTACACGAATTTCAACTGTCATTCGGGGGGAAACTCGATGGGTAAATTGGATAGCAAGGTTGCGCTAGTGACGGGTGGTTCCCGAGGCATTGGCAAAACCATCGCCTTAATGCTAGCCACAGAGGGAGCAAAAGTTGCTTTAAATTATCGCAGTGGGGCTGATGAAGCTAAAGCCGTCGCCGAAGAAATAAAATCCATGGGCGGTGAAGCGTTTGTGGCGCAAGCCGACGTGGGGGAAAGTTCCTCTGCCCGTGGCTTAGTAGAACAGACCATTACGCATTTCGGAACACTTGACATTTTAGTCAACAATGCGGGTATCACCCGCGACGCGTTTTTTAAGAAGCTCACGGATGAGGCATGGCACGAAGTTATCAAAACAAACCTAGATAGCGTTTATTATGTGACCAGCGCTGCATTGCCCACCATGCTGGAAAAGAAATACGGACGTATTATCAGTATTAGCTCTTTTGTTGGGCAAAAAGGTAATTATGCGCAGACAAATTATGCAGCCAGTAAAGCAGGACTTATTGGTTTTACTAAATCAGCGGCTTTAGAATTGGCTAAAAACAATATTACCGTCAACGTGGTAGCGCCCGGTTTTATTGCTACGGAGATGGTCACTAGCATCCGTGAAGAGGTACAGCAAAAATTAATTGCACAAATTCCTCAAGGCCGTTTTGGGACCGCGGAAGAAATTGCTAAGGCTGTTTTGTTTTTGGCTGCCGATGGTGATTACATCACAGGCCAACAAATCAATGTCAATGGTGGTATTTATATGTAAGTTTTATGACAACAATACTGCTATACTAGAAAAACTAAGTATTGATTTTTTGAATCCCAGCAAGAAGACCGGGTTAAACCGGTCCTATGGGATGGTGGTTTGGGGCGACATAGTTCGCCCTTTTTTTTATAAATTTGGATTTGCCAATTATTAGATTTAATACTCCTGTCCGAGTTCCTCAAATTTTAAACAAGAA
>CAZGON010000105.1:0-12783 GCA_964527085.1 uncultured Candidatus Competibacteraceae bacterium
CCTCTGACATAACAAAATTCCTTATCCCTTAGCAAGACGTGCGGAAAGCCAGATATACCCTTGAGCAGGTGCGCGATGCTGGGTTTTTACCAAATACCAGCTCCTCACAATCATAGCTAAAAACAGCGTCAGGCTTGAGGTATGCGCAAGGTAAAATTAGCTTGTGAGAGCAAATTTCCCGCCTATTTTTTTCAGGTCGCTACTCGGTTAGCTTAATTTTGTGACTGGTCTTTTGGATTGGTCGCGTGATGGGTTGATGATTGTATATTGACCAATACTCCAGACGCCCGTAGCCGATGGATTTCGCTGAGTAGAGTACGGGCTAAATCATAGATTTCGACGCCAAGGCCGGCCCAATTTTCTGCCTCTATAGAGATTTTGACGTAGTCACGTAAGCGAATTATATGGTGTACGTTTGTCTCTCGCCAATGCACTTCGGTATTGAGTAAACGGGTAAGCCCGTGGGCACGTCGATAGTGCTGGGCTGCATTTAACAAAATACGCTGGCAGCGTTCACTGAGTTTGGCGGGGGTGAGATCAGTCACGTCGTTGTCTTGATCAACAGTGTTTTCCTGCCCATCGGCAGAATCGGTGCGCCTAAGTAATCGTAAACCCTGCGCCAATAAATCTCGTGGGGACCTTAGTTTCTTTAAAGCAAGTTTTTCTCGAAAATCATCGAGACCCTGTTCTAGGTCGACCGTTGCCACGCTATTCGAAAACAGCCCGTTGTCATCCCTATGATGGCCCTGCAGTAAATGGAACAGACTGTTTAAGCTTTGTGGTATCCAAGGACTCGGAAAAGGACCTATACAAAACAGCAGGTTCCAGTCGGTTGCTATCTGCTCTAAAGAATGGTTGCAAAAGGCCAATTGCCGTCCCACTGTTTTCAAGCGACGGTTGTAAGGAGGATCATGGCGTTGAATTTCTTTGCATTCCAGCAACGCCGCGTGGACCGTCGTGGCGCACACGCTGGTATCCACCTGAGCTACCTGGGTTAACAGCTCCCGGTGCAGGGTAGAGAGTCCCCGGCGTTTTTGAAAATAACTATTGACGCGGTTTTTTAAAGAGGTGGCTTTACCCACATAAAGCACCCGCCCCCTTGCATCTTGGAAACGATAAACGCCTGGTTGTTTAGGGAGTTCTAAACGCGCACTGGGGGGCAGCGAAAATACCCAGCGACGGTCTCGGCGGCGAGGGTTAGGTTCCTGCAATAATGCATCAAGGTCAGTAAAATTGATGATTCCCCGCCTTTCCAATTGTTCCACGAGGCCATCATAAATGGCTTCAGTCGCAGCCGCATGGTGATGAGCGCGGTTGCGTTTTTTAAGATGAGCACCGAAGTAGCCTGCAAGGCTTGCGATACCATAGCTCGGGAGTCTCGCTAAAACACGCTGGGCAATATCATAGGTGCAATAAATAGTTGGACACTGATTTCCCAGCAGCGCTTTTAAAAAGGGGCGTTCAAAACGTGCGTAATGAATAACCAATGTAATAGGTTTAACCGCATCGAGGGTTGCAAGGAGTCGCTCGCGCATTTGTTGCCGAGAAAGTGCTTGGGCTAAATCGGATTCGTCCAATCCGGTGAGCTGGCGTACTCGCGCAGGAATGGTAGCCCCGTCTGGAAGTTGCACCGTAGCGCTGAATTTCTCTGGGGGGCGTCCATCAAAGCGGCTTTGCCAGCCCAACTCCAGCAAATTGCCTCCGTTAGCGTAGGGGCCGGTTGTTTGGCAATCGATAAAAAGAAGGGGAGCGGTGCGAAGTTCATTCATCGCAAGACGCTCGGATATGTGAGCTCTTCATGTTTTGGTAGCAGAGATCAAAAAAAAGTGCCTATCATTATGGGCATTAATTTGTACAATTTCACCGGCCCACTATTGCCCAATAGGGAAACTAATCTAGTGCATACTCATTCTCTTGATTCCTGGCAGCATGATCATACCTTTGGTCAAGAAGTTGCCAAACCTGGTGAACGCCGAACCCTCATCGTCATCGCTATCACAGCAGTCACTATGGTCATCGAGCTGATTGGAGGCGTCGCATATGGCTCCATGGCCTTGTTGGCGGATGGCTTACACATGGGTTCCCATACCCTGGCGTTGGGTATCACGGTGATTGCCTATGTGTACGCTAGACGGCATGCCAGCGATGCCCGTTTTAGTTTTGGAACCGGCAAGGTAAATGCTTTAGGCGGATTTACCGGCGCGGTTTTGTTAGCGTTGTTTGCTTTATTGATGGCATGGGAAAGTCTCATTCGCTTTTATCATCCTGTCGCCATTAGTTTTGATCAAGCCATTGGGGTTGCCGTTTTTGGACTTATCGTGAATGCTGTTAGCGCCGTGATTCTCAGTCATCAAGGGGACTCGGGAGATGTCCCGCAGCACTCTAGCCATGATCACCACCATCACCATAACCATCATCATCATCATCATCATCACCATCATTCCCATGACATAGATCACAATTTGCGCTCAGCGTATTTACACGTTATCGCCGATGCTTTGACGTCATTGTTAGCGATATTTGCTTTACTAGCAGGAAAATTTTTTGATTTTACATGGATGGACCCACTCATGGGTATTGTGGGCGCTCTGCTGGTTGCCCGCTGGGCATGGGGGTTAATGCGTGATACTAGTGGTGTACTGCTCGACGTACAAGCGCCTTTAATATTACGGGAAAGGGTTGCCAGCGTCATCGAGAAAGATTCTGATAACCGTGTCGCTGATCTTCATATGTGGTCCATCGGCCCTGGGCTTTATGCCGCAAGCATAACAGTAGTGACCGATGAACCTAAGCCACCAGAGCACTACAAAAATTTGATTCCTAGTCAGTTGGGATTGGTGCATACCATTGTCGAAGTACATCATTGTCGGCATTGAGGGTGGCGTTTATATGAGTACTCTTTTTACAGTTTCATTGGAATCGTAAGGGATATTGCAAAAAGCCGAAATGTAAATAGGCGCTTTGCCGATGTTTTTAATCGCATGGGAGCTACCGCTTTCTACTGTTACTCTATTCGTTTACTAAAAAACCAACCGGCAATAGGTAGGGTAATAGCGCTGATGACTAACAGTGGCCATGTATTGGCCCATACATCGACAAACGGCATGTTTTTGAGAAAGAGACCTTTTAGGGTAATTAAAAAATGCTTAAGGGGATTTAGCCAGGTTAGCCACTGCAGCCACGGCGGCATATTCTCAACAGGTGCGGCGTAACCGGACAGGGTGACGGCGGGCACCATAAAAATAAAGGCCCCAAGAATAGCCTGCTGCTGGGTTTTCGAGAGGGCGGAAATAAATAATCCGACCCCGACCGTAGACAGCACAAAGGTAAACATGGCCACTATCAGCAGCAGTGGCGAACCGGTAAAGGGGACACCGAACAACCAGACCCCCACCGTTGCTATAGCCAGTCCTTCAGCCACTCCGATAAGGATGGCGGGAACGGTCTTACCCAGCAAAATTTCAAAAGGTGTAAGGGGCGACACCAGTAACTGGTCGAAGGTGCCTAATTCCCTTTCTCGTGCTACCGACAGTGAAGTTACCATCAGCGCCACTAGCATGGAGAGGATACCCACTAGGGAGGGAATGGTAAACCAAAGATAGAGCAGGTTTTCATTAAACCAATTGCGGTCAATGATGATAGCTGGAGGTGGTTCGCGGCCCTGCTGGGCTGCCAGCTCGCTATCATAACGGCTGATGATGTTAGCAATATAGCCGCTCACAATCTGTGCGGCGTTGGAACGCCTACCGTCTAGGATGACCTGTAGGCTAGCGGGTATGTCAGCCTCGATATTGCGGGAGAAGTTCTGTGGAATACTGATAACGGCTAAGGCATGTTGTTGATCGATTATCGGCTGGATGGCGGCTTCGCTATTTAGAAATACGATGTGGGTAAACGTCGGTGAGCCGCTCAGGCGCTGGATGACCTCATAACTATGGGTACCGCTATCCTGATTGTGAATGGCCAGTGATACATTTTTTACCTCCAGGGTAGCCGCAAAGGCAAAGATCATCAGCTGCAGCAAGGGTGGCATGATGAGCACCAGAAGACCTCTGGGATCACGAAACAGGGTTAGCAGCTCTTTGATGATCAGGGCGGGAATCCGGGTTGCAAATGCTGTGTTGGCCATCATCAGTCCAGCCTTTTGCGGGTTTTGCGGGCAATGAGCAGAAAAAAGACCATGCCGATAATAGTCATGGCGCCCATGCTGGACAGCAGTAAGGGCCAAATGTTGCCCGTTAAGAAAATCGTCTGCAGGCTAGTGACCAAATGGCGGGCGACCACCACATGGCTAAGGGCTCGAATCGGCGCTGGCATGGCGCTAATTTCATAAATAAATCCTGATAGCATAAAGGCCGGGAGAAAGGCCGACATTAGCGCCATTTGCGAGGCAACAAACTGATCTTTAGCCAACGAAGAAATCAATAACCCCTGTCCAAGAGCTGCGACTAAAAATACCGAAGCCGCTGCTATCAAGGCAGGCAATGTTCCTCGGAAGGGTACCTCATAAAAGAAGATAGCAACCGCGGTGCAGAGCAGCATGGAACCCATGCCAAGCACAAAATAAGGGATCAGTTTGCCAATCAGAATCTCGGTGATGGAAATAGGGGTGGCCATCATGGCTTCCATGGTGCCGCGTTCCCACTCCCGGGCAATCACCAGCGCGGTCAGCAGGGTACCGATCAGCGTCATGATAATGGCAATAGAACCGGGTATTAGAAAATTACGGCTTTTCAGCTCCGGGTTATACCAATAGCGCGGCTCCAGTTGGATGAGTGACTCGGCAATATCGCGGCCCCGGTCTTCCACCTGATGGGTCAGCCAGACCTGCAACACGCCTCTGGCATAATTTTGCACAAAAGAAGCAATGTTGGGTTCTGACCCGTCGGCAATTACCTGCAGGCTGGCGCTTTCATCAGCCAATGCCGCCTCGGCGGTAAAATCTTGGGGCACGACGATAATGCCACGCAGTCGACCTGCGGCGAGATCATCCTCCAAGGCATGGCGGTCCCGTGCGAGGGTCACCTCCAAAAAGCGCGAATTGGTAAATGCTTCAGCAAGGCTTACTATATCCTGCCCGCGTGCTTCTATAACAAGCCCCACCTTAACCCGATTGCTGTCTAGATTTACGCCGTAACCATAGATAAACAGCAGTAACACTGGCAATACAACAGCGATCAAGATGGTGCTGGGATCACGCACTATCTGTAGGCTTTCTTTTATAATGAGGGCTTTCAGGCGGCGCAGCGGCATTATTAAGCAGCCTCCCGTTTTTCGGCTGCTTCCCGTTCAGCGTCGCTGCGGCGTACCAGTGTTATAAACGCCTCTTCCAGGGTAGGATACGGAATATCATCAGAGCGGATGTGCTCTTTCAGATCATCCGGTGTGCCGGTGGCGATATTTTCGCCGCGATAGATCAGCCCAATACGGTCGCAATATTCCGCCTCATCCATAAAGTGGGTGGTCACCATTACTGTTACCCCCTTTTCCACCATACCGTTAATATGGGTCCAAAATTCCCGGCGGGTGATTGGATCTACCCCCGAGGTGGGTTCATCCAGAAACAATACATCCGGCTGGTGCATAACGGCGCAGGCCAAGGCCAAACGCTGCTTAAAACCAAGAGGAAGTTCGCCGGCATTCTGTTTGCTGTGTTTTTTTAAATCAAAAATGTCGATCATCATGGCAACCTGTTCGCGCTGGGTTTTGCCAGACAAGCCATACAAACCAGAAAAAAATCTAAGATTTTGCAATGCCGTGAGATGACCATACAGGGAAAACTTCTGCGCCATATAGCCGATGCGGCTACGGGCTTGGGAAGTCGCCGTTTTCAAATCCAGTCCAGTAACCAACGCTTTTCCTTCGCTGGGTTGTAAAAGACCGCACATCATTTTAAAGGTGGTGGATTTGCCAGCCCCATTAGGGCCTAGCAGCCCAAAAATCTCACCCCGATGGATGCTGAAGGTGTTATCCTGGACTGCGGTAAAATCGCCAAAACGTTTGGTCAGTCCCTTGGCTTCAATCACCGGTTGTTGGCTTCCCGATTTGGCAGCCATATGCTCGGCTAATAACGAGCGCCCGCCGGGGCCGCCACCTAGGGTATCGATAAAGGCATCCTCAAACCAGGGTTTTACCGCGCGCCATTGGGCATTTTCACCGGGTGCCACCGCGTCAAGGGATGGTTTTTGCTGCTCTTTACCCATCACCACCCGTACCTGCTTGCCTTGAATGACGCCATCTAGGACGCCATCGCTGCGCAGGGTACGCATCAATACTGCACGGCGGTTGTGTTGTTGTACACCACGAATCTGAAAGGTGCGGCCTGCTACCGTTTGCAACAGATCGGCAGGCGGACCGTCGTGCAGTTTTTGTCCATCAGTGAGTAAAATTACCGTGTCGCATTTCTCTGCCTCATCCAGATAAGCTGTTGACCAAACCACGCCCATGCCGCCTTCTAACAGCGCCTCGACCATCTTCCATAGTTCCCGTCGGGAGATAGGATCAACGCCGACGCTGGGTTCATCCAGCAGCAATAGTTTCGGGTCGCCTAGCAAGGCACAGGCTAGTCCCAGCTTTTGCTTCATGCCGCCAGAGAGTTTGCCGGCCAGCCGGGACTGAAAACGGTTGAGATCGGTGAAATCCAGAAGTTGAGCGAATTTTTCTTCTCGCTCCCGGCTCACCACATGACGTAAATCGGCATACAGCCGAAGATTTTCGATGATGCTTAAATCGTCATATAAGCCAAATTTCTGCGGCATATAGCCGATGATTTCGTGAATTTCTTCAGCCTGGGTTTTGCTATTAAAACCAGCAACGGTGATGGTACCAGCATCGGTATGCAGTAACCCGGTGATAAGCCGAATCAGCGTGGTTTTGCCCGCACCGTCGGGTCCCACCAGTCCGGTCATTTTGCCGGTCGTAACGCTGGCTGAGATATTGTTTAATGCCGGTTTATCGCTTCCCTTGAAGCGTTTGCTAACGGACTCGATGCTGACCAATGGCTTATTTTCCATTTTTTTCCCCGCTGATGTCGGTTGGTGGGGGAGTAATCGTGTCGATCTTTACCGTGACCGGCATACCCTGGCGCAGACCCTGATCTGGATTATCGACAATAACCCGTAGGCGATAGACGAGATCGGTACGCAGCTGGGTGGTTTCAACATTTTTTGGAGTGAATTCCGCTTGCGGAGAAATAAACCCGATCTGGCCTTGATAAGGTTTATCAGGCTGGGAATCGGTATAGATACGCGCCGGTTGACCGGGATAAATATGTCCTAGATTAGGTTCAGTGACATAGGTACGTACCCAGACGGGATCATCCACCGCCAGCGTGTAAACCGGTTGTCCGGCGTTTACAATAGAACCAGGTTCCCGCACTCGAGTCAGTATCACCCCAGCGGAGGGCGCATGAAGCTCGGTATCTGCCAACGCTGTTTGGGCCTGCTCAATACGAGCCTGGGCAGTTAGCACCCGGGCGCGGCTGGCATCTCTATTGGCCAGCGCTTCGTCATATAACGATTGTGAAACCGTGCCGCTTTTTACCAGTCTAGCGTTGCGTTGAAAATCCCGCTCGGCGTTTTTGAGGGCCGCTTGCGCCTCGGCCAGCTCGGCGTTAGCCACGGCAAGCTCTTCCTCAAAGGTATCTTTATCGAGAGTGGCGACCACCGTGCCTTTATTAACTCGGTCACCTTCCTCAAACTGCATCTGGGCAATACGCCCGGATACCCTAAAGGCTAAAGCCACATCCCGGATATCCACATTACCGTAAAGGGTTAGCCCATCTTCAGGATCGTCTTGTTGCAAGTGCTGATACACTTGCCATCCACCGACTACCAGCAAACCACCGATGATGATGCCGAACAAGAGTTTGCTCATGGTATCTCCTCCACTTGGATGCAAGCGATAGCGTGTTTCCAGAGCAACGCTTTAATCAGACTTATATGCTGAGAGGTCAATTGTTTTACACCCAGCCTTCTGAGAAGCGCCTCGCGAGCTGACAAAAAAATTAGTACCTGTCCAATTAACATATGGGCTTTTATGATGGCGATCTCGTCGTCTGGTTTGCCGCCAATCATGCGGGCAATTAACGCGCTCAAAACCCTATGCTCATGTTTCATGACGTTGTCGTAGAGAATGTTATAGGCAGGGGTTGGTTTTATCTGCTCCTTCAGTATGATGAGCGCCCAGCTTTTTGCTTCTTCGCTCTCTACAAACAGATGAGCGAGAGAATCCATCATGGTGATGAGGTGGGTTTGCGCTTCATCGTTGTTCAGCTCAGGCTTTTCTAAAGCCGCTCGCACTGATGTATAAGAATGACCAAGTTTCTGTTGGATCTGTTGTGCTATGTATTCGATAACTGCGGTATAAAGTCCTTCCTTGCTGCGAAAATAATAAGGAATGGCGGAAATGTTGGCGTTGGCATGTTCGGCCAGCATCCGGGTACTGGTGGCTTTAAATCCATATTCACCGAATAACTCTAGACCGGCTTTGATCAGCGCTTGACGGGTTGCTTCACCACGTTTGTCAAAATTTTCTTCAATCATCTTGTTTATATTTTGGATAGGTTTTTGTTCAGAATATAATTTTGAAGGCACCAAAAATCAGTCAAACGAATTAGTCAATCGAATGATTTAATAGTTCAGTAATTTGTTTTATGGTGCTAAAAAACTTGCTAAAAAGGATTCTTTACTCTTTAGAAGAGCTGTTAAGCCTCGTAGTCAGGAAATGTAACCTATAAGGTTGCATAACGTAACCTTGACAGTTACAATCTTTTAATGATCAAGAGTTTTGCTCACAAAGGTCTACAAAGGTTCTACCAAATGGGTAGCAAGTCAGGCATTCAGGCGAAACACGCGACACGACTGCGGCTAATCCTCTCTAACTTAGATCAAGCAGAAAGTCCGGAGGATATGCATTTGCCCGGTCTCGGATTACACAAACTTACGGGTAATCGTGAAGGTATTTGGGCGGTTAAGGTAAGTGGTAACTGGCGCGTAACATTTTGCTTTGTGGGCTGTGATGCAGAAACTGTGAATTATGAAGATTACCATTGACGAGGTTAGCTTATGAGTATGCATAATCCCGCTCACCCAGGCGAGATTCTGAGAGAATTAGTTATTGCGCCTTTAGGGTTATCTGTCACCAACGTTGCCCGTCATTTGGGTATAAGCCGAAAAACGCTTTCTAAGGTACTCAACGGTCGTGGTGTGGTTACGCCGGAGATGGCGTTGCGGCTTGAAATAGCATTTGGCAAGCCGAATGCAGCTCACTGGCTCAGGCTGCAAAACGCCTATGATCTTTGGCAACTCCGACAGCACTACGCTGATATCCACGTTACACCTATTGAAACTCGTGTTGCTTAAAACCTATGTTTGGCCTAAGCACCAAATCAACCTGACCGCCTGTGTCGCTAGCGCTCCTCGGCGGCCGGTTAAGCGGAGCGATATTAGGCAAGTTCTTGGACAAGAGTGGACGCTCAAGCCGTGAGATTAATGCCTTCAATTGTCTGAACTTTTGCCTCTAATGTAGTTAGCAAGGTTCGCAAGCGCAACGTCTGGTGTCTCCCTGGCAAATAGGCGACATGAATATCCAAAGATGGCGCACGCCAGGTCGGCAGCAAGTCAACTAGATCTCCCTTGATGAGTTCGTCGGCAACAAACCAACGCGGCATGATCGCCATGCCCAACCCCATCAGTGCAGCTTCCTTTAATGCAAAAACATTGTTGGTCTGCATACGCGGTTCTGGATGAATGATGGTTGTAAATCCATCGCTTTGACTGAGAGGAATTTGGTCCTTTTCAAAGGGTTCTAGTGACACCAGTGGCAATTTCTCAGCCTGCTTTGGTGAACTTGGTAAACCATATTCGGCAATAAGTGCTTTTGAAGCCACAAGCAGGCGCTCGACCGAACCAAGGCGGCGGACAATCAACGTTTCATCGGGCACAGGACCGACTTTCACCCAACAATCACATCCTACTTCAGCGAAGCGTATAGGATAATCGTCAAGTTGCCAGTTGATGCTTACTCCAGGGTGATCGATTTGGAACTGCCAGGCGATACGAGCCAAGTGCAATTGACCCAGCGCGATAGGTGCAACGACTTTCAATTTGCCTTGCATACGACTTTCGCCAGTCAGGTGTTTCTCCTCAAGAACCTCCCAACTATCTAGTAGCTGTCTCGCATCGGTTAGAAGCTCAAGGCCCATATCTGTCAATGCTAAAGAGTGGGTGTTACGCCGTATTAGCTGTACGTTCAATCGCGTCTCCAATTCGGCAAGCTGCCGGCTTGCAGACGGTTGAGACAGCCCAAGATCGCGCGCCGCCGCACTGATGCTGCCCTTATCGGCGATGCAGACGAAGGTCTCTAAAAGAGTGATTCGGTCTAATGGTTTACTCATACGTAATACGTATAACAGATATCAATGTTACCCGTCTACCGGATATTTTACAGCTCTTTATACTTCTCATTACTGAATCGACTTACCCAAAACTAACGAGAGTCCTATGAAAAACATCAATGAAACATTTAATTTAGGTGGTGACATAACGGTCAATCGTATTGGCTATGGCGCCATGCGATTAACTGGACAACCAAGTAATTTTGGTCCTTATCCGGATTGGCAACAAGGCATCGAGTTACTTACAGAGGCTGTAAATCTTGGCGTGAACTTTTTCGACTCAGCTCATGCCTATGGCCCAGGGTGGGCTGACAAAATTATCGGTGAGGCATTTCTAAACCTGAATGTGAAACCCGTGATAGCCACTAAAGGTGGGGTCACAAAGCCTGTTCCCGGCAATATCGTTATTGACGGTAGTGCAAAAACATTACATGAGCAAATTGACTTAGCATTAGTTAATTTAAAGGTTGAACAAATCGACTTGTTTCAGTTGCATCGGGTTGACCCAAAGGTCTCAATTGAATTGTCTGTGCAGGCACTGGCCGAGGCCAAACAAGCTGGGAAGATCAAGCATATTGGGCTTTCAAATGTTACTCAAACGCAGCTTGACGCTGCGTTATCGGTAGCGCCTATTGCTTCCGTTCAAAATCGCTTCAACCAAAACGAACGACAGGATAGTGAGTTGGTCGACTACACTGCGTCAAAAGGGATTGCCTATATTCCTTACGGACCCTTGGGTGCGCATCCCATGAAACAAGGGGCTGCACTACCTTCTCAACAGGCATTAACGTGGCTACTAGAACGTTCACCTAACATTATCGTCATTCCAGGCACCACAAGCATTGTCCATTTACGCGAGAACGTCGCCACATGGAATGCGATGAGATAGAGGGAAAGCTGATGAAGAAAGTAAAGGTTTCTTCACGAAGAGTCAAAACCATCACATTAGTCAGCACATGGATGGGCGTGTATCCGCTGATCACGCTGCTGACACTCATTTTTGAACCGTTGTTAAGCAGTAAACCAGTACCAGTCCAGACATTAATAATGAGCCTGGTCATGGTGCCACTCATGGTACTCGTGATCATGCCAACAATGAATTTATTGATCACCCGTTTCGATAGATAGCAGAAAACGGTTAACCAGCAAGCAAGATCTAAAGGATAAAACCATGAATAGAAGAGATTTTATCGTATCAACTGCAACTGTCGCTGTTGCGGCTGCAGCTGGCACTGGATTTAGTGCGCAAACTAGTCAGGCAGCAACTAACCGAGAAAACTTTTCAATGCACTTCGCACCACACCTCGGTTTGTTGAGTCCTGATAAAGGCATGTTTCGCTATCACGCAGGATATGACCCTGTTCAGCAAGTGAATTTCATGGCGCAGCAAGGTTTTACTGCAATGGAAGACAACTGGATGGCAAGTAGACCTATTGAGGTGCAAAACGCTGTTGGTAAGGCACTTAGAGATAACGAAATGCAAATGGGCGTCATCGTCAATACTATGCGATATGACCAACCGACCTTTGTTTTAAACACTAAAGCTGAACGCGACCGTTTGATGCAAGAGGTCCGCGATACCGCAAAAGTTGCTAAACGGGTTGGGGCCACTTATGTCACAACACTATCTGGCACCGCACATTCATCAATGCACCGCGATTATCAAACCGCAAATATGATTGAAAACCTGAAATGGGCTGGTGAAGTTGCCGCTAAAGAAGGAATTATCCTGGCGGTTGAGCCGATTAATCACAAAGGCTGGCCTGGTACGTTTTTGACGGAAATCGCTCATGGTTACCAAATGACCAAAGCCGTTGATATGCCATCAGTCAGACTACTTTACGATTTCTGGCATCAACAAATACACGGTGGCGATTTAATCGAAAATTTAGACGCTGCCTATGACCAAATTGGTTACTTCCAAATAGCTGATAATCCAGGCCGTGTTGAGCCGGGTATTGGCGAAATTAACTATCAACCCATTATCAAACGGATCAAAGACAAAGGCTTCACTGGAATAATTGGGATGGAATTTGATAATGCCTCAGAAGGCAAAGCAGGCGAGCTGGCCGTTATTCGGGCAATGAGAAATATCGACCCTGCATAAATTGCGGGTTCAATAGATTGTAGATTCTTAAAAAAAAATCATGCTTAAATGCGAATTAAGCGCTATATAGAAGAAAATTCACTATGCTAGCCAGCTTAGTCAGTACTGAATAGGAGATAAGAGCGATGCAATCTGCATTACATCTTAAAACGACTGTTTTGCCGGGTGGCAAGATTGAAATTGGATAAGGAACTGCCTGCTAGAGAATCCGTAGAAATTATTGTGCTATAGCAATTGAGCATATGGTTAGGACATGACTTTAAAGGCGTTATCCACCGCA